>OZ245997.1:1590277-1908333 GCA_965230195.1 Putridiphycobacter sp.
CTTTTGCTGCTCCTTAATCGACATATGACTCTGCAAATCGTCCACAATGATAAACACATCGCAACGGCCTTTGTTGAAGACCTACAGTCATGAGCAGACGGATGCAAACTCTCCCACTATCTATTTCTACCGACCGACCTCAATGAGTCGTTGCCGAGTATCTTGTGGTAGTTCTCTGTGCAGCAGAGAGCTCGCAATTCTGAAGCAGTCTAAGAAGAGATGCAATCGGTATCCTTCGTGGATGCTGTTGACGAAGATCATGATGGGCACATCGATGGAGTGGAACTGAATGAGCGCATAGACATGCAGCGCTTTCTCTTCCGGAGGACATTTCAAATAGCTATGTTCGATCTTGCCACCCAACGTCGACAGCTGTTCCGCACCTAACAGATCGATTCTCTGCGGGTTCTCCATCACCAACTTGACAATCGCGTTCAGATCGGGACTCTGAGTGGCACTTGCCAGGATGCACTGACAGGACCTCGAGATCTGCACAGTAGTGTTGTGAGATGTCTGAGAGAAAAGAGAACGAGCACTCGTGGGGAGATGGATTTCATATCGGCATCGTAGCCGTAGGAGAGCAACAAATCTGCCTCGTCTATGACCAAGGTCTCGATGTTCTCCAGCCATCGCCCATTGGATGCTGATGGGCTGTGCGGCCGAGAAGAAATTTGCCGAGGCGTGCAGATCACAATTGACCCCATATCTTTGCTCTCGGCTTCGGTCGTTGGAAGGGCACGACAGAAGGCAGAAACCCGCACGTTAGCAAAAGCGACGGTCTGCATCGTCTTCTGAAATTCCTCGTGAACCTGCATATCGAGTACATCTCCACAAGAGAGATCCTTCGTCGTTGTTCCGACCTGTAGAATGAGCTCCTTGGTCGGGACGAGGACGAGAACGCTCCAAGGATGCTGATGTCCAGTATTTGTGCTCTGAAGCTTGTGCAGGATGGGCAGGACGTAAGCCAGTGTTTTTCCTGTGCCCGTCTTGGACAGAGCCAGAACGTCGTGTCCCTTGAGGACAGCGGGAATGCATTCTCGCTGTATGGGCGTCGGTGTCACAAATCCGCGTCGTTTGGCGCTCTGAATCCAGAGAGGATCGAGTCCCAGATGCTCAAATCCCATCGCGTATTGGACTTGGCGGCGTTGACGTCACATCACATTTGCCGAACGACGTCCTGCCCTTTGCCTCGATTGTCACATCCCGTTGTCCATGATCCGCAAAGCGTCTGCATGGAAATGCAACAGACGAACACGTCTTTGATCGACAAAGTCTCACTCGACGGGCTCTTTTCCATCCCCTTCATGAACGCTGCAGACGTTAAAAAACGGCGAGAGAGCGACCGTGTACTTTCCAGACGGTAGCAATTACCGTGGAGAGTGGTGGCAAAATCGGCGGCACGGTTTGAGGCCCTCATCATGAAAGAATGCGATCCCGTTCAGGGAATGGATGTATGATCTATAAGAATGGAGACAAGTACTTTGGAAAATGGATGAGAAACAAAAGGGAAGGGCTGGGTGCTTTTTACCGTTGCCGTGGCCGAGAACACAAACTCGTATACACAGGCGAATGGCATTGCGATCAACCATCAGTAATCAGCCGCCTCATTGATCAAGCGCCGCCATCCGTGATCTCCCTTCTGATCGTGTTGGCAGGGACACGGTGTATACTATGATGCCCATAACAACTGCTACTACGAAGGACAATGGGCCAAAGGTCCAGACAGATATAAGATGGATCTCGAGAAGGCACGCACGCAGTGTCATTCTCTAGGCAAAAGAAACGGACGAGGTCGCGTGATGTCTCATGGAGCACGAGTGCCGCTTTACGAAGGAGAATGGGTGAACGATCTCAGGTACAGTCGTGTCTAGCATCATCCATACAGCATTCGTGCCCTTGCCATTGGCTGCAGGGAAGGTCGCGGAACGGAACGATATGCCAACGGTGACACTTTTGTTGGACACTTCATCCAGGACAAGAAGCATGGATGTGGGACCTTGTATTTCAGCAAGCAGCGCAAAAAGTCATCTCCAAATGACATTCGCACATCGGCGGTATCGCGGACACATGTATGAGGTGTTTTAGGTTGGATGGCATGTGGAATCATGGCACCTGTGTTGCTGGCAGTTTCTCTGCACTCCATCCAGAAACGATGAAGGCGCTCCCAGTTTTGGAACTCAGAGAACCAGATGCCATTCTATCTGACGTCTTGAACAGTTCGTGAGAGCATTTTTCTGTGTTACAATCTCGATACATCAAACTAGTGGTCCACACTATTAATCTGTCCTCAGACGCATGACACATTTTGTGTCTGTACAAGCGTTAGAGAAATGGTAAAGTCCATTAGAACACGACAGCTTGAGAGCGGTGGGAACACGACACCTTGAAAGTGGCAATGAAATGCATGAAATAATAAATATGCTAGCAGTGGTGCGGCTGTACATCTCATTCATAAATACTTTGCCTTCGCCACGCACCGACGACACCGCGGACAATAGTGATGGCTATCTTCCACGGGGAGAAAAAACCCAACACCGAAGAGCGCAACCCCCCACAAAACATTAGACGCTCCTTTCCTCTTCCTGCGCGACATCGGCATCATCGGGACATCGGTTCGTTTTGCTGCGCACTTGAGATTCGAATCTCCTTGGTAGTCGCATACACCGCAGTGCATGACAATCGGGTGGTGACCACGCTGTGAACCGAGAAACACCGGGCGGTTCATATCGGAGGGGAAGAAAATCGGGCCGCCATTTTGTTGAGCCTGACCGTGTTGTCCAGTCATGCGTCGAATGCCAAAGGGGGGATGGATGATATGTTAGAGCAAAAAGTATTTCTGTATTTCGGAAGTTTTGTCCGTCCGTCTGTTGTCGTCTTCGTGTTCTTGGTAAGAAATCTTGAGAGCAGTTGAAATTTGTTTGTGTTACAACGCTGCCGCAGCAGAGATTTGAAAGATTGTGCATTTCGCAAGCATAACAGTAACTTAAATTCCTATCTTCCACAGCTTCGTCGCAAATGGGGCAGCGCGCGACGCTGTCTCCGTCGATTGTCTGCAGCTTCAATCCCGTACGCAGTATACTGGAGACACCCGAGGGGTATGTCTCGTGAAGCGAGTGGACGAACTGCGCTGTCAAGGACTGCACAGATGTCACATCACGCGGCATTCTTGCACCAGCGGTCTCGTATCCTTTGAAATGACAGTAGTATGCGACATCGGCTGCCGAGAGCTCTTGCAATAGGCGAACAAGAGTGACACCATTCGACGAGAGATACCGCCGATCGCAAAGCTGTAATCCATAGGGGACACCGAATCCACCTCCGCTGCACGAGGAAGCCAGCAGATTCTGTGTCAACGCAGTCGATGTCTCCAGCGACATAAGGACATTGCATCCCAAACGCTGGGCTTGGCTGATCAGGTAACGCCTTTGGTGCGTTTTCTCCAGAACCTGTCGACTGGTCTCGTCCAGTTCGGGGTATTGTTCATTCCAATCGATCGCCTCTAACTTCCCCGTGCGAAATTCGACGTCTTTGGATGCAGCGCCATGTCGTTCGAGGATTCTTTTTTCGACGACGGCGTTGTCGGAACGAGAGGCGTCTTGGAGAATGGTTAGGCCAAAGTACGTCTTTCCGCGTCGCACGGAATCGGAATCGGGGTGACGGTAAAGGAGAAGCAGATCCAAGGCGCTTAGTGCTTCGGCAGTCCCAGAGCCTTCGATCAGGATGTGATCGCCGGGTCGAATGGCGCCTTTCGTTTTGAAGAGAGATCGGAATTTCGTTTCGACGTGATTGACGTGACAAGCAACGCACAGAGCGTCTCCCTGCCGAACTAGCACCGACGCCAAGGCATCGCAACACTTGACACATCTCACCGTTCTGCGCTCAGAACGTCCCTTGACGAACAGAGCGAGCTGCACTGGCGAACGCCTCACTGTGTCCACTTCGAGTTCGGAAGGAAATGTTTTCTTCCTAAGTCCGGCCTCACTCGCCATTTCCAGAATTCGATTGTCACTGACTCCACGAACGACATATGACAACAACAGCCTCGCTCTGGGGAAAGCGTGGAGAATGGCGGCTACGGTTTCGAAGAAGGCCGCCGTTCCGTTCTCCGAATACACCACATCCCCAGCGACGATCCAGTGGAGCTCTGTGCACTCGGCCAGGACATCACGAAGATCTCTTTCGTTTCCCCAGACGAGACGTCGATGGAGGATTTCTGTCGAAGACGCAAAATGCTGAACATTGCGCTGGATATTGCGCTGTGCCACGTCCAGTACATCCTCACACCCGTCTGTCAGGACACATTTCCGTGCACCCCCCATAGCGGCGGCCATCGATGGCAATGGCACGGCGCCACATCCCATCTCCAGAACAACGCCGTCTTCAAAATACACGGCCTTCTGCATCAAGAACTGCCCGAGCTCCTCTCCGCCTTCCCATCGCATGATCCCTTCCAGACAAACGCAGCTCGCGACGTCACTGAAGCGCACTTCTCCATCCACCTACCTGTCTTGTTCAACGTATGGCCACAAATGCGACGAACGGCTTCGACAAGGAGACGTCGATTTCCCAGAGTGACGTCGCACAGCGCGAGTTGCGCATCCTCTTCCGCGACGTCGATATCGAAGAGGTTTCCAAATGCACCGTCTTGTGTTTCTCGCCGCCATTCAAGGACATCCACTCCTTCCTTTTGAAATCCAGGAGATTCGTCATCGAGATCTGTGGCCATTCGAGTTGGCAGATGGTGCGTCGTGACGGTCGATTTTCGTAGTATAAATTGACTAAAGGATTACGTTAACGTCCATCCGTCGCAAATTGTCGACAGTGTTGTTGCTGTTGTTGTCCTTGGGTTGCTTTTTGCTTGTTGCATTCTGGAACTCCATCAGATATCCTTGGACGCATTCGACAATACCGTCGCTTGACAATACGGACGAGGGACATTGCGCGTCACGTCGCGCCTCGAATTGCGTTGAGCGTGTGTGCGCCAGACGAACAGAACAACGAACAGCTGTTTATGCCGGCGTTTTATGACGACGAGAGAATGGCATCCCATGACGAATCCAAGTGGCATTCATTGCAGTGCTTCGGTGTTCGCACCCCCGCCGAACAAGTGGGGAGCCCAAGTCTATCAACGGTGGGATGCGAGTCGGATGGGTTTAAGGTGGATGACGCGGATATCATCTCGACAATGGACTTTGACGTTTCGGGAGATTTCCTGGCAACGGGAGACAAGGGAGGCCGTGTGGTCGTGTTCGAACGGATGCCATTTCGTGAAAACCTCCCTTCTCCCATCTCTGACTCCCCTCCCGCATCTCCGTCCACCAAAATGAAACATCGGCAGCAACCTTCCTACGAATTTAGGTCCTACGTCATGTCACTTCCCAATGTGTAATGTCACTCATGCGTGTGTGCATGTGTAGGTATTGTACTGAATTGCAGTCTCATCTGCCAGAGTTTGATTATTTGAAGAGTTTGGAGATAGAAGAGAAAATCAACAAGATTCGATGGTGCCGTAGCTATAATTCTTCCAAATTGCTTCTGTCGACGAATGACAAGACAATCAAGCTCTGGCGCGTTTCGCATCAGAAACTGAAGCATGTGTCGAATTTCAACTTTGCTGTCAGCTCAAAGCCTGGAGCAGAGTTGACTTCCAAGTCCGTCATTTCGGATCACAAATCGAGACAGTCTTCATTGATTCGCGCATTCAGAGATGACACAGATCTGGATTTGTCGCAGGCAGCTTTGAGACTGCCAAAGGTAGTTACCAAGGAGAATGTGATTCACACCAAGAACATGCGTGTCTTCAGTAATGCTCATGCCTATCATATTAATTCTATCTCGGTGAATAGTGATCAAGAGACATTCCTCTCTGCAGATGACTTGCGAATAAATCTGTGGAATCTGGAAGTCACCCACACAAGCTTCAATATCGTCGACCTCAAGCCAGAGAGCATGGAGGATCTCACGGAGGTCATTACGTGTGCAGAGTGTCATCCAGAGAACTGTGCTCTGTTCGCGTACTCCAGTAGCAAGGGACTCAGTCGTCTTGTGGATATGCGACAGAGAGCGCTCTGCGACTACGATGACAGTGCCGTACTCTTTGAGAGCCCAGAGGATCCGCAGAACCATTCCCTGTTCTCAGAAATCGTCAACAGCATCTCAGATATGAAATTCAGTGGAAATGGGCGTTATCTGTTGACGCGGGATTACCTAACTCTGAAGATCTGGGATCTGGCAATGCACACACATCCATTGCAGGTTTTTAACGTCCATGATCATCTCAGAGGGAAGCTCTATGATCTGTACGAGTGTGACCGAATATTTGATAAGTTCACATGTTGTTTGAGTCACGATGGGCAGCATGCGATGACTGGCACCTACGATGGCTATTTTCGAGTATTCGGCCTGAATGATGGCTCAGATTCTTGGGTGAATGTGAACGCAGAAGATCCGAATTTTGAAGAGAAGCATCACAGGGAGGCAGCAGCCCCTTCTGGAGATGTGGATGTCACCAATCTCTCCTTGGCTGACAACATATACCAAATGGCATGGCATCCCCATGCAGATGTCGCCGCCATAGCAGCATCCAACAGTTTTTATGTCTTTTCTGCCCAAAGCTAATTATTTCTCGAGGTGCTCTCGCCGTCACACTGTGCCCCTATCATCTACACATGGGACACATCTTTAGGACTGTACGATACGATACCACCAGGACCAAGCACAGAATTTGGTTTGGAGGAGATACGATTCGACTGAAGCTGGGCTGACGGTGTTGCTCTTTGCTGTCTCTTCACTCTGTGTTTTCTTCGCAGCTCTGCGTTTGTGCGCGATGAGAGAGTTAACATGTGTTGTGTGTGTTGTCTCTGTGTCACAAAGTTTTGTTAGTAGTTAACCACCACACCACATCATGCATAACCCATCTGGGCGATGACGCTTTCTGACTGGTCTGAATGGATGCCTATTCTGCATGACGGAATTTGACCTCCGTTTCTCTCATTTTTATTATTGTTTGGGTGGGCCTCAAGCGTCGCCGTTAAATGGATGTCCACGATGTTCTTTCTTCTGGCCAAAGTCTACTGGAAACCTGCGCACTCATCCAAATTATCTTTTAAAAAAGATTTCATCTTAGATTTGTTTTAACGGACATCGGCGAAATGTGTAAACAGGTGTCAACTGAGTGGTCGGTCAGTCGGTCGTTCTTTCGTTAGTAGATGATAAGTAACGACACCAACAAATAAACGATGATCTCTGCACACCCTCCATCCATGCCTCTCCAGAACAAACGCATACTGATCACAGGTAAGCCATGAAGGCGATGACGGCTTTGACGTCGACGCGATCGCCTCGAGGTAGCGCCAAGGCAGTACGCAAGGAAGTTATCGTCACTGCTGATCGACGCGCAAGCACGACCCATTTGGTTACCGGCTATCGAGATCACACACCTTCCACTCGCAGAGCGTCCCAAAGTGCATCTCGACACGCCGGTCTCTTAGATGCCAGATCGAGCGGCGAACGTAGATCGATGCCGTGCTGAAAAGGCTGCCCGAATTCTCACACATCGCCTTTACGTCAAAAAACGGCATCGATGCTGTTTTACAAAGATTAAACGACCGCTTCCCCAGAAGCAGAGATCTGGTTGAGTACATCCAGAAATGTGACATCCAGATCTGTGCTCTCGGAGCAGATGCCGAACAACTGAAACACTACAACCTCCATGCCGACATTCTGCCTGAGGATGTGAGCAGAGACGATCGATCGATGCAGGCCAAACAAGGAATGCATGATGGTCTGTTGTGCATCAGGCAAGTACAATGGGTTTGGTCAGAGCACTTCAGGAACGACAGGAACTGAATGGATCCAAGATTCTCTGTCCCGTGCCTTCCGTTCGAGGTCTGCCATTCCCTTAACGCTCGTCAGGATGCGTGACGACGATTGGCATCAGATGGATTGACCGAGCCAGTTGTCGTGCCACGTTTTCTCAAGGCACTCAGAGATGGAGGAGCAGATGCTGTGCGCCTCGATGCCTATGTGACACAACCTGGTTGCAGTTTTGAAGCTTGTGCGGCTGAACGCCGACTGTTGCAGGATGGGAACATCGATGTCATCCTCTTTACATCAACAGCCGAGGTCTGCCCATCGATTTATACGCGAAAGAAATAATGAAAACGTAGGCTCAGGGATTGATTCAATGCATGGGATCAGCAGAATCCGTTCGTCGTTGGATCACACGGTCGTCGACCGCTATGGCAGCCCACGGCCCCTTTACCGCCGCAGGCGTTGAAAGCTGCCTCGGTCTTCCTGTCCGTGTGGTCTCCAAGAATTACACGACTTTTAATGGCGTCATAAGCGCCCTAGAGCAGTCATTTATGTCACAATACTGTAGACTAAGTGCCAGCTGAATGATTGCATACTCGATACATTTTGATCTTAATCTCTATAGCCAATTGTCCTTTGTGCAGACTCATTCAGAAAAGAAAATAGAAACCCCCCATCATCCAATCATCGTTCAAGCCCCCCTCGCCGTCGTAAAAATTCGCCCCACTAAAATAGCGACGCCGGTAAAAATTCCGGCTAAAAGTAATCCTCTCTTGATAAATGGCTTCTCGGGGGCAGGTGTTGGACGTCTCTGTACATCTCGTGGATTGTCTTCAATGATCTTCTGAACGTAAGTACCAGCCGTCGTACTCCCAGAAATTGCAGCGCCTGTCTGACAACGCAATGCCGTCGTCGCTTTCTGCGCGTCACTATCGACACAAAAAACATATCGCTCGATCCATTCACCCTCTCCATCGATCGGCATCACCTGGTTTCGCTGTCTTTCGCCGTGTCCTGAATCTCGTGAATGTTCTGAGGCAATGTATGATTCAAGTGTGATGCCGGTGTCTTCCAATTGTCCAAGGCAGGGGAAGGATCAGCCGCCAGTGGCGACAGACATGGTGCATGAGGAGAATCGGTTAACGCAGCCGTACTATCAAAACTCGTTGTATGTGTCAGAATACAGGGATGTGGTCTTGGCTCGATCTCCGGCTCCGTCTCAGGCTCAGGTTCCTGAGACGCTTGTCGGAGATCGTTTTCTGTCAACGCGACATCGACAGACTCGACACGATTCGGCAGTGGCAATTCTTCCTCCGCCGTCGAAAAGGGGAAGGGCTCCGTCGGGAAGAAGCAATTCACATCGGCAGCACTGTGGGGACGAAGATCCCCCAGAACATCGCTTTCCGACGTCTGCGCTCCGCGGCGCTCCGGCAACGGACTCACGCCTCCCTCGATTCGCTGACTACATGACAGGATCGCATGGTGGCAGTCCATACGTCGTGTGACCAAACCTGTTGCCGGTGCTGTTGCGGCGCAGTCGTGTCGCGTCGGTATAGGTGTCGCGATAGGCGTTTTCAACCTCTTCTGACATACCTTGCACCACCGTGTCCCAGTCGTGGTCTGCGTCGATGACGAAGTTCTCGAGGCCGTCTTCTCCTGAACTGCTCTCGCTGTCGGGCATTCCAAAGTCACAGGCGCTTTGGAGGGCACGTTCTCCTCTCAATTCCGCTAAACGATTGCCTGGGCACAGAAACGGACGATTTGGAAAGTCCTTCGTTTAAAAGGTTATGAGTACGTGGATTGATGTCAACTGATTGGCTCCTTAAATGCAATCCATCATTACAGAAGAAATCAAATAGACATCTGAGTTCTTACCTTCTGCCTCGGTAGGAGTGAGGAGTGTATCTTTCTCTTTGTAGAAAAGACTTCCGCTTGTAAAGTGAAGTAACCGTCTGTCTCATGAAGTTCGGAAGTTCCTCCTGAGTTCCCTAGAAACAGCCACACCGTGCTTTCGGGTCACGACCCAAACGGGCGCGTACTGTTCTGAGAGCGCGTTGCGCGGCGTGTTTGGCTTTTATGGTATCTGATGCTTTGTATCTATTTTCAGTATTTTCGGATGAAACGTCGAAATTGGGGCCATCTAGACAAGAACGTGCTCAAAGCGAAACTCAGGAGAAACAGACGCCTACATGAAAAAGGCGAGGCCGCTCTTGAACTGCTGCTCGACTTCGCCATCTCACGGCGTCGCTGTTGCGATAATTAAATGTCCGACAGGAATCGCCTCAGCGTAACAGCGGTTCAGAGACTCAATTCAAAACAAACCAAATTCGTGCCGTCACGTCAGCGTCAGCCCGGACCCTTTGACTTCCGTCTTGTCCGCATGTGCTTCAACGTCATAGCAAACCATCGTAGAATTCGTAGACATTCGCAGTGACACGTCAGACAACACAGTAGCTTCGAGCAGGAATCCACTGTACAGAATAGTTGACATCGAGCAGATTTTCGTCTGCTTTGCTAAGAAGGGACGCGCTGCGTGTCTGTGAGGCGAACGGCGACACGTCTCGGCTCGAGACAAGTGCCTTGAGACTGGCCATGCGAATTGTATACGTTCGCGCTGTGGTCACGTATCACGAGATAGCCATCCCTCTCTAAGAGATGCTAAGCGGATTCCGAACCACATATCTCCGCTCCGGAAGGGCGTTAAACGCAGACTCGAGGCGTCGGCAACGGTAAAAACTGCATCGCGCGACGCCTCGAGCACTCGCCGATGGACAGAAGACGGATGGTGCACAACGGACTTCCGTGCACCTAGGAGGAAGCCATAGCGCCTCCTTTTAACGAGGCGAAGGCAAATCTGCGTTTTCGATACGGCCAACGAGTGGTTTGAGCGGATTTCTTAGAGATCGTTTAACCGAAGGAACGACGGGTGCCTAGGGAGGGAACGGGCGACAATTGTCATCCAAACAGCAGTTTTGCCATCCCCGGTGTTTCCCTCACATTCATTTTGCGCGTCGTCCATACTTCGGAGGTCGAAAAATGAAGGTGTTGTACTGCGAGTTCTTGGGAGACGGCCGCGAGAATTGTCCCGAAGAGCTAAGCGACAGGGAAATTGAGGTCGATTCTCTACCTTGTGTCTACGACACGTTTCCCGCAGAACGAAACGTCTTCAACGGGGCGGCAGAAGTCGAGTACAATGAATACATTGGTGCCATTCCTGTATGCGTGGCGCTCGGATTCACTGCACTTTGTGTCGCTGCCTTAGCAGCTCTCATCGTATTGGCTAGCTATCGCAATTATCCACTAAAAGCTGTTGTCCATATTCCCTATTTTGTCGGTTTTGTTTTTGTATGCGGGTGTGTCTCCATGGTCAGTGGGCTCCTTTTGTACCTTAAGGCGAATGACGATTCTCACATTTTTTGCCACAAGATCACTTCAAAACTTAGACCCTCTCTCACATGCACCAGCTTTTATCAGTGTAATGGTCTTGAATTGACGAAAGAGAACGAGCCCATCACTAGATATGCCGAAGTGCTGGCGATCTTCTCGACAATAACTGCGTTTGCGACTCTGTTACTGGTCTGTCTGATTGGCATTTCTCTCCGTGCTCAGTGCGACAAGTGTCGGCCACTGAATGAGAATAAAAAGAGAGTCCATCCCTCCACAGACTCCCCCGGTCACGCATCCGTTGTTGTCCATGTCACATCGACGTTAGAGAAAACAGATAAGCTTGGGACACACGACTGACTCTCCAATGCCGTTAAAATGCGTACGTAATGTGATGTCTGTCTGGCTGATATTTTTCTTTGCACAAAAGATGATCATCTCGTCCCGACTCACCACTCCTGCACACATTGATTGAACACAATGGTGCGCTTTGGCGCATCTGACGCGGAGCCAATGTCAACTCTTCGTTTATGGCCCTAACTCACACCGTGGACCGTTTAGACTGTTTCTTTCCTGTTAGAGAAATAAGAATCTGAAAGGCACCATTCACACGACTGTTAGATTCTGACACGAGTTTGCCATTTGTCGATGTTTGATGCTCGACGCTCCGAGGCTCAATGGACAGACAACAAATAACATCACGCGATTTTTTGAAATGGTGGAGGGAAGTGAGCGTGGAACTTGTTTGTACTTCTTTCTGCATCATTTCTGATGTCCATTCGATTATTTCGCAAGACCATGTAATGATGACTCAGGCGTGTTGGTTTCTGCGTCGGAAAGGGCGAAAAACGAAAGGACGCTAGAAGAGGCGTGGCGTTCCGAAGCCTCTGACGCAGTTCTCAACCGCGTCGTTCCAGAGAGATTCACGACGAAATTCGTACGTCACTCGAAACATGCTTTCGCCGATGTTATCGTACGAATGACCAGACCGACCGTACAGAGAATTGCTGGGCGAATCGGTAACTACCCATTTCACGAATCCACTACAAAGACGCGATGTGGCAAACGCAGCATTCCAAAAAGCCGAGAGGGAAGGAGAGGTATGCACAGACGCGGAGGTCTACAACAGTCGCCTTTCCGCTCAAGCACCGCCGTTGTCTTTTCTCAGCTTCACGTCATGCTTCTCGCAAACACGCGGTCGAGGCGGCACGAAAAAAAGGCAAGAGGTTTTGGTGAACGAACGGAGTTGGAAGCGAGGGACGAAGTCTTGATGTCGGACCGATTATCAGAAGTATCCGTGAAAACCGGTTTCCATCGAACGAAGCGCGTTTAAGGCGACGAACGAAGAGAGAGGGTGCTGTAGGCACGTCCAAAGTAGAAATGTCCATATCGCGGCCTTTGGCAGATACCTCCATTGCGGAACAACGAATGGTTCACGTTTGATTTGTCGAAAGCGCTGCCGCGCAGGTGAACCATCCTCCGACACACGTGGTAGCATATGTGGTAGCATATGAGGCTGAAAACAGCATCCGCGTTCATCTCCAGCCGCTTGCGTCCTTTGGAGTCAAAACCCCTCCCGTGTGTTTTTCTCTTGTATCCTTGCGCTGTTGGTTGAGTTTACGTTCTCTATATCGACGTCAAGTGGATGAAAGTCCGGAGATGCGAGCTGTTTGGGGCGAAGGGAGGATGCTCTGGCGATGAAGTGGAAAGAGTGGAAGTCGATGCACCGCCTTGCTTTTACGACGTATTCGATTCTTCGAATTTAGTCGAAGGCGGTACCTTCGTCGACGACTTCCAAAACATCAAGTGGCTTTACGCCAGTCTGATAGTTGGGTCCATTGTCACGTGCTTTGCACTTGTTGGATGGTGTTTGATTGCAACGTCCCGACAGAAAAACCGCTTCAACTTCAGCGTGCATCACACGGCGATTTCGGCTTTCGCGCTGCTGGTAGGCGTCGGGATTTTGGTTACAGGTTTCATCTTGAACAGTAAAATCCGTCATGACTTCGATGTACGTTGCCGTCAAGAGCAGTACGTTTACGAGCGACCTTCTGGATACACGAACAGAGAAGAGTGCGCCAGCCGGTTCTGGTGTAATGGAGACGAGCTGTCAGAAGAAAACGCATCCCTGGACCATGCTGTGAGTTATTTGTTCATCATTTCGGCTGCCGTCGCGGGTAGTTTGACGGCCAGCCTGATTTGCTTGTCGCTTGCCATCTGTCGCTCTCTGTGCTCCGACCGCGACCTCCATCTGAGTGGTCGTGGAGGAGGAATGCCGGCGGTGGTTCAAGTGGAGATGCCACCCGCGTCCCAGACGGAAGCGCTCTCGGTTTGATTAACTGTACGAGAAGAGCACGTCTGGCAAAACGCACGTCAAAAAGCATCTATGTGTTTTTTCTATATTTCAACTCTATAGGATTTGTTTTTTAATCTTCTCTACAACCCCTCTTTCAATGGACAAGCCTCTTGGCGACGACATGCTGCATTTTGCGGCTTTCGCCTTTTGTTCTCTGGTTTTGCATCCTTGCACCCTGGGAAGCTGTTAGTATTGACTGAGTAGAACTTGGCTAGAACAGACAAGGTTTTTGAAGGCCGATAGCATCTTAGGAGCAGTACACCGTTCCTTTCAATCATGCTGACACTGAGTATCGGCATGAGTGATTGATCTTCTTAATACCCCGTTGTCTGTGTTTGATCCGTCTTTGCTAGAATTAGCATGCCATACGCTCAAGCTTAGTTCTACTTAGAATTTTACATATGCGTGTGTACAAGAATTCGTGCTCTTGTTGATCACTCTTGCCTTAAAACATAACTGCAGAGCAATCGTGGAAAACAATGCGTACGAATAATCGACTTCACACCATTCGTGGCATTTCAATAGCAATGGGCGACTCTCTTTCAATAACTATTGACTCTTTGGTGCAGTGGATGCCATAGCGTTCATCGGGATGGAACAGTCTATGATTGACGGAAACAAGTTTGTGATCAAGCGAGGAAATAACACATTCCTGAGTTGACATGGTCTGCGGGTTTCAGGAAAATGTATGTACGGTCAGGTCATCTATCGTCCATTCGAAATCAATCGCTCTGTCAGTCGCTCGACCGTATCGCTTGTCCTTGTTCTTTGACACACTTCTCCTCGACGCAATCAAGTTACGGAATCGTTGGCGTTCACAAACTCCACTGTAACCTAAAGACGGATCACCATCGTCCTTTTGATTTTTGGCGATGGTTCGCGTTTTGTATCTCGCCGACACTATTCCTCAGTGCGGGCCGCTTGCGCGTCACAGAAGACTGCCCGTATACTTAAAGATTCCCCGAGCGGATCGCATCTTGATGATACACGGAAGAGAATCGTCGAACGGAGTGCATGTGGCAAAACAACGATCCCAAGCTCAGAAGATTGGTGATCGTGCAGGTCGCTTCAAATGCGTTACACGAACATCTCGTCGACAACCGTCTCATGTTCCATGCTGTTTCCTACTTAACAAACGCATAGTCAAGCACAAGACTGAACTAGACGGACAACCGGTTGGACGAGAAAGTTGCCATGAGCGTCCTTTCTGCAAACAGAGGTTTGTACCTTCGGAGCACCAACAGCCATTCCACTGTGTCTGTGCCAAGAAGTCCACGAGGCAGCTACTGTTTACCGTCGCAGTGGTCAAGTTCTCAAAGACGCACCGCGTGTTTGTCCTCCCCCGATGCGAACCAAAGAGCAGAAGCGCACAAAGCGGTCACAGGATAAACCGCGTAGCAACCGGTTGGCGACACTCACCAGACCGACTATCAGTTCACGTGCCAAGGCAACCACACCTAACCTACCCTCCTCAAACCTGCCTTACTTACTCACGCACCCTGTGCTCTCAGGAGCGTAGCAAGACCCTTTCACCTGCTCCGACAAAAGCTCCTGCTAAAGAAGGGAAGAGTGGAAAGAAGACGAAAAAGGCAAAGAGCAGTAACAAGAAGGCACTCAATGTCCACGTTGAGTCCGTGACACCAGTTTTGTGCGATGCGTCAAGTGCAAGGGGCAGTGAAGCCAAGTCTTCTGGAGATGAGTAAGGATGCCATCTTCAGACGGGATGATGGGTTTGGAGAGGCGATGTTCTTAGGTCACCGTTTATGGATGCTCTAGTCGATTGTGACTCGGATGTCTACTTCTTCGACAAACGCGACCTGAATCCGTTGTTGTACGATGTTGGCGATTTTGTCTTTGACTCCTTTTCGGAGGACAGTTTTTCGTCGATCTCGTGTTCTTCAAGTTTGAGTTCTTCTTGTATCGATTTCGAAGAGTCCCAGAAAAGGGAAAGGTGGAGTCGACTTCTCAGCCTAACGCACAGTGTGGCATGTGCTGTCAGTTTTGCGGCGGGGCTGACTCTGGGAATGGCGATTAGCGCGTGTAATCTCGTGCAATCGCCCCAGTCTGCTTAGCTTTCCCCTATAACTCCCTACACATGCATTCATCCATAAGCTGTCTAATAAAGAGTGGGCCGAGAAATGCTTGTGTCGCCACTTTCCCAGCTTATCGATATCTTTAATTCTAATCCCGATGTACTGTAAACAATTTGCAATTTTCGAGGTTTGATCTTTTTCTTTGGATAGTGCTGATTAATAAGGACAACAGACGCGACTTGAATTGGCTAGAAACGTGTTGTGAATCCATAAGACGTCTAGAAATGTATACGCGTCATCACGCGGCCGCGACAGGACACGACGTCTGTCGTTCTCGACAATCGGATCGGTGAGTCAGTGGACAATGACGTCAATGCACAGCAAGTGTGGAGTGTGATTAAATTCACCAATCATCTACCATATGAGCACAGCATAGATCACTTAGACAACAACTGTGACCAGTTTCTATCTCGCGCCTCTCTGTGTTGTGCTCCCTGTATCCTTGGCAAACAACTTCACATGGATCGCCGTGGCTCTCCGTAAAAGGAGCCGCCGACGAAGAAAGACCATTCTTTTGTTGTCTAACCGGATTTTTTTGAAACAGAATTTCAGACGAACTTGAATTGGAAGAAAAAGGTCCAGGGTCTTCAGAGGACACAATTAAACTGCTGATACCCACACAAAGGGATTCAGGCATAAGTCTTCCCATAGCACCACGAGGTTGCTTCCCGATAACGTTTTCCGAAAAAAAGAAAGAAAAACATCAACAGCAGGACTGTGTCACGCAAAAGGCAGGAATTACGCAACACCATAGTATTAACAGGAAGAGAGAAAAAAGTCACGTAGTCAACGGAATTCAAGCATTGCCGAGGCAGAAAGACGCACGCACCTCATAGAGCTCAACAACGCAGCTAGCCGGTTCCTCTAACTGAAAACCCAGGACGGTGAGAGATGTGATACTTGATTGGATTTTGTTGGACATTTGGTTTCATTTCATGACATGGAATATCGCTCCAGCTCCGATGCCCACAACCAGGCTCAGCACTCTTCCGATAGCGGATCTCGGTTGTGGATCCACAGTTTTATCTGAAGATTCTTGGCTGTAGGCAATAGACACGTCGTCGAACGATTCGATATCATCTTCGATGTCATCTCCATGTTCCAACTCATAGGCTTCAAACAAATCCGTGTCAATCTCGTTCTTCACTCGATTCAGGAAACTCCTCTCGTTTCTTTCTCGTACACAACTTTCCAATGAAGCTCTCTGAGGAGATCGATCCGTTCCTAAAGAGAACAGCGAGGTGAATCAAACGCCTTAAGCAAGAGCAAGGAGCTACGATGAACTCGGGTAGCGATGGAGTGCTCTGAGAGTTTGGATGATGCGGGGCTGTACAGAGATGATGAGCTCGGGTGCTGCATTGTGCTCCAAGGCATCTCGTTAAATCGCGATGCCCGGTCATCACATGCGCTGTCTGTCATGCTAAACTCACCTGATCTACAGCAGCAGCAGCACACGTCAGTCTCCTGATGATATCTCGAGCAATGAATACCTGATACTCTCTAAACTACTTTTTCCCAATGCATTATTTTTCAACGAATTTTCAGTTATTTTTGATCTTGTTTGATAAGACTTAGAAGAGGAGAGCGAAATGAATTCAGAGGATACATTGCCTTCCAGAGTACTTCCGCCCCGTAAACCGGCATAGGTTCTGCAATAAGGGAACACTTGATTTCTCTCTCTTGATCAAGAAGCAAACCTGGAGCAGTGCACATTATAGGAGCATCCTTCTTTGAAATCCCAATCGGGAGATCCGGTCCACGATCGCCTAAACAGTGACACAGATGACAAGAGGTGATGGTCTGGATGATCATTTGTACTCTCGGTACTTTCTCATCTCCTGACGTTCATCCTTCTTATTACTAGCACATTTCTTTTCGCTTGCATTGTCCGTCTTAACCCATCGTTGTAAAGCGAATGACTGCGCCATAATACCCACCGTTAGTATGAACATGCCAGGAATAGATTTTAGAGTAGGCACGGACGTGCATCTGGGGCTCCACTTTGCGGACAGGGACGGAAGATACACTGTCGCAAAAGGACGAATTTCGTCTTCTCACGGAAGCATCTTCTGATGCCAATGTTGTTGGTTTGTTCATACTTAGGCAGCGAAATGAAGATAGCGAAAATTCCACTACAGGAGATTGCTCCAGGACAGTCAAGCATTCATCTTCTGACCTGAGGACAGCTGCTCGTTCATGACACACGGATGGCTGCGAACGCACCAGAAGTCGTCCATTAAATTTCTCTACGTATTCGAGGGTCTACTATACAATGTATTGGCGACTGTCAGACAATGCGGTGAAATTTCGACCGAGAGCGTAGGGGCAGACAATCACACTTGATATAATGCCTTCGAGGAATGCCTTCGGTGAGGCGGAAAACGTATCTGTTCGTCTCCGCACGTGTTCTGGAATTTTCCGCCTCCAAAGGAGGTCGAGCGTTGCGGAATTTAGAATGCGTAATGTAATAGACTCTACTGAATCCGGAATGGTAGTTTCATAAACGGTTAAGCAGGAAACTTGGCAGCAAAACAGTGGACAGTCCAGCGCGGTGTTTGAGCGACTCAAAAAATCTTCGGAATTTATGGTGAAGTGCATCAGGCATAGGTAGCACTGACGCTGCTTGACGTGTCGCACATTTAAATGCAGTTTCTGTCGCGATGCATGATTGTCGGCTTTTGCGCCTTTGGTTCATTCGCGTGAGATCCGTTTCTGGCGAATTTGTCCTGCAGTCTGTCCGAAGGCAATGTCAACATACACAATCTGTAACGGTTTATCGCAAACCTGTGACGGCATCGTTGTCTCTCGTTCGCCGCCGCGTTCGTACCGCCCTTAGTGAATTCCAGGCGAAAAAACATTTACCCGTGATGAAGCTAGAAAATAAAAGGCCGCGTGCTGCCTGAAGATGTAAAGAACGCTGCCAGACGCGTCGACGGTTTTCAGTCGAGTAGGACAGACTAGACGTCTACGCCCTTCAGGGTTACGGTTACCGTGGAGAATGGTTCAGCATACCTCTAGTACATAGTGTTTGTTTTGTGTTCAGTATAAGGTCTGTTTATCAGAGGGAGTGCAGTTCTTTAGCTTCCTTCTCCATCTTGGCATTCAATGCAACATAGTTGACTGCAACCATACCTGCTGGTTTTGTGGTGTCTGTTTGTGGCGTACCGGATACTTTCTGCCTTTTGGGTCGCTCAGTGACCTGTGGCAAGCAAAGTGAGTGATCCATGCGTGGACTTCTCAAACGGTAGTCTTACTTCTTGGATTGGTTTTTTCTCTCCTTGATTATTTTCCTGCTTTTTTGAATCTTGGGGTCCGTTTGCGGAAGCGCCATTCGGTATGATCGGTAAGGAAACGTCGTTGTCAGTGCTGTCTCCTACTGTGGCGATGACGATCATAGAGTCATCCATTGTTGCGTATTTGCGCTTCTTCAAGCTGCTTTCTCGGATAATGCCTTCAGATTCTAACTCAGACTCCAGCTGCAACATTTCGATCATGAAAAGAAAACCAGATAGCAATCTACCTCTTCTTCTGATGCGTCCCACTTCTTGAAATTCTTAGCATTCAAAGCGGAGACATGTGCCGCAACGCTGCTGGAAAAGGCCGATGCAGGTCCCCCTGTACCACACAAGCATAAAATTCCGTCCTTCTCGTCGTGCCTACATTCTTCTTACCTTGGACAGCATACCCGCCTTCCAGTACGGAAACGATGCGACCCGAGCAGCATCTATGAATCCCGATGCAATCATAGCGAAGAAGCACATGGTATACCTGTTGGCCACTTGGGTCAGTTTCCTTGTGAGCCATTCGTAATGATGGGTCTCGATAGATATGAACCCTTCGTTGATTTCATCCCGGTGATGGGCATCAAACCCAGCAGACAACAGAATCAAATCGGGATGGAAGTCCACAACCGCCGGAAGAATCTGCACACCGTGGAGAAGAGATCATCCCCACAGCCGCTTCTGTTGCCAAACAGTACCTTGTCTCTCCAGCACTTCTTCCAAAGCAATGCTGCGTTTCCGGGTCCACTGATGCCAACGTTAATGATTCTTGGAAACTTTTGCCCCTCGTCGAAATCTATTTCCGGTTGAAACGGAACTGCTTCTCCGTCGGCAGACTCCTGCAGAATTGGATCGTTATCCACCGGATAGGCATTGTCTCTTGATCTTCCAGATCCCGGATAGAACCATGTCTTCGGTTCTTCATCGCTCATCTGCTGGCCATATCCTTGCACACTACTGAACAATGCCAAGTCGTTGTCGGAAATAGTGCATTACCTGGCAAAGAAGATATTGCCTTGATCATTCTCGCCTAACCAGGGTCGCCACATTCTCCGTACACGTGTCATTTCATCTTCCTCGCTCAGTTGTACGTGTTCCACATCTTTGTGCCTCACGGTATTCATGACACACTGCTCGGTGCCATTTCCATGATGAACATCAAAATCCAGAATAACGACCTTCTCAATACCTATCCCATCAGGAAACGATAACAGCAAACAGGGCGTTGCTGTATTCAACCTGCATGCCGATACACATTGAGAGCATAAGATGCACCAATCGCAACATTGTTAAAAATGCAGAAGCCGTTGGATCCAATAGGAGCATTCGGACAGTTCACACTTCCACGAAATCCTGCGTGGTGTCCTGGAGGTCGCACCACACAGAATGCATTTCGTCCCTAAACAGTCAAGGCACGCCTTCAGATGTTCCAGAGCGAAATAGAGTGTCACATGTTTCTTCATGACCAGATCAACGGCTTCACAGACACACCCCGCCGCCAACAGCGCACATCCGAATGTACCGTGACTAACCACCGTGTCTCCATCCAGCAGATCGATCTGCGAGTTATCTGACGGAAGGCGCGAACACTGACGCTGAATGCTGTCAAAGTAATTGAAGTCATGGACCCGCAGTATGTCCGCAGCTTGAGCTTTTGAAGGGATAGGCTGCCAACAGAGATCTGCAAATTGCTTTGTGCGTAAGATGCCATTCTCTGGGCTCGCAAGGACGCTCCATCTTCGATTGTTCTCCGGTGGTAGCGATCGCAGTTTGCATTGATCTGGGAACGTTTTGTGTCGGCGAAATTCATTCGAGGTGATGATCCACGTCGGCAAACATGATTCTCGCAGTTCAGTGAGAAGCTCATCACGTGGCGGCCACCTTTGATGACCACAGTCCAGTAACTTTCCCATCATCTCGGCGAAGATCTGGACATGCGATGTAAGAAAGGCACGACGGAATTGAGGTCAGAAATCTGGCCTTGTGTTCATTGTCTCGGGCGAGTTGTAATGGCGTTTTCCCCAAGCTGTTCAACACCACGCTGCATGTCGGATCCAATGCAAAGAGCATCTGCAGTGCCGCAAAGTCGAGAGTGCTTTGTTTTACGAGAGGCGATCGTACGGCAGCCGCTTCGGCATGTCCATTCATTGCTGCTGCATGCAAAGGAGTGTTGCCTTCGTGATTGACCATACGAACAATAGCAGAGCAGGCCGCCTTGGTGCAGTTCTCTACAAAAAAACGCAGGACAGAAGCATGTCCGCGCTTGGCTGCCACATGAAACGGAGTATCCGCCACAGCATCCTGTGCACAACAGGCATCGCAGATATACATGAATCTGAAACGAGATGCGGAAAGGGCACTTTCTGGGAGAGAAGATAGTCTCTGACACTCATCGGAGGAACGGTCATGCCGTTGCGATTCAGTCGCTGAAGAATCCCCTCAAAAGTGCAACACGCACCCAACAAACACTCAATCACCATTCCATATTTGGCCATCACGTGCAAGATATTCTGCCCCTCCTCATCTCTACTCAATCATTCTCTTTGACAACCCTTAAGGCAGATTCCTTGTGGCCTACTGTACAACGAGTGGCGCTCCTCTCTCCACGAGTTCTTGTAGAATGCGTGTCATTGCCGTGCCTTTGCGTGGGAGGGATACAAAGGCCATCGTCAAATGAAGGACAGGAATGCCATTGCACGCCACGCTGGGATCGCATCCGAGCTCCAGTAGACCCACAACACAGTCCACACGCCCTACAGCTTCATCCAGTACAGATTACGTTCAATCTGTCTCTGCCCAGACCGTGCATAATGGCCATGTGCATAGGGGTAACGCCATCGGCGTCAATGGCATCCAGGAAATCGATCTGTCGAACCACAGTGCTTATTACGAATGCCGAGCGAAAGAAAGCTGACAGGATGGCCGTAGGCTGTGGACGTGTGAATGAACTGACGAATGGCGTCTATACGTCCAAGTCTCGCCGCCTTGTGCAGCATGGAGATGCGATATCAAGAGACGTGTGCGGCAAAAAAACGAATAATGAGAATGATAGGGAACGACCGTGCGACTGACTCCCTTTGCTGTTCAGAGGACACGACATCGTGCGCAAATAGGAATACGTCGATCGTACCTTCGCTTACTGCTCTCGATGTCGTAAGGGATGACGTTATTGTAGCGTGTATGTCTTGGCAAAATGACAAAAGCTTTTGTGGCGAATTCAAGTTACAAACGCCTTAGACGCTTTTGGATCATACTGCCGAGAAACGATCAGGTAGATAGTAAGGCTCTTTCCAGTGTCGGTGACAGTGGATGCCTAAGGTGGAATTCATAACGCAGACAGTGAGGGTTATGTTGGATTTCTGTTTGTAAGCTCGTTCCATCTCTCTAATAGAAAACGAGCTTCTTTCTGTTTGTTTGGGATGATCTTTCTAGTGAAGGATAACGGCAAGCGACTTCTCCTGTCAGTGGTTTGAAGGGATCACTAGAGAACAAACAATAAGAACCCTATCGGCGTTTTGACAGCACTGTCAAGCAAAACAGGATTAGAAGTCAAAGACTGCCCATGGGAGAAGTGAGAGACGTCAGGTTTTCATTCCTGATTTTGACAATTTAACCAAGACAGACAAACCGGAGCGCAGTTTTTTTCTTTACAGGACATTCCACTCATAGCAAACGACAAAAACGAGTGCTCTCTTGTAAAGCCTGAGATGCCACTGACTCAACAGAATTGCAGCAAGCAGTATTGTCCACAGAATGAGATATGGTACAGAGATCGATCAAACTTCACGCTCGGTGTCACTCGAGGCAATTTTGACGTTCGTCACGTTATTGCCATCTTGCGGAATTAGGCGCAAGAGTCGAGACGTCACATCACGTTCCTACCCATCGCCCGCTTTATCTGTTGGTTCTACGATGAGTCAAGGGCCAGATGCCGAAGAGGAAGGTGTCCTCGATTCTGTCTACAAATGGGGAGCCAGTTGGATAAATTACGCTCAGCAACAACTCAACACGTGTGCTTATCCCCTTAGCTGCATACGAGCGTGTACCTGCTGCCTACGCACAGATTCCTGAGTCCAGAGGATTTAGAGGTCGTTGACCCAAACAGCGAAGAAGCGCACAAGGCAGGAACTCTCGTCGACCCCGATGACGTCTGTGCTCTCTTTCCTTTCTCCCCTGACAATCAAATCCCTTCAGAGACGGCAACAGATGTGGTCCAGTTTGGCACAGTATATTGGTCACGATGTCATGTCGCTGATGTCGGTGCCCGTTTGGATCATGGAACCTTTCACAGTCCTGCAGAAAATGTCAGAGATCATGGAGTACACGGATCTCCTCGATCGAGCAGATCTCGCGACAACGGCCACCGAAAGGCATCGTGAAGCATCACATCCCGTGTCACATAAGCTCTCTGTAGACTTGCATGTGTGACGGCCTTTGCCGTGACGCCGTATGGAGCGATTGAAAGAGCGTGGAAGCCCTTTAATCCGATCCTTGGCGAAACGTTCGAGCTAGAGTGCGGCAACAATGTCCATTTCCTAGCCGAACAGGTGCAACACCCTGTCGATTCTCATCCATTTGACCTGGTACATTTCTGTGTTTTTTTTCAAGGTGTCACATCATCCACCAATAGGAGCGGCACATGCGGAGAATGCACATTTTACATACGACATTGTTTCTGCGCCCAAGACAAAATTCCTAGGCAACTCTGCCGATATCTATCCTTATGGTTTTTGGCAACTTGGCCGAAACGCATTTCTTTATCTTTTTGGTTGTAGGTCGCTCGCATATCAGGCTTAAGAAAAGTGGCGAGGTCTTCTCCATCATTCCACCCACCAGCCGTGTGTGTAACTTAATCATCGGCCGCACCTGGATCGATACCTTTGGCAAGATGTCTGTCATCAACATCACAACAGGCGACACACATCGAAGTCTAGCAGTTGATAACATTATCTCTTTTGTAGGCGACAGAGCCGATCTGGAATTCGTTCCCTGTGGTTGGTTCAGTGACGGTCGTTACGAATTTGACGGCAGCATCACTGTCGGAGGCAAAGAGACGGGTCGTATGAGTGGTATGTGGAACGATCACTGTGACGTACAGTACATTACAACAGAGAAAGAATCAAAAGATGCCTCCCCCGAACGTATCTGGTCCTGTGCAGAGAAGCCGGCAGATGACGCCTATGGTCGAACGTACTTCTGCTACAAATGCAATACATCTACTGGTGAGCGATCGGGCACAGGTCTAGATCCCGAAGCGTCGTGCCTGTAGGTATCCCTGAACCTTTGGCAACAGATTCTCGCCGTCGACCCGATCTTGCTGCCCTGGATCGAGGCGATTCGTCAGCGGCGGCGACTTGGAAGCAACGTCTCGAAGAGATGCAACGAATGGAGAAACGCGAACGGCAATCGCGATCGGATTCTTGGCAACCCAAGTGGTTCACGCTCAATCCTCAAGGAACGGTTTACCCCGATGAGTATGGAATGGATGATGTCCCATGTTACGAATGGAATGACACCTACAGCAAGAAACCAGTCGGCAACACCGTCGAAGATCCCGGTCCGTCCTTCCTGATCCCCTCTCTCTCGCTCACACTCATGGCCTGTGCTAGAATCGGTGTATGGTATGGGGTTTGAGCCATGGTCTTATCCAGAGCTGCATTCGAACGGTACTTTTGTTTAAAAGAGGGCCCAGCCAGCAGCCACACGTGTTTCAGGCTTTGACGATTTTGATTGTCATCTCGTCTCGGTCGAACGGATTACGCCTTCGATATGTTACGGGCCCTTTCGCGTCGGTTGTTCCGCGATGCTCCGCTCATTCGGTCGGTCAAGACGTCAACGGGCATCGTTGGACTGCCCGTCGATCCCAACGCTCGTGAGAACTTGATAAAGAACCTGCACAAGGTTAAAGAACTCATGTCGCAACTGGTCCCCGAGACCGCGTTCTATCGAAAAACAGTCGTTCAGAACGTCGACGAGAAGTTGAAAGTTCTGGAAGAAAACGACAACGACGAAAAGGCGGAAGAGATCTTTGGATTTCAGTTGGAACAAGTCATCTCCATGACAGAGGACGAAATCAAACTCATCCCCTTGCTAGCACGTCAGTCTGTCTCCCCACACCATTCGATGGGATTGGATGATCTTGCTGTATTGTTTGTAGAGCACAAACCTTGGGACGTTCCGGCTGACCATGAGGTAAACGCACGAACACGGCATACGATCACGAGAACGGTTTTCTTCAGGAGAAAACTTTTATCGATCACGATCCGTGGGAGACGGGATTCTGGGAGGGACCTCCAGGTGTGACACAGGAGGAAGGCAGTGCAGATCCCGCTGCCAGCTCAGATCCTGCCGCCAGCTCAGATCCCGCCGCCAAATAATGGATAAGGCGTGTACGTATGTGTCGTTATGGGGAAGGAAGAGATGATTAAAAGACCTCTGAGTTAAATCCATGCACTAATCGGATAAGCTAATCTCTTTAACAGCTCACGGCATGCATCCATTCCCAATACACCAAACGCGCACTCTTCACCGCACTTGTGCAACGGAAGAGCAGCCATCATTACCAGAACTCTGAGAAGGTAAAAGAGATTAGAAGGGCTCTATGTTACAACGTCACATCACTTGGTGGCTTCTCTGAAACGTTTGGGGAATTGATGGTGGATCGTGGGATTCCATTCTGGCCGAAGGAGTGCCAGTTTAACGGCGTTTTGTGTACAGAGACTCTCAGGTGATTGGTGAAAGGGCGAATGACAGTCAATCATTTTCCCGCAGGATTGTCCCTGTACCAATTTCGACCATGACCTTCCTTGTGCCTGAAACGACAGATCTCCATATCACACTTTTGTTTTCGCATCATGCATCACACTTTCACGTCAGCTCCAGCTGCGACCAGCAATTCAACGCATCGTACGTGTCCCTAGATCGCATCTCCGCATCGTGCAGCGTCGCAAGTGTCGAGGGACCTGCTGACATGCCCAGTGTAAAGCTGTACGCCGCATACCGCCCTAAAGGAGCCGGTTTCATCGTGTATGATCGATGCGGTCACACATAGTCTAACGCGTTCAGCTCGGCGCCACGCTCAATAAGCTGCGCGAGTAATTCTTCGTGGCCTCGTTGTGCGGCGATGTGCAGTAAGCATGTCTGGAAGACACTGCGAGCGTTGACATGCGTCCCGTTGTCGAGAGACGTCAGCACACGTTGCACATCGCCCGTCTCTGCGGAGCGAACGATACCCGTCGCGAGCTCCATTTTCTTCTCGTGCACCGCGCACGTACCAACTCCAGACCTTCATGATGATATTGATCTCTGTCGATACCATCTGATCTGAGTGCATTGGAGCCTGGGCATCTCAAGTGCATCCAAAATAGGAGAATGCGAGCAGAAGAACGCAAAAGTCAAGGGTACAACCAGCAAGCACCCTAAGAGGTCATGCAGATATTGAACGGACTGAGAGCACTCATATACACTGGAGCCGTTAAGAAAACCAGCCAAAAAGAGTTCTGGTTTTGACAAAACTTGTATGGATATTTGGTGCCGTAGTTCATCGACGGTGAGACATTGAACTTTGCAGAAGTGATCGTAAGTGACTTCATCAAAGCCGGAACTCCAGCTCCTTTGCGCCGTTTCATCGGCACTGTATGCGGTAGAGATATCCCACTGAATTGAGCATGATAGCAAGAGAAGACGTGTTGTGAACTTCATGTGCAGGCTTCTCTTCCGCGAGTCCAAGGATTTTTAGAATTTGATAATAGCTTCTTCATAGGTTGAAGACCGACAGCTGTGGACGGCTTCGGACACGTGGTACTGTGTTACTTTTGCCTTCTACAGTGCCCATCGCTATTCTGATAACTCTCATTGATAAGTCTTCCGCTCAGCCCTTGTCGCCGGAATGTGTGACCCAAAAGAACGTTCATGGCAAAAGTGATTTTAATAACTCTTCTTCGACTTCGTCGATTCATAGATTGAGCTCGAACACGGTTTAAAAGATGCATCTGTCTAGAAGTCCTCTTTTCGGTTCGAGGAAGCATCGCGGCCGTTAGAGACATAGAATTCAAACAGCTAAATCACACCCTCAAAACCGTTGACACGAGACACGTTAGCGCGTCACAAAACACCACAAGGACTCAAAAAACCTTCAACTATAAAATCTCAGCTATTCACCACATCAATCGCAGTGAATCATCAGAATGCCTAAAAAAGCTTGACATCGACTTTTGCGAACTGGATGCATCATCATCTTGACATAGTTCTCTCGACAGTGGCATTTCATAGAATGGATGAACTGTGTTGAGAACTCGGCTGAATAGAACACTTCTATGCATTGGTCATTCTTGAGTAGCCGTCATCAAAAACACCCATCAACTTGCGACCGGGGTCGGCACTGGCGTCACGGCAGGTAGCTCTGCACTCTTCTCTGGTCTGATAGATATTGCCGTTTGTTCCGCAGCCGCTCCATGCAAACTGGTAGCAATCACCGAGGAAATCATTGTAGTAGAAGTGAGGAAAGTGTCCTTCTAAGAATCCATAGTCTGGTCCACCTGTGCAGACTCTCACTGCTGGGTATTCGCCTACAGAAGTGCAGCAGATAAAGTCATGTCCTCTCGGAAGTGTACGCGTCTTACATTCTGGATCACCGATGGAGCCTGTGTCATTTGCAAGACCTTTATCATCGCTTTCATCACGACAGGCAGCTCTGCACTCTTCTCTGGACGCGTAGATGTTACCGTTCGTTCCGCAACCACTCCATGCAAACTGGAAGCAGTCGCCAAGGAAGTCGTTGTAGTAGAAGTGGGGATAATGTCCTTCTAAGTATCCAAAATCTGCTCCGTTTGAGCAGGTCCTCTCTTCAGGGTAGGAACCTGCAAAACGCATCAATGGGTTTGTCGTTTGTTAGGAGCAATGCCTTACATGGCGGGTCGCCGACGGACCCGATATCGCTTGCGCGCTTATGGTCGTCGCTGATATCGCGGCACGCTTCTCTGCATTCTTCGATCGTTTCATAGATGTTGCCATTTGACGTGCAACCACTCCAGGCGAACTGGAAACAGTCGCCGAGGAAGTCGTTGAAGTAGAAGTGCGGGTAGTGTCCTTCCAGCGACCCGTAGTCTGGTCCGTTGCTGCAGATTCTCTTCACCGGATAGGCGCCTAAAGAAGCACAGGTGCGGAATGCGTCACGGAATCTTAGACAAGCGCCTTACATTCTGGTTCGCCGATGGATCCCGTGTCGTCGGCAAGACCCTTATCGTCGCTTTCGTTAAGGCACGCGTCTCTGCACTCTTCTCTGGTCTGATAGATATTGCCGTTCGTTCCGCAGCCACTCCAGGCGAACTGGAAGCAGTCGCCGAGGAAATCGTTGTAATAGTAGTGAGGGAAGTGTCCTTCCAAGTATCCATAATCTGGTCCACCACCGCAGACTCTCACTGCAGGATAGTCGCCTACAGAGGTGCAGCAGATGCACCCGTGTCCTTTCAAGAGAGAGTCGCACATTGCGGTCCCTCAGAGGACGCGGGGTCTGTCGAAGGTTCGACATCCCCGTCGGCTGATACTGATGCAAAAAGTACGAGAAGAAGGAAAGCGGTGACTCTTATCATGATGAACGAGAGAACAGAGTGCAAGTACACTTCACGAAAAGTGAACGCACGTCCCCGATGCGGAATTTATATGCCGCCGGCCGGAAAAATGTGGATCAGAATGCTTCTGCGTGTGCTGACAACGCTTATTGGCTGACGATTCGCTGACTACTAACTGACGTCACCACTGGTATTGATGGCGTTCTGCTGTCCAGGTCACTACAGTTTGCTTGGCGGTTGATCACGTCGATTTCTCTCTACGATAGTTATCGACTCGGAGAATGTAACGCGTTTACAGATTCGAGTTCCAGTGGATTCAGGAACAGAATTCTTTGCATAAAACCTCCTACTACACACATAGCACGGCAACGACGCATAGAAAGCAAAATCAAAGACAGTTTGTGAGCTGAATTAAAACTGCTCATCAGAATGTAGCAGATCAAACATCTATGTAAGACAGTTGCTGTTCTTTTTTGCCCGAAAGATTGTTGGCCCTTTTCTTAAGAATATCTGTCGCTTGCGAGGATGGCCCTGCCACATTGGAGGTCAAGAACATGATAGGTGAGTAATCCCCGTCAGTCTTCCAGGTAGAATTCATCCAGCGTATGATTCAGGCTCACCTGGAGATCTCCACATCTCCATCCTGCGTTCATGCATCTGATATCAGTCCGTATACTTTGCCGTGTTTTATGAACTGCAAAAGGAATTCTATCTATCCTCCATGGCACCAACGTAGCTATCTTTCAGGATAGAGTTAATGTGCATTCTCAAATTCAAGGAACAAGTAATAGAGCATGTGATGTTCTGAGAGAAATCCATCAGTCCTGCAGAAAGTGACGTTGACGTATTCGCCGCCAGCAAGCAACTAGGTCTCGCTCATCGATTCCAATAAACGGCCACGTCACATGTCACATCTGAAGCATGATAGACAACCTGTCGTAACTCCTTTCAGGAGCAGACGATTTAGACAGAGATTATGGAGATCGATCGATATACATCATCTGCATTCGATCAAGGTAGGGAGCAAGGACTCGATGGGTGAAAGCAGGTACAGTCGAAGACATCGTCGAAGGCAGTACTGAATCTTAAACGTGTCGAAGGATTCGGAGAGAGATTCAATCGCGAATGTATTAAGAATATTTTTACCACAGGTATCTTTGCCCTGACCCTAGCATCCGTGCCCCCAAGTGTTGTGTTGTGTAGCTGCCAAACTTCTCTCACGATTTCGACTCGCATGGATCTTGAAACGACTGACTACTTCTCTTTCGTTCTCTGAATGCGTTTTGAATTCTGACGCACTTCCACCAATGCGGCAGAAGATGCAAGCAATTACACGAATTTGGAGAATATAACGTTAAAAGAAAGAGGTCGTGATAGACAACCGATACGTACCAACAAGAAACGCGTTCGGACAGTGCTCAAGTTCAAAGTCAACGCCTTTAGAGTAGGTATTCAAACCAGTGGAAAGCATCAATTCGTTTATCATTCGTTCTCTCTTCGAAACACATAGAGCTTCACAATCGACAGTGTGGTGGTCTGTACTCTCGGCGATCTTCCGTGTAATGCGAACTCGATCGTTTTCTGATGGCGAGGACGTAGGTATGCTCTACTAGAAAATTTATAGATATCTCTACTGTGAGTATCTGAAAGGTTCAATCAATATTGTCCATTAAATGTAGGCACACATGATGGGATTGATGTACCGACTGTCCAACATTCCCAAGTATGTTACTACCTGGCGATGATAGAGGAAGATTTTAAAGCAATTCACGTGTGCATTTTGTCGGAGATTCGTTCATCACAGCATCCCAAAAGGAAGGAAGGGCTATCCCATGGCAGCACGAATAAAGAAAACGCTAACCAAAACTGTACATTCGTGCTCCGACTGTCACTGAGGAAGATCAATGGACATGATTCTTCTGTTGGCCTCAAAATTGCCGCGGCTTTGGTATTGCTGCGAGGTCTAATGCCATCTACACTTGTCGGCCTGTTCTGCTTGAACAATCAATTGACTGGCTCGATCGCTCGTCATGTGCAAGGTGTGTACATTCAATTCATCGACGCTTCTGTTTGGATGAATCACTAGATGTCGTACCAGCAGTGGGCGAACGATACATGGTGCGATTGTGGCTTCCCGTAAAGAATGGACACCCTTTCGGTTCACCTTCATCCGCTTTGACAGACTTAGTTTGGCAGAATGCACTGTTCACATCTTCTCACTGTTTAACTTACATTTGAGTCTAAGTATTGCACGCATAAACCATGTCTCTTCTACTCTAAGAAAGTCTGGCAAACATTCGTGGGTTGCCTAACTGAACTGTCATTCAATACAAATGCCGATGCGGCGTTCCGCCGCATAGACACCGTAGCGTCATGCGTTTCGTGTGTTGACCACGGCGTAGCGACTGACGCACGACGTAAAGGTAGTGCTGCGTGTTTGATAGTCACCGTTATTGAACGACGACGAATCAAATACATCTGTATTTGGTCGAGTACGGAAGAAACGTTGAAAACATCGAATGAACATAGAGTCGATCGGTATAGCTATTCGAGAACAGGGTAAAGCCTCATTCTGTCTAATATATGTAGTCCAGACAGTCGCTTATGATTTTTCGTCTATGCATGCGCGGCGAACAGAATGCGCTTGCGAAAGAAAGGGCACACGAACAAATAAACACTTACTCGGACTTCTCTCCTTGGTACATTGAACAGCTAAGCTTCCAAGAAAACCTCGGTTCGTGTCGCGACGGTCTCGGTGACCTCTTCCCGACTCGAAAACCCGTCGTCGAATCTAACAGAAGCCGCTTACTCTGCGTCAGGAGTCAACGGTGCTTGTTTGTCTCGCACAACTGCGAAATGGTGCTCTAGTCAGCGTTGTTTGTTGCGCCGTTAGACGCGGACGTCTATCCCTTTACTCCTGCGCTTGCTCTTCAATATTGTAGTGTCTTGATGGAAGACGACGCGTCTCGGCGACGCGAACAATCGTTGCCTAAATACTGAACGCTCTGAATCCCAAACTGTGTGTACTAACTAACGCATACGTACGCCGGAGAAAGAAAACATTGACTAACGCTTCGATAGGACGCCGTTCGGACTGTCTAGCTTGCTGCCTTGGTGCGCTAAGCTGCATCGGCGACAACGCTTACGTGTTTGTGGGCACGCATCAGGTATCGACGTGACAAGGTTTTCTTGCGCTTTTCATTTTTGCTGAGCTGGATGACGGAACGGGTCAGAAGCCCTTGACGCGGGACACAGTGCAGTTGTCCAGCCTAGTAGCCACCGATTTGCTATCTGCGTCATCCGATATTGTGTCAACGCGTCGGAGAGCAGCATACAGCCCGAGCGCAAACTGCGTTTCTCACGATGTGGCGTCGAATGCTTCAATCGTGCGTTGTTCATCACAAAGGTGCCTCTCGCGGAGTCTTCAGGCCTTAGGCTCAGACGCCTGACGTGGTATCGCCTTCCTTGAGCAGCTGTTTGACGGCTGGTTGACAGCGCAGAGACGGAAGTGCCCGTGACGCCGATTGTACTGGCCACAGGGTATAAATTCTCGGTCCAGTGCCGGGATTCACTATCTGCAAGCTATTCTTCCTTGTTCGAGCGATATCGAAGTCGACGCCAAGACACCTGTCGTGCGAAAAACCTGTTGAGCGAAAATTGCCAGTGAAAACATGAAGTTCTTTGTTGCGATTGCGTTTGTTTTGGCTACCGCTGCCTGCGTCTGGGGACAAGACGATAGAGGGAGTTGTGTTTGTCAATTGACGGGACCGAGAGTGTGTGGAGTTGACAATCACAACTACATCAACGCATGCACCGCCAATTGCCGTGGAATAGAGGTCGCCTGCGAAGGGCGCTGTCCATGTAAGGCGCCATTTCTAGTCCTTAAACCCTTTGAGCAATTCTTCAGGCGTTGACCCTTGCGACGCCCTACCAGAAGAACCTGTATGTGGCGAAGGCGGTCAGAATTTCCGTAATCGTTGTGCGGCTGACCAAGCCGGCGTCCCGATTGACTGCGAAGGCAACTGTCCATGTAAGCTCTGTCAAAACTACGGTTTGTTTTGCTGATGATATCCCTAGGTTCTTGCGAGACAGCGGTAATGTGGCGGCTTGTTTTGCAAAAGTGTTTATGTTTTACTTTAGGGAGGTGACTGTGTTTTGGGAATCGGATACCCTCAAGTACAATCAACAGCAATGGAAGCAAGCCCGAGGGTCGTTATACCGCTCCCGGAGTGTTGCGGAAGGTACACGTGCTGCGATTGCGACAGAGAATTGGATAACGATGAGCTCGACGGAGCTTCTCTTCTTATCGGGCGCTGCCTGACGGATTGTTCTCACTGCTAAGTCAGTGTATGTCGACTCTCCTTCTGTCGACAATTTTTCATTTCATTGAATTCCAACGTTTTCTGCTACGTGTACAACCCATTCCTCGTTGTATTCGCGAGGCTGGGTTTCAATGAACACAACTTTAGCAGCTTGTATGGTAAACCTGTTGAAAACGCCGTAATGGCACATTAGATCATGATGCTCTCGCTAGACGATGTTTTCAAACGTACGCGTTAAGAGAAGGCCGTTGTGGAATAGCACTCGCGTCGGAGCACAGGTCCTTTATCCATACTCGTGACCAAACTTGACATCGAAACGAAAAGTCGGTCATCAACATTGAGTCTGCCGATTCGTCTGTCACAATGCAGCTTTGGTTTTTTCCACGACATCTATTCGTCGTTCGTCAAAAGAAACCAATTCTGTCTCGACTTAGGGGTTGCCACAAGTAAAACGGCGCGGAGAACAGTCAATGAATGATAGACCATTGTTGTCCACGGGAGAGGAGAGGTCTTCCAAAGACATCTCTCGCGGATGTCCGCATTCGTTTTATCGAACGGCTCTCTCGTCGACTGCTTCAGCGTGCACTCTGCTACTAACCTATCAAAACGACACGGTTTCTGATACAATACTGTCTCAATCGGCCTGACATTTGTACGATACTATCCGTTCAGCGTCTTCTGTGAAGTCGAGCATTCACGGGGAACGTGTCAGACACGATGCAGATACAATGCTAGAAAAATTCCCTGGAACCCTTGCAATCCTGGTTCTGACGAGCTGAATAACTTTAAGTTGACGGAAGCGAGATACGGCTCGGGTTGCCTTGTGAAAACTTGTCGCTACTGCTCACTCTAGCGCAATTTTCTTAGTGTCTTGTGGAGATGACATCCCGCGTTTGTGCGCGGCGGACATGGAGTCTTCTCAGCTTGAGCCGCAACTCATCCTTCATAGCTCCGAATGTTGCCCATCACGGAAACAAGCGAAGCTTCTCGACGGATGACTGCCGAGAAGCTACGGAAGCATCGTTCGTACGTTCGGGCAGTTTCTTATCGCGTATCCTTTCTGAAGCGGACGAACGATGGCGAATTCACTCTCGCCTATGGACTAAATCTGTCGGGTTCGTGTTCTTTTATGGCACATCTGCCTTTAGATGTATCAAACGCCAGTGGAAGTGAGTAGGATCATTGCCGATAATGTCTCTCCCATGGACGACAACTCCACAGCTGGTAGGATATGACATTGATGTAGAAAACGCAAAGCATATCCCTCTTGGAATTCAGCCATATGTTCGTTTGTTGCCATGATGGATCAAACGGGCATTGTTATATCAATGGAACACGGTCGACAGTTATCAAAGGCCTCAGCTCTTTATTTCGTTTCGACGGCGAAGTGGAGAATTTGGGAGTAACTCAGCAATGCTATCCTTCAAATGCAGTGACTTCATCCACATTCGCAATGCAGACAGATGGAATGGGTTATATGCTCGATGGGGTCAAGCAACCTAAGGACAAGCCTTTGACGACACCAGGAGATAACAGATTACCCATCCAGGTGACCAGAAGCGCTCTGGATAACGATCACCGGAATACAGGACTTCATCGATGGACTGCCGAAAATGCCGAGAACTGCTGCCGATAACAAGGGGCTTCAGAAGCAAGAGTATCCAAGTTCAAGCGCTGCGATCTTTGTTGGGTGTCTTTTGGAAGATGCCTTGGTGGGAAATCACTGTCATCTTATGGCCTTGTCTTTTTGGAGAGCAACAGGTTCTGAAACACTTCTGGGATCATCTTTGAACAGTCAATGCCTCGACCTCTAATCGGGATTGGTCATCTCTTGTTAAGATCGCCAGCCCGTAGCGGTGGGTTTTGTACTCGATTACAGCACGGTCAGCAGTTCTGCTTCTCGAAGGGCCATTCATTACTGAGATTGGATGACGGTCGCTGCTTTATGTCAATCTCAGTAGTAGCCAACTTACTAGACTTCAAAGACATTATTAAATGCGACATTCATGGGGCGAAGGTCCAAGTTGACTGCATCACACATCTCAGACTGGATTTACTCTTGCGAAAGAGTTAACGATTTGAAAGGCGAAATGAAGGATGAGACTCTACTCTACACGGCAAAAGAACCTTACAGTCGTGCCACATTAGACACCGAAAACGATGCTCGAAGGAGACTTTTCTTTCACCTTTTAGACATTTAATTGAGAATGAGAATGACAGACATTCAAATAAAGAGTGTCTGAATGGCTGGAGCTTCAGTTGTCCAATTCTCAGACGAAGCTGACATCGGGTTGGATGGGTGCATCTAACACAAACAGAGAGACAGACCATCCAGCGAATGCAAGATATGACGAACATCAGAACACACAAATTGCGCAAATGCTGGTAACATGTCTCGAATCTCACGATGTACATGCCTCCTCTGAAGGACACTAAATGCTGGTGTGTGTTTTTGCATCACAATACAGAATCATACCATCCTGAACCCATCTGTGTTGGCCACTGTCGCGTCATCAGAAGAGTATTCAAATGAGAAATCAACAAGGAATGCTGTCAAGTCATGGATCGCGCGATTTTGATGGGAAGATATCCTTGAGAGGCTCTCATCTCGCCCTTTGATCACTCGAAGGTGAGGAGCACAAATGATTACATTTTGATACTTGTACGACAATAAGTCTCAAACCAGTACTGAGATGCATATAGGTATTAGTCCACAGGGTGATTTCCAGAACATGATTTGCTAAATGTCAGAGCTTGGTATACAGTTCGATTTTTGCACGCGGCCTCTGATGTACCGTTCATAACCGTCACTTCTGCAGCATCCTCAAAAAGAGTCTTTCCTTCACACACGACAGGATAAAGGGATACTCCGTTTCATAGCAGGACCTTTGGGTGTTGTCAGACTTTTCAGTCGAGACACTTAGTGCTGGTTATTGCATGGCGGCTTCGTCGTTGGTGATCACGTCGCCATCATCAACCTTCACCCGCTTACGGTTGCGACTTCCTTCTGCGGTCAAAAACCATCGGCGTTCCTGAATTGTATTGTTTTGTTTGTTTCTATAAGTTTTGAACTTTTCTCGGCGTATCTACCCTTTCCGTTGAATCGCTTCCCAGTCGCGGCTCTCTTCGCGGTTTTCGTCTGCCGCCGTCCAAGACACTGCTTTTCGACGCAATCGCCCTTCGAGAGCGATCTGCTTGAAGCGAGATCGGATGCCGACTCCAACCATTCGGCACTCCGTCCGCGCGCTTTCGACGGTGAGTCGAATCTCTTCTCCTGCCCTCGTAGGTAATTCCTTCACATTACCTACCGTTCATTTGCGTGTTGCAGGTCGACGGTCGACGAAAATTCGCCCTTCGCGACTCAAAACCATCGACTCGGCGCTGTTCAGAACGCGGGTCATGGGCGTCGTGGACTCGACAATGAGATCCGGCGTGGCTGTTCTCTCTGGATTGTTGGGGCTCGGAGATGAGTGGTATGGGACGGTTGACATCTGTATCGACAAAGGTAGCTAAGGATGAAGCATCTGGGAGAATCTAATGTGAGCATGCAGGTACCAAACTGTCCCCGGCGCGAAGGACAAGGGACATTTCAGATGAAGACAGTGGAATGGGCACCACATCGTGGTATGGCGCCTGATGGTGGTCTGACGGTTGACGGACCGCCACAGTAGATGCAGAGGGTCGTCATTTTTCGGACCTCCGTTTTTCGACATCGTTATGGACGATATAATTGGTCGTCCGTTTTGCGTCCAGCCGGTTCGGACGAACATTACGTCGATTCCCCGGATGCAAAATATCTTGTCACCGGGAACGAGGCCAAGAAAAAAAGGGCAGGGAGCCAAGGTATGTTAGTTCGCAGGCAAAACCTAAAACGGGTTGCGTTTCTCAAACGATGCTCTTAGGTCCGAAGCCAACATTGAAAAAGATGATTCGCGTTGCGCAGGTGGCGCTTCATGACAGACGCCGAGACAACGAACCTCATCAGAGCCAACGCGTATAACACCACAGGTCAGCAAAAAGCCGCGTCGATCTCTTTCATTACGTGTTTTCAGCAGTGCTACGGAAGCATCTGACGCAGGCGATACTACACGACGTATTGTTACAAGAGCAAAGAGACGCGGAGTTTCTGAGCGAAGATCGGTTTGAATGGCGCACGTCACAGAACTGGACACATACGGTACGAGTTTTGTTACGGATGGTTGAGTGGCGAAGGTGTTGTGTGCTGAGTAGACTCTGGACGAGTCGTTTGTCGCTCAACAACAGCCTGGGTTCGAATGGGAGAGTATGTGGTGAATGTGCCGCGTCTTCCGGCTCATCAGGTCGAGGGATGGCCAGAGCTCGTACGTCGTCTGTACGACAAACTTCAAGAACTTGACCGTCGTGCTGTTTTAAACGCGTCGCGTCGGAGATACAGTGAACGTTTTGGTATTCTGCCGAATACAGCAATGGAAACGCCGGGCAGTACTCCATGTCGACACAACGGGGACCTTCAGTGCTGGCGAGCCGAGGATCGACGACGCTGCCGAAACCACACCAGCAGCCCTAGCAGCGATGGTGAACCAAGAAGCCCACAAACTACAAGCCCGCGCAAACGCCCAAGACCCAGATGTCTTGAGACAGAACGACGGAAATGATGACGACATAGACACGACGCCGCTGAAAACGACCACGGGGACAGCGACGAAGAAGATACGTTGTTGCCTCTCCCAGGCGACGATGATGGTGGCCCGATCTGCCGCTGCCTGGACTAGGCGGAGTCGACGGTGGTGTGTATGGAACCGTCGTCGGAATCTCTTCCTTCGGGTCGACTCTTCAGTCGACCAGATGGGTCCACTCAACCCTGTCCCGTCAAGTAAGTAGTTCGACGAATTCTTCCGCCCATCTAATGACCATCTGCCTGCAGGACCAGCTTCCCCCAGTGGGGAGCTGGCGCCCGGGACACTATAATGGCATTAGGGGGGCGTGAAACCAGTGCCGAGGGGCGCCTGCGTTGTCCAGGTACCGGGAGCTGTAGGTCGGTACTCCGCGGGCAAGCGTAGCGAGGTGAGCCCTGCCTGCGGCCTTTTTGAATTTCGGTCCGCGTCCGCTCGATCGTCTTTTCTGATGATCGTTTTTTAGTTTTTTTTTTCTATTCTGGCCGCGGGCAGGGTCATTTTTTTCTGCGGTCACACTCGCGGGCGCGCTATTTTTTTTTTTTTTTGTTTTTTCCTTTCCCCTTTCTGTGTTTTTTGCCACCACCGCATTTTTTCGTTGCGGTGGTGCCTTCATGACCTGTCTGCGCGTTTTTTTCTTTGTATTCTGATATGTCTGGGACATGGACCTGTCCCTTTTCTTATTTTTTTTGTTTTTTTCTTACCCGCGTGTTTTGCCTCTGCGTTTTTTTCTGTTCTTTTTTCCTTCCTTGTTTTTCTGTGTTCTTTTTCTTTTTCCCTTTCTGCATGTCCGACTTCGTTCTCTGATGCGTTTTCCACGTTCTGCGCGGTCCGTTTTTTCTATTTCACCGAGAGACGCCCCCAAGGTGGAAAGCCGTTGCGACCGCGTCAAGTGGCACGTGGGATTGTTTCCAGAGCCTGGGGGATCGCTCTCTTGATGCAGTAAGCACCTATCTTCTCCATTTCTCGCATCTACTAATGATCTTTGTGTTTTAGATCCACCTTATGGGTCCGGGCTCCAGGGACGGGGTTGAGATGGACCCATCGTCTCTTTCAGACCTCATTGGACATCCAGGTCTGTGACATCGACAGGCGAAGATGAAGACAATTGACTACGATGGAGACTCCAGCAGCATCCGATCGATCCGATTTGGCACCCGACAGCAGAAGACAAAGACGATTGACTACGATGGAGACTCCAGCAGCATCCGATCGAGCCTTCGATTCACGATCTGCCAGCTACGATGGAGACGACTAGCTACGATCGGGCCTCCACAGCAGCTTCCGATCGACCTGATTCGACATGTGATATCTGACAGCAGAATATGATTGAGTACGATGAAGCCTCTGGCCGCACCCGATCGAGCCTTATATTAGACATCTGCCAGCCGAAGCGAAGACGTTTAACGATGATCGGGCCTCCAGAAACGGCCGATCGATCTGATTCGACATCTGACATCCTTTAGACTACGCCGACAGACTACGATAACTCCTCCAGCGCATCCGATCGATCCGAGTCGACATCCGACTGGTACGATCGAGTCTCCGGCAACATCTGATCGAGCCTGGTATGACATCCGACAGCCGAAGATGAAGATGAAGATGAAGATGACAGCTACGATCGAGCCGCCGACAGCATCCAATCGGCCTCCAGCAGCAGAAGACAGCCTTAGATTTGCCATTTGCCATCCGATGACGAAGATAGTTGACTGTGATCGAGCCTCCAGCAACATTTGATCCAGCCTGATTTGACATCTGACAGTCGAAAATGAAGACCATTACCTGTGATCGAGCTTCCAGCAGTCCACGATCAAGTCTCAGATCCGACAGCCGAAGATGAAGATGAAGATGAAGATGAAGATGACAGCTACGATCGAGCCTCCAGCAGTCCATGATTAAGCCTCAGATTCGACATCTGACATCCGACAGACTGAGATGAAGCCTCCAGCACATCCGATCGAGCTTCCAAAAACAGCAGAAAACCTTAGATGTGCCATCTGCCATCCGCCAGCCGAAGACGATTGACTGCAATCAAGCCTCTAGCAGCATCCCATCGACCACATTCGACATCTGACAGCAGAAGATGAAGACGACTAGCTATGATCGAGCCTTAGATTTGACATCCTCCAGCCGAAGATAAAGACGATTGACTACGATCGAGCCTCCAGCAGCATCCGATCGATTTGATTCGACATCTGACATTCGACAGACTAAGCTGATAGGCTACAATAAAGCCTTCAGCAGCAGACAAGATTTGATGTGTTATCGATGACCTACGAAGAAGACGGCAACCTGTGATAAAGACTCCGGCAGCGAACAGTTTTTGATTGGACATCCGACAGAGCCTATGATAAAGACGAAAGCCTGTGACGAAGCCTCCGGCAGTCTGTGATCCGGCATCAGCAGCAGACAACCTATATGATGAAGCCTCCAGTCGGCAAACAGTAATTGATCCAACATTCGACAACCAATGATTTGACTGACATCCGACAACACATGATGAAGCAAGCCTGCCTCCAGCAGCTTTTGATTCGACATCCAGCAGCAGACAGCATATTCCGAAGCCTCAAGCAGCAGACAACCAATGATTTGACTGACATCCGACAACACATGATGAAGCAAGCCTGCCTCCAGCAGCTTTTGATTCGACATCCAGCAGCAGACAGCATATTCCGAAGCCTCAAGCAGAGGACAGCTTTTAATGAAGATGACATCCAGCAGCCTTTGATTTGACATCTAGCAGCAGACAATATATTATCGAGCTGACCGCATACATTCTAGTTGTTGTGGGACATTATTAATAACCTCCACACGAATAATCATATGGCGTTTCTGCATATCTCTGTGCCAGTTTTTATCTTTTGGGCATTCAAAAAGCTGGACTTGTGTCAACTAGTTTTTACAACCTTGATGATGTAGTGCTGAATCAATCACATTCTGTCAGTTTTGTTTAATAAAAAGAGGGATTTTCTGTTTAGGCCATCTCATTTCTGGCAACTGTACAGACACATGTTAAGCTGTTTAGACCATCTTATTTCTGGCAATTGTACAGACACATGCTAAGCTGTGTACAGGATACTCTTTTTTACACGATGTAATCGCCGGCCTCTTAGCTGAAGTGGATTATAATCTGATGGGTTCTTTAACGACGTCGTTCGTAGGATGCCCGACTCTAAATAACCTGTCATGGATGCAGCAGACGATGTATTCTGCGATAAAGAACACGTCGAAAACGCGAAATAGGAAGTCCCTTATGCATCCCAGTCCAGATTGCTAGAGTTGTGTTCGATCAACTCAGTTTAAACTGCAGGGATCAGAGACCATTAAGAAGCTCGATCGCATACTACTGCCACCAAAATGTATCTATTGCTGACTGTCATTTAAAACTAAATAAAAAAGATCTAAGACTACAGAAAATTTATGAAAGAGTTTGTAGGCTCGGCGCTAACCAAGTGTGGAGGAGAGGTCTTCGTCACAGATGGATGCTCCTGAATGTATACACAGCTAAAGGACGAACAAGAGAGATCCGTACTTGCCCGTATCATCTCGCAGTACTTTTTGATGTTAGGATAGTCTTTAGACGTCATTCCAAACCTTGCCAGAATCAAGAGCATCAGCGCCAACATCGCATCTAGCGTCACGTTGCGTTTGGGACAGAACCAATTGCCAAAGAACAGTAGCAGCTAAATTGAATGCGTCTGTTGCTAAGCATTTCTGCGTACCCAGATATGTATCCCACAGAGCCGTTTCTCCCTGGAAACTACACAGTCCTGATGGGATGCTGCAATCGGTGGATGATACTCTAATTACTTCAATCTGCTGTTGAGCTTGTTGACTCTCTGGATCCTTCATCTATTACAAGATTCAGATGCTTTTCGCAGATTAACAGATCGACATCCTACCAGATAATAGGCGTAGTTCCGATGCTTTGTATCTACGATGGCTTCGAAGCGTTGTTGTAACACCTAAGCCCGAATGTCTATTGAAGGATAGGGGGTATATGTGCAACAGAGACTTTTGCTTTTTCGATTGGATCCGACGGGAGAAGCGGTTTTTCAGGATACTGATTTTCTCGTACATGGCGATGGCACCCGATTCGTTTAGCACGACATCTCCGTCTTTAAACGTTGGAAGTTGTCCTCTCGGATTCAATGCCATGACTTCCGGCGATTTGTGCTCCACTAGAATTTACAACGTGTTGTTTGTGACCGAGATGGCGTGAGAAGTGTGACTTTTAGAAAAGTCGAGGAGTTTGCTTTCATGTGGAAGCTCCTTTTCTTCTAAGACGATCGTCGCTCGCCAGCAGTAGACAGATCCCGACTCCCAGTAAAGCACATGATCATGCGCCGTCGCTGTCGCGATTCTTCCACGCGGTTTCGCGTCGATTTGCGTTCAGACGAAAGGCGTTTACAGAGAAATCATCGACATGGCACGCAATGACTGCCTCTCGCACGATGTTCACACCCCGATCATTATCGATATTTCTGAAATCCCATATCTCAAAACACATAAACATTATGCATCCATACAGCGCCTGTTGGCCAAGATGGAGCATCTCGTGCAGAGTCGGCTGATGCTGACGGCTGTCTGTCGTCTTCGCTATGACCTCATAGACATCGTGTGGAGAGAAGGACGCGACAATTGTTGCATTGGTGATGCGCGCATTTCATTTTGACGTCGGGGGATGACTTCGATTGGCGACCTTCTGTGCCGGACGGAGCATCTTCTTCAGAAATACGAGAAATTCGATGCACCGCTCGCCGCTCACCCCGGAACATCGACAGAACCCGGCAGCTTCGATGACAATGTCCGCCGTATCGAATCCGAAATTCGCGACCTGGAACGTCAGGCTGAAGAAGTCTCAGAACTCAAGAATCGAGCCACGGTCGCCGCCAAAAACGCCGAAATTCGCCGCGCAAAAAATGCCTTGCTCCAAACGCGTCTCCCGGAGCTGCAGAAAACAACACGCAAAGGCAAGAACGTAACACCTGTTCTTGTAAGCGAACGGCAGCGAACACTGGAAGCACTCGCCGACGCCATCCAGGCGATACCTGATGGAATTCGTGTCGTTGCTCCCAATCGCCGCAGCGACGCCAGCTGCAGTCGACCCTCGACATGTACACGCCTCGAAGGACCAGGGACTGTGCGACCAGAAGAGTTCCAACATACAGACGAGACGCGTCAACTCGAGACCGAATGGGAAGAATCGAAGAAACGTCAAGACGAGGCACTGAATCGCATTGAACGCGGCGTCGGTGTACTGGGCAATCTTGCACGCGACATGCGTCAAGAAGTCGAAGTCCAGGAACCTGTGTTGGATACCATGGAGGAGCAATTGGACCATGTGAAGGGAGAGATCAAGACACGCAATCAGCAAATGCGAAGCGTCCTGGAAAAAATGGGACGCCGTACGAACATCTGTTTTGATATAACACTCATCGTGATCCTATTGGCCCTCGCTGCATACATCTACTCCCTTCTCGCCTAGTCAAACAACAATAAACGTTCACGCTGTTTGTTTATGGTAAAAAGAGATGGTACACATTCGTGTGATGCTGCATGTATGTGGGTGTGTTTGGTCATCATCTCTCCGTTGTTAGAAAAGACGAAGTTCTGCCATCGCTTCTTTCTTGTAAGGTGCATACCATCCGCAGAATTTGACAGCCCCTTGTGTCCCGGGAACGACAAAGTCGAAACCATACTGAGCATCAACGATGCACGGACGCACACTCTGAAGTTGCCTGTAAAAAGCATTCATTGGATGAAGATTCGGCATACTGCCGATGCCGATTGACGATTCGAGACCGACTCGATAGTCGACTTTTGCTCGAACAGGACCAAAAACCTACGAGAACGCGAACTGTGTGGCAACCATTCATGTTTGTTGGTTTGTGCTGTGTTGCCTGTTGAGTGTAGGAGAAGTTGACCAGAGGACGCACAGGAACGGTGCCAATCATGAGATTGCGTCGACTGGAAGCAGCAATGCTCTGTAGTCGTCGTGGAAGCGAAGCCTGTCCCGTAATGATGGGCACCGTGCATTCAAACTGAACCAAGGCAGAAGTGAAGCTCAAGATTCGACGACGCATGCGTCCCAGTTGAGCACTGATGCTGCATCCCAAGAAAGACTTGATGGGATGATCATCTACGGCAGATCGCCATCTCATGGTATTCCAGTGACGAAAGGAGGGCGTCGTTGGACCACTCTCAACGAAGAGGGGTCGTTCCAGACCATCTTTATGAAATCCAAAGGATGCCACCACGCCAGCCAGTCCTCCAACTTTGAGATGGGCTGGAGGGAGAAAGGCATGATACCGTGCTCTTTTGTTGATTCCAAACAGTCCTTTCTCCAAACGAGACTTCCATCTCTTCAGTTTCCCGTCCTTTACATCCTCGGTTGCTTTGGAAAGAACCTCAGACGATTTCTGAAGAGCAGAGGTGTGTCCTTGGAGGTCTTTCAAAATCTGCTCAGCAGACGGAAAGGCTGGACTGCCTCATACAGCACAGCATTTCAGCAGACGGAGGATGCAGATGGGAATGGATGGTACTGTCGGAAGTGTCAGACGTCGAGGAAGATGGATGGACACCAGGACGACGTTCTTTGGTACGTGTGTCTGAGAATGAGCGATCGAAGCTCACACCGCTCAGCTTTCCCTCTCGCATCTGTCCAAGCCGATCCTGTTTTGTTTCTCTCTTCGCCCTTGGCGACTGCAGCAATGTGGCAACACCATCCAACCCAAAGCCCCCTTGAAAGTAGATGGCATTGTTGCTGTCATGCTCAACATCTGATGCATTTGGAAAGACATCCAGAACCTGCACCAACCATCGCTGTGCAAACAGATCGACAGCAGATCAGGGATGACTTGATGCAGGCCCAGGCGGTAATGAAAGGGTTTGTGCAGATCGTTGGACACAATCTCCGTTGAGAGAAGAGAAGGAAGCAAGAGAGAGGAGTTGGGTGTGTGGAATCTCTCTCTGAACGCCCAGCTGATGAAGAGTTTGAAGGGATCGAATTTGTGGACCACCTCCACTTTGCCACCGATGCCTTCCCATCGATCCGGCATCTCTCCACGCATCGTCTCAGGATGTTTGGCGAACAGATGCCGCACGTTCGATGCATCATCCGTTTCCATCACTCCTTCAATCGATGTGCGACTGCCATTATCATTGCAGCATTTGCCAAACAATGCTGCGTCGAAATCACCTTCCAATGCGTGCTTTGGTCCGTAGACTCAGGGAGTAGTTCTCGCCAATGCCGATACTCTTGACCTAACGCACTTCGGCATCACAGAGGTGACTGTCCCATCACGACCGCACTTTGTCCATAAATGTCGATCCCGCCTGCTGCAGGCATTTCTGCACTTTTATCCGCGCAAGCAATGCTGACCACCATCTCGCTGTCCCGATCAGTGGAAACGCCCGATCCACCGTCTAAGTCCAAACGATCCCTCTCTTTCAGCAACTTTCATGCACTTAATGTCGAACCACGCCTCCGTGACTGTGACAGAAGCTTGGGAGGCAGATGATCTTGAGAGTATCGAAGACCACGAGCTGTTGTGCTCGGGAGAGTCCAGTGGGTCGAGTCAAAGGTCCCACAGGTGTCTCACTCGGAAAGCAGCGCACCACACCGTCAAGCGAAGCCGGCGACTGCTTCTTCGCTCCCCATAATGGGCGGTACAGACTCTCCCTCAGTTCATTTCTCAGACACTGCCGTTCCGTCATCTTCCTTTAATGAACGTTCGAGAGACTTCTGGCAATTTCGTGTTGTCGAGATAAGACGTGAGCGACAGCCATCGACTTGAGGCATTGGAGAGTTGCACCAGATGTCGGTCGTCGGTTTCGATCTCGGTAATGCCACGTCTGTTGTGGCGTTGGCGCAAAAACGTGGCATCGATGTCTTGCTTAACACGGAAGCGAAACGTGAGACCCCATGCGTCGTGTACTTCGGAGATGAGCAGCGTTACATGGGCTCCGTTGCGGCGAGTAAGCAGACAATGTACCCGAAGAACACGTTGACGCAGTTGAAGCGTTTATTGGGCAAGATGTACCGCAGTCCAGACGTCCAATCGGATCTCCAGCGCTTTCCATTTACCGTCAAGGAGGGGCCAGATGGTGGATGTCTTGTTCAGGTGCAGTACTGCAATCAAGTGGCGACTTTTTCGCCTGAACAGATCGTTGCCATGAATCTGGTCCATTTGAAACAAATTGTGACCAACAACACGAACATCGGCGTTACAGATTGCGTGGTCTCTGTTCCTGGGTACTACACAGAAAAAGAGCGCCATGCAATGCTGGATGCCACACGCATTGCTGGGCTGAATTGCTTGAAAATAATGGATGATACAGCCGCCGTGGCATTGGCCTATGGCATCTTCCGGAGCGATTTACCCGAGACCGATCCGATTCATGTTGTATTTGTGGACTTGGGTCACACAAGTCTGCAAGTATGCGTACTATGATAAAAATGACGGTGGAGTGCAATGAATGGTCTCTTAGGTTTGCATCGTCTCACTAAAGAAAGGACAGTTAAAGATCCTGTCCAACTGTTGGGATCGGAATCTAGGAGGACGCGATTTCGACGAAGTTCTCTTTCTACACTTTGCTGAGGAATTCAAGCAGAAGACAAAACTCGATGTCCTGTCAAATCCCAAAGCCTGCTTCCGACTAAGAAATAGTTCAGAAAAGGTCACTGCATAACTTTGCGTCTTTCGAATCTACCTCAGAATGTGATGGTGTAGACGAAGAAGATGCTCAGCACCAATAGTGAAGCCATTATGAGTGTGGAATGTTTGATGGAAGATACAGATTTCACAAGTCACGTCACAAGAGAAAAATTTGAAGCTCTTTCAGAGTCGTTGACGAATAGGGTGGTGGCTCCTTGTGAACGAGCCTTGGAAGAGGCAGGAATTACGATCGATCAGATCAGTTCTGTGGAAGTGGTTGGAGCGGCATCTCGTACTCCGTCCGTTCAACGATTGGTCGAAGAGTTCTTCAAGAAACCTGTCAGTCGGACACTGAATGCAAAAGAGTGCATCGCTCGTGGATGTGCCCTACAATGTGCAATGTTGAGTCCCGTCTTTCGAGTCAAGGAATTTGAGATCATGAACTGTCAGCCGTACGCTGTGGCCTTTTCATGGGAGAAGGACGGTGAGCCTACACAGAGTCTTGTCTTTGAACGGAACAGTCCCTATCCAGCCACCAAGCTTCTCACTTTTTTCCGATCTGAGCCGTTTCGTATTACAGCTTCCTACCCAGATGATACATTGTTGCCTCCATGCGAAAACAAAACTGTCGGCTGCTATGAAATTGGACCCGTTGTTGTGCCACAAGGCGCTGAGAAAGCGAAGATCAAAGTGAAAGTCCGAATCAATATCCATGGCCTGTTAGAGATCGATTCTGTCCAATCGGTCGAAGAGGAAGAGATCGAAGTCCCAGTCGAAGTACCAACCAAAGATGAAAAGAGTGAGAAGGCTCCAGCAGACGGAGCAGAAGCGGCGGCTTCCAACGGAGATGGAAAAGAAGCTGCTCCTCGAGTGGAGAAAAAGATGAAAATAAAGAGATTCGACGTTCCCTTTACCATCCAAAAGGATACAGGACTGGACACCGAGACCATGAACACTTACCTCGAGTTGGAAGGCAAAATGGCCGCCCAGGACAAGCTCTGCGAAGAGACCCAGGAGAAGAAAAATGCCGTCGAATCGTATGTCTATTCTCTACGGAGTCGGCTTTCTGGAGACCTTGCAGAGTTTGCAAAGCCGGTGGAGCTGGAAAAGATTCCACCGATCTTGGAGGCAACGGAGGATTGGCTTTACGAAGATGGGGAGAATCAAACGAAGAGTGTTTACACGGCTAAGCTGGAAGAACTCAAAAAGATGGGCGATCCGATCGAGTTAAGACTGTCGGAGTCCAATGCACGTCCCGCTGCAGCACAGATATTGAATCAGCTGTGTTCCAACTACATCGCCATGGCAACATCGGATGTGGCGGAATATGAACATATCGATGCAGAAGAGAAGGAAAAGGTCATCAGAGAGTGTGAAGCAGCGGTGAAGTGGTTATCAGAAAAGCTCCAAATGCAACAACAGCTGCTCAAAACAGACAATCCCTGCGTTCTGTCCACAGAGATCTCGAAGAAGGCAGAGGTCGTCGAGCGATTCTGTCGACCCATTATGTCGAAACCAAAACCCGCACCACCTCCGAAGAAAGAGGAGCCTGCGAAGAAACAAGACGAAGCTGCAGCCGGGACTGAGGCAGCTCCCGCCGAGACAGAAGATCCAAAGAAAGAAGAGGCGGAAGGCGAGGCAATGGATACAACAGAATGACGTATGGGGAAGTGCGAGATACAGGTATGAGATATGTGTCTGGCTACAACGCAGCATACCATTCTAGTTGACTCTAACGGCTTCTATCAGACCCATCAAGGAATTTCTCCCAAAACAATAGATTGAACAACCAACCACCATACAACGACTTTGAAAAAAGAATTTCTGATGCGTTCATAACCTTCATCATACTCTCATCGGAGAGGCCCACCGAGATGCATATTCATGAAGGGCGACAGATCTCACTCGGACTACATTGTGTACATGTACATAAAACATATCGACCGCCCAACACAAACCGCAGACGTACGGAAGGACTGACAAACAGACAGGATAGGAAGAGTCAACATGAGGAGGACCCATACAATAAGTACAAAGATCGAACCCCCATAGATATGTGTTTATGGATGGATTAGTTCGTGTTGCCAAATTTCAGATCAAATAGTTCAGGAAAGATGTTATCTGTGCTTTCCTTCTTGGCGGACTTAAGAGTTGCATAGGCGGCCGTAAAAAGATCCTTGATGAGATAGACTTTGTAGGATCCCTGTGCAACATCGCGGCCCGTTATGGGATTCTCAATGAACCAACGCATGGATGAACGTCGTGATGCGCCCATTGGTCGCATAGGGCGACTCCTGTAAGCATCAGAGGTCACATGCGACTTGGGCACGACCCCTCCCTTTCGAACAGACACAGCCTGTTTCTCTGCATCGAATTGATGCCCAAAACGAAGAAAAAACGAAACGAGGAGGTCTCCAAAATCGTGCAAAGAACGACCAGTTTTGACCGTTTCTTGCACATGGGCCATCACCATGTTCGTCAGGGAGTAGCCTCCGAGTCCACCTTCCCGTACCTCTCCCAGATGATAAGCCTTGAGAATGGCTTTGAGGACCAAACAGAGTGGTCTCAGAGCAGGATTCCGTCGAACCTTCTCTAAGACAAAGCTCGCGGCCCGCATACATGTTTCGTCATTGATGCTGATATCCATCATCACTTGGTCTTCTAAGGCAACTTTGAGAATCGGGACCTTCGCATGACGTATAAACTGAACATTCACTACATGCAAGGCTGGACAGACGACTATCTGTTGTTCCAATTTTTCAAGAAGTTCCCAGACCAGAACTTGTTTGTGGCCAAAAAAGCCTTCAGGTGTATCGGGTTTTAGTAATCCAGTGATGACGATATCCAAATCTGAATGCCGAGCTGCCAGTCCATTGGAATAGCTGCCAAATGGAGATAGCTCAACGTCGCGTCCATACGTTTCATAAGCAATTTTTCGAAGAACTTCGATCAACTTTTCACACCGCTGATGTTCTTCGGGCAATGGTGTCATCTTGGCGGCGAAACGGACGATCTCATCGTGCAGGAGACTTGGAGGACTCATCACTACGGAGTCAAATTCTTTCGTGTACAACAACAAAAGGCAGTTCCTAAAAACAATGCTAACCGACGTGAAAAACCGACGAACACCAGGATGACCTTTTACGTGAAGCAGTGGCACCTGCTGTGATGTTCGCAAGATAGAGAACTCCGGCTAGACAGAAAAGGACGGTGACCGACTCGACCGCTTTGCCGAACAGAAAACAGTGCAATGAAGTGACGGATCGCGTGCTAAGTGGTGGTTGCTTAGACATGGAAGCTCTGCTGCCGCTGGCGCAAGATATTTGCTGTCTCCTCAGCGGTTTGGCGCTACGTCGCCTTCAGTTTGCGGACGACGCAGACGCCAACGTATAGACACCTCATGTCTCTGATCCTTATCTCTCAATACCGAATGCGAGATGACAGGCGGCGGTGAAGCTCGTCTCCTGGGTGACCTGTCCTGCACTTGTCCTGCAATCCCTCTGCGCGTACGATAGTCCGTTTTCTTGGCATTTGGGCCAAAGAGTGTCAGTCAAGGGAGATGGACATCGTTGAGTCTCGTTGCCTGTGGAAGTGGCCTTCTCTTCAATCTTGCCTCTCATGTCAGCTCCCGGTACTCTCCTAGCCGTCAACATCCTCCATCTCGCTTCTTCGATGGACAGGATGTGGTTTCAACGGAGTCATGCCAGACAGCGTGCCATTTTTATGGGTCCAATCCCACATTGCTTGATGTCTGATGTGAGTGTCGATTGGGTAGGATGCTCTGTGGGTTCATCGGCGCTTCTGTGGAGTTTCCCTCTGGCAGAGAGTCTCTTTGGATACATCGGTTTACAGTCTGTCATTCTGTTCAACGCTGCCAACATCTTTGCTGGTAAACTACGGTAAGAACACGAGGAAGCTGAATGTGCTTCTGTAGATCATGTGCTGTCGTATCTGAGTTTTGCCTCAGCTGGACCTGCATTTCCGGCATCCTATGTGCATCAGGACGGTTCCGTCTACAGCGGTCAGTGGAATGGACTGAACAAAGAAGGCGTTGGATCTTACAAGTGTCTTTTGTTCCCTGGTATCTTCTCCGAACGCATCTTACTCATAAGGTACAAGAGCGGTGCAACATACGAAGGAGAGTGGAAAGCTAATCAGAAAAACGGCCGTGGTGTCTACTACTTCCCCGCTGTCAGATATGAGACAAATCGAGAGAATACTCACTGGATGGGTCTACTTGCAGGGAGGTCTCTACGAAGGTGAGTGGCTAGATGGGAATAGAAACGGCATCGGGATCCGAACCTTCAGCGATGGTAGAATGCAAGTAACCGGCAGTTTGGAAGTGTGAATAGCACGAGTGATTGTTTTCTGTTCAGGTAGGGCGTTGGGCTAAAAACAAACTTATATCGCCTTTGGATGTTTGGCAATGTGCAGATGCCGTCAGCGGAGCGACACAGGCAGCGAAAGCCGCCAGGAATGTCCAGATCGGCGGCGGAAGGCTCACAGATGCTCTTCATCGTGTCCTTCAGCAGCCGGTTCTCTGGGCGACAGCAGCTGCCTTCGTCATCAATCTCCTCAATCAAGACCTCTCACCGACAGTAAACAGTGATCTTTATGTATGCCACACAACGAGACAGATGGTGTTTACAGATGCATGTCATCACAAGGACATCGGCTGCCCTCCATCGGCCTCTGGCTCTCATGGCTACTGGCCTCACATTTCCCACAACTTGGGGCGATGCCAAACAGGTTGCTGTTCTCATACAAAGGGGTGTCTGCAATCTGCGGTTGCATATGGCAGATGTTTGCTTCTCTCTTGGTTGTTGGCAATCGTCTGCTGATTGGCCTCGTTCTGTCGTGTTCTGTGATTCTTGGCTGCTACTATCGCTATCCTGATTACACGCCATTCGCATTGCCTCTGTTGTTGATCACACAAGCGCCCATCTCGCTGCACGTAATCGTTTGTGTCTTTGAACACATTCACAACGACGCTCTGATTTAGGCAGTACAGAATGCCATGGACTTCCGATTGAATGAGGGACTGATGGCCACGATCTCCTATTGTTCGTCCACCCTATCTGCCCTAACGATGTCGAGCATCGCTATAGCAGTAGCAGTCATTCGCCCAAACGTCCCCCACTCCCGTAACTATCACTGCAGCTGGACGATCTGTTCTGAATGTGTGTTGCCTACAGGTCTGCCTTTGGCTCTCGCGAATACTGGTTTCGTCGCTTCTGGCGTCCTTCTATCCATCCTCCTTATCTTGGGTTTGAAATTTCGCCCTGCGGTCCGAAAACGACTCATTCTGACAGAACACCGAACCCAGGATTCATCCACCCTGGATCACGCGGCACTGCAGGACATCTTGAAACATGCCGACATCTCCAAAGAAGAACCGCCGCCTCAGTCATCGATCGATGAACGGCGCAGTCCTCCTGCCCCACAAGCAGTGTTCTGGCGTCCGTTCCCTGGTCGACGTCGATCGTCGAGAGTAACGCCGTTGCATCGACGACGCATCTCTTGTTCGAGACAGATGTCGCTGTTCAGTCGACCGAGATGCAGACCATCCTATTTCGCGCTCGCTCGAACCAAAAATCGAGTTCTTTGAGGCGACAACTACGAGAAGAGGCGCTTTCTCGGAATGGCCGATTGTGTTTACACGTGAAATGGCGCTGCTTGACCAGAACGTTATGTAAAGCGTCATTTGAAAGATCTTTTCTGTACATGGCGGCGCGTCCTGTGCTTCTCGCGTTCGAGAAATTCCAGAAAGAGCGATTGGTTTTTGTCACGACTGTTGGAGAATTGGCCAAGGCGCCACAGGCAAGCGCATGGTGATCGCAGAACTAACCCTGAAAACGTCTATGGACTGCAGAACATCGAGTTCTTGGAGAAAGCAGGCGCCCTCGGTATCCTAAAAGCCTTGCTGATCGACACAGTCCCTAGGTGCGATAGTCTCCCCTACACGGCACAACAGGACCCATGCATTATAGTATCCAACATGGCGCAGCTGTGGCACTTGGACGGCTTGCCCATGCGAGTGATCGTTTAGCAGAGGCTCTCGTCCATCTCGACGTCTTGCCGTTGCTCGTTGCCTCTCTCGATGCGCCGACCCGTTATACCAAGAAAGCGGCGGCGAACTGTTTAAGAGCAATCACGCGGCATTCTCCGACTTTGGCCCAAACGGTTGTGGCGTCGGGAGCCATTCGTCCGCTCATCGCTTGCTTAGAAGATCTGGACTGGAGCGTGAGGGAAGCGGCGGCGTGGACTCTGGGATACATTGCATCCCATGAGCCAGATCTGGCACAACAAGTTGTCGATGCTCGTGTCATTCCGCCACTCGTTGTTTGCATCCAAGTAGACCTCGAGGGCACAATGCCTGTAAGGAATCTGCATGATCGGCAAAGCTGTAGGAACAAGAGGATTCACTCAAGAGAATAGCTGCTTCGGCACTTGGCGACATCGCAAAGCACAGCGCGGAACTGGCGCAGCTCGTCGTGGATGCCGGCGCCGTTCCGCATGTTGCTCGATGGATTGGGCACTCCGAGGGAAAACTCAGACGACAGGTATGTCCGTCAGGCATTGCGCTTTTTCCAAGAGAGATCTTTTGTGCTATCCACAGGCGTTTATTTTCTTGGCGAACATCGCCAGACATTCGGCGGATTTGGCAGAGACAGTGGTCGACATGCAGATCTTTCCAAAGATGCTCACGTCGCTCAAGTTTCCTGACGAGTCCGTGAAGAAAACGACAGCCATCCTGATTAAAGACATTTGTAAACACACTCCAGAACTGGCACAGCTTGTGGTCAGTCAAGGAAGCGTCGCCGCTTTGGTCGACCACATCACAGATAGCGAAGGTATTCAGAGAGCAGTATGACAGTCGTGACTCCCAGGCGTTGCCCCAGGCCATTTCCGTTTACCGGGTGTTATGGCCATCGGTTTCGTCGCCGCCTTTAGCGAGACCCTCGCGTCGACTGTCATTGCCGAGAAAGCCGTGCTGCCGCTTGTTGATGTCATACGAAACGAAGATGAAGACGTCCTAAAGGGCGCCGCGACCTGGACCCTGGCTCAAATCGGAAAACACAGCTCAGAACACGCAAAAGCTGTTGCTGTCACAGGCATATCATCGCATGCCCTCTGCCGATCATCACCCGTCTACCTTTTCAGGAATTCTGAGCGACCTCGTCGATTGGGAAGCCAACGAGAAGTCGTCCGAAGATTTCAAGACCAAATGCCAGCAAACCTTGCGGACCATTGTCATGAAGCTGACATATATGCCACCACTCGAAGCCCTCGTGCACAAGTCTGTCCTCAGCTTCTCCTCATCTCCTCGACGCCCTCTTATGTACAGGAAAGTCGAAGACACGTTGATGCAGTCGGTACTGGAACAGTTGTCAAAAGTCCTTGAGAGTGACCCGCAGGGACGTTCGCATTTTGTGCATTCGGGTGGCCTCGCTTTGCTGCAGCAGATGGCGGAGGCACCCGATTCCTCGCTGACGGATGTTATCGAAACCATCAACCGTCAGTATCCAGAGGAGATCGTTATGCATTACAGTCCGAGCTATTCTCAGAAGCTCCTGCAGAAACTCGATGCTCAGATCTCGCAGCCTGTTGCCAATTAACGGGCCGACAAACGCATTTAAATGATGAGACCATTGTCGAATCTGCGATCTCGCTCCCTTTACGCATTCTTCGTTTTGTTCTGATCGTCTGCCATGGCGTCCGCGATGTATGTCTCCGCTCCTTCTTCGCGACCCTGTTTCGCACCGACACGTAGACAAGTCTGTCGACCATCTTCCGTGACTCTTCCTCACGGCTGTCGCGATTCAGAGTCGCAACGTCACATGTATGGCAGCGAATCGTCCTCTGTGGATACCCGGAATCACCCCACCTGCTCATCTGAAGGGCGAGTGCGTTCAGCTGCATCGCAGATCTCGATGGAGAAAGACGTGACGTGCGTCTGTAGACTGATTGGCGATTTTGGATATGATCCCCTGAACCTGGGAAAGAATCCCGCAGCGCTGAAATGGTATGTACAGGCAGAGATCATTCACGGACGTTTGGCGATGATGGGACTGGCAGGAATGCTCATCCCTTCCGTACAATTATACACCTCTTTCACATCTGTCACATCACATCTCACTCTTTTTCTAGGCTTTGACAAAGATCGGAATCTTGAACACACCTGAGTGGTATGAAGCGGGAAAAGTGGCCATCGATGGATCAGGGATTCCTTTCTGTATGTCTCCTTGCATGATCCAAAACACATTGTATCGTCCCTGTCTCTAGCGGCGCTGCTCATGGTTCAGTTGTTGCTATCGGGTTGGGTAGAGACGAAGCGATGGATGGATTTCCGTAAACCTCAGAGTCAGGCAGAGCCTGGATCCTTCGTCGGACTAGAAGGTCTTCTCAAAGGATCCGGCGAAAACGCCTATCCGGGAGGTGTCTTTGACCCGTTCGGTTTTGCCAAGTCTGCCACCCCAAGATCTGCATTCGGAGCTGCACAGATTCTTTGTGCTTGTGCAGGGGAGGCAATCTTGACGAACTCAAACTCAAGGAGATTAAAAACGGTCGCCTGGCAATGGTGGCCACTCTCGGATTCTTTGCACAGGCAGCAGCGACTGGAAAGGGGCCAGTGGACAACTGGTTGGACCACATTGGCAATCCATGGGCAAACAACTTCACCACCAATGGCGTTTCCATTCCAGGACTGTGAATATCCTGTTCAATGGGATGATAAAATTTTAACGTTGTACGTCGTCTGTACTGCCGTTGCATGACTTCAGATACATGCGAGATTTAAATGCCATCCTTTTTACAAAACAGCAGTCCAGCACGCGTCAATGGTTCTTAGAGAAAGTACCGAGATGCGCTGTTTGGTACTTGATTCGTTTCATTCTCTGTCGTTGCTGTGAAGACTTTCTCCGTCCGATTGAGTTTTTCATCGAAAGCCAGTATCGATGCGACATTGCCGCACCGGTAGCAGTAGTTTGGAGCAGACCACACCGTCACAAGTTCGTACTGAAGTCGATCCAGATTTGTGTTTCCTTGCAGGATCTCTTCGGAAGGAAACATGTACTTGAGTCCCTCCTGAACAAGCTGATGTGCTCGGCAGATCAGTTCCAAACTGTTGATGCGATTGAATTCGGCAGCAACCTTCTCTCCGAACAGCCATCCCGCGCCTCGAGGGCTGACAGCCCATGTGTCAATCTCCTCGGGATCGCTCCACATTAAATCACAGAAAGGTCCGTCGTGTGGGATCTCGCAGATCCGGTCGATCAGACGAATCTGCACAAACGAACAGTGGAAACGGAGATGCCGCGAGAGAACAGCCCATCCACCTGATCGACGGTTCTGAGATCGGGTGATAGACCTCCATGAACACAGATCACACGTCCTTCAATAATCGCCTAAAGAGATGCTCAGATTCAGCAACCATAGCCACAGGAATAGGATGGGTGGACAGATAGCGTGAGGTAATCAAACACGTCTGTGCAGTACTTCCAAGCATTGGCGTTTCCATACTTCCGCTGGCATTCATCATAGAAGCCGTACACCTGTACATATCTCGCTGCTGTACTGAAGCTGTACTGGCAATGTGTGACTTGTGTTATTTGTCGGCTTTCATGATTTCCTCGCAGCAATGTCATGTGTGCTGGAAATCGTGCTTTGAGTAACATGAGTAGTGTAAAGGACTCTAGGCTGTTGTATCCACGATCCACAAAATCACCCAGAAATATATAACTCGTGTCTGGCACTTCGCCTCCCGTTTCAAACAGCTTCAGCAAATCGTGGAACTGGCCATGTATGTCTCCACATACCTAATGCCAGCTGTCATCTCATTTGTGTGAGGCAGTCTGTTTTATACAGTCACAGGACAGTTGACAGGTTGGACGTTGGACTCTTCTATTAGTATGTCTTTCACCTAATTTCGCCCCGTCTCGCAAACAGGGACATCTAGAAGCGCGTACGTACGTATTCGCACAGCGACTGGAGTTCCAGTTCGGTCAGTGGTTCGCATTTCTTGACTTTCTCAATCCATTGATCCAAGTCGATACCCATCGTCGCACACACGTCACATCACAGTGTCAAGGATCCGCATCGCTGACGTGTATGTTTGTGCATTTCACTGTATCGATAACGTTTGCTAAATGTTTGCTGCAGCCGGTGCCTGCGTAGGGACGTTTTTCTCCGTCCTTTTCTGCGGAGGATGCAAGTGTCTCCATAACCATGTCATGCAACGAAGCGCCAGGGCCGGATATACGGTCCTCTTTATCTCCACGATGATATTGGCATGGATAATGCGCGACTATGCTCGAGAAATGGTCAACTTAGTGCCAGGTCTGCCTTCGCCTGTCGACCCTCTACCAAAAAACAGCGTCTGCAGGTGTACACTATCACAAGAACAACGATGACGTGTGGTACGGTGACCAGGCCGTCTATCGCATGACGTTTGGAAATTTTGTAAGCGTCGCACAAATGAAAAGAGCGACACACATATCACGTCCTGTCCTTGCAGATTTTCTTCACAGGAATGTCGCTGTTGCTTCTGAACACCAGATACAAAAACGATCTGCGTCATGAAGAAGTGCAGCATGGCAACTGGCCCATCAAAGGCATCATATGGGTACTGTGTCTGGTTTTGCCTTTCTTCATTCCTGGACACATGCACTGGTTCGAATGGCTGTCCCGTGTTGGCTCTGCCTCTTTCCTGGTCATCCAGACCTTGATTCTCATCGATTTTGTGTGCATGTTGAATGATGCTTGGTATGAACAATCCGAAATCAGCCAGATCTATACCTATGCAATGGTCTTTACCGTCGTCGTACTCTATGCCATTCATGCGACCTTTCTGGGATTGGGTTTCCATTACTTCAAACCCTCCGGTGCTGGATCCTGTTCTTTGAATGTGTCATTGCTGATATGGACATTGCTGGCGACGGTGGGTTTCACTATCATGTCCATCATGAGCTTCTTTCCCAATGGTTCGCTCTTTCCTGCCAGTGCCGTCAGTGTCTACTGTGGATTTTTGGCCTTTACGGCGCTCTCCAGTGAACCGAATGACTACGGATGCAACGGAATGGCCGATAAAGATGCCGCCAAAGGAACATCCATTTTCTTCGGTCTCTGTGTGACACTCATTACTGTCGTCTATTCGGCCATTCGTGCAGGATCCAACACGGGAACATTCAATCTGACACGTTCAGGTAACGGGCCACTTACATGAGGTATGTTCTGCTAAGGTGTGCGTGCGTGCGTTATGGCAGATTCAGGAGAAAACCAAGCACCGTTGATGGCTGCGGAAGAGGGACAGTTGACATCGTCTGGACTGGATGGCAAGTCAACAGCACCTGCTGAACAGAGAACATCCAGAGGAGATGAAAGAGCCCTCGATGAATTTAAGCCTGTCGCCTACAACTACAGTTTTTTCCATTTGATTTTCAGTTTGGCAAGTCTCTATGTGGCAATGCTGCTCACCGATTGGGGAACAAACGATAACGTCGATGTCGCGATCGGTACCCACTTTCATGCAGATGCATTGGGCAAAGAGTGAGATGTCTTGTCTGCAGGTGTGAGCTGGACATCTGTTTGGGTGAAGATGGGATCACAGTTCTTCACCGTTTTCGTCTACGTCTGGACATTGGTGGCCCCTCTGCTTTTCCCCGATCGCGATTTCTCCTGAAATCGCGTTCTCACAAAGAAACACCTCTGACGGCATCATAAACCATCGATAGGCCACATGTCCTGCATCTGTTCATGGACTTGTGCTATATGTGTTGAACCTGCCTGTCTGTAACGCCTCATCTGATGGTATTCGTACAACCAACCCCCTATCCCGTGCGACAACAAACAAGTCACTTCCGTCACCAAACGGGATTTCCATTCCTCCACATCGTGTCAGCATTGTGCAGTGCATAGATTTCAGAGTGTCTCGTCATTTCTTTCCTTTCTTTCCTTTGCCTTTTCCACTGTGATGTTTGCCCTTTGCTGTCGATGTTGTGGCTTTCGTATCTTTCTCTTGCTGTGCCTTCTGTTGACGATTTGGATGACGTGGCACTAGACTGGCCACTTTCAAGAGAAGCTCTCTGCGTGAAGGGATATCGGGATGGAATGCTTTGCCGTTGTCTGCCTTCAGCTGTACACGTACCCGGCCTTGAACCCACCACTCCCGTGAATAGGACTTGTTCAACTACAAGGTCAGACACCCACACGCACCTTATTGGACGGGGATAGCAAAACTGAATATTACCTCTATTTCGCATGGCAGTTTCAAGAAACTCACCACATCATAGATTTCAGTCGCTAACGGTTTCTCACACCCTGTCGAGAAAGAGTGACCGTATCGGTCGACACAGGAGAAGTCACACCTTTATCGGCACTGATTTTTCGACCCTCTGCCCGTGTCTTGTCTTTGTTAATATAGGCGGGATAGATAACGACCCTCTACACAACGCAACGCATTGTTGGGTGGATGCCGAGAGTCGCGTTTCGCCTTACGCGGTCGTAATTGTCATAAGCCATCTCAATTCGCGTCTACAATGTTCGTTCCGTTAAACGACGTGACAAGACGCTCAGTCATCGCCGCTGGTCAGGAACTGAATCTTCCCTACGAAATCATGAAAGTCGTCTCTGGCAGGCGGTATGCATGTATGCTTGATCAGTATGGCATCAGCTCCTGCCTAAGAACAACAGATGGTCTATGCAAGGGCGGCTGAATCTGTGATATACATATGCTGCATTCCGAACTTCCTTGATCTTCTTGATGCCAACAACGGAGACGGTGTCAAAGGGAAGGGAGCGGAGAATGCCTTCTGTGACATCCGTTGTGATTCCTGCGATTCCAGAGAGGGATAACCCAACGGAGCAGTTCAAACAGAACATCGGGACACCATGCTTCGACATTTCCTCCACTTCACCGAGATTCAGGACCTGCAAGATGTTGAGAAGCTGACAGGAAGCTATGAGCAGAATGGACAGGAAAGCACTTCGACAGGGGCATCGATGCCGATTGCAGCAGCAAAACTGCTCAACAATGGCGTTCCATGAATGGAGACGCAAGCGATGATGCCGACGACGCCAGAAGCGCCCGCCTCTTTCGCCTCAAGAATCTGACATGGCATCTTTCGATCGCTGTATTGGGAGGAATGAAGGGCTCCTCACCTGAAGGGGATGGATGTACCAATCTCTGGCCAGCACAGGAATCTTGACAGATCTAGAAACGGTGAAGAGATCTTTCAGCCCTTCTGAACTGGATCGATCCGTTGAGAGACATAAACAGTCAGCCGATGCCATTTCCAATCGCTGTGCCAATTTTGCCAGACTGTCCACTTCGCCGTTCTCTTGCAGCAAAGAACGATGCAGCTCAAAAATCAGAACAGGTCGTCCCTGATGAAGAGGGTGATGCACGAGGGGCTCATCGAGAGAGATAGGAGACTTTTGCCATCTTGATAGCGGGCACGAGTTGTGCCATACGATGTGGATTTGGATTCTCTGCGTGCAAAGCGGTTGCCAATCTCTCTTCAACCACGTCGTCTTCGTATGCAGAGAGATGCTCCGCCAATTCTTTCTGTTTTCTTCTGAGAAACAGTGGGTCACTAGTAAGGGCCCTCTTGAAGGAGTCGTTGTGGAGAACTTGATGATTTCTCGCAGTCCTTTGTTCCCCTCTGTTGGCGTCTCGCCTTGCTGAGCACGTCGTTGATGAGCGGCGAGTACTCGGGAACACTGTGGCCGTGTTGAAAGCCGTCGCTGAGACGGAACGGCTGCTCTGAAGGTTCGGCATGAATGCATCATGTTCTTATTTGACACCGTTCCGCCAAATCCATTTCAGAATGACTGTTTTCTCCAAACGGTCTTCTGAAGGGAGCAGATCAGGACACTGAGAGAGAAAGCCAAAGGCAATATAGCAAATGGAAGACGCCTCTCGAGTAACGATGCTTTGTGACAGTGTCCACGATTATGTCCCGTGTATCGCCAAAGAGGGAAGAGTAGGTAGGTCAAGGGAAAAGAGGAGATGATATTCGTTCGCACCTCACGCTGTGTCTCTTCTGACATCAAGGATCCTTGTTTAGACGATAATGCATGCTTACATCCCGTTTAATATTCTCTCTTGTCTTTCGTGCCTTAGTATCCAAGACAGTGCGATGTCTTGCATGGCTTAGACTTGTCACGTAGAGTGGGTGCAATGTGGGATGGATCGAATTAGATGTCCTGATTCGATTTGACTGTACTGTTTCATCTGCCTTCTAATAAGAATTCGTGATGAAACCTATTGAGCTTTCGCTCTGCAATTTGCAGATTCGGGTTACTGGGTGCGCCAGTAAAAACGACCCATAGAAGGACTGATGGTTAGATTTGTCAAACAGAATCATCAACAAGAAACGTCTGTCTCTGCGTCTTCCATACAAAGCTACTTTCAGATAGTATCTGACATTCAAGATACATCCATTATTTATGTAGACTTTGACTTGTGGAATAACCTTTGCCGAAGTCTGAGAAAAGGCAGGAGATATATCTATATCGATCACGAACAAAACGTCAGATAGAAGACATTCTCCCTCTTCCTTGCCCACAGTCATTCCACGCGACAATGAAAAGGTTCCATTCCTCTGGCGAGAGAGAGATGCCACCAACTGCAGTTCGACAACGAAATAAAGCGCTTTCTTAACTTGTCATTCACCCCACGATGACAATGTAATACAGTTTATTTTCCGTTATTTGAAGGGAAAAACAATAGATATCCAGTCTAACAGATCATCGAGAGCAATCTACAAACTGAGTTCTCCGATCACATCACCTCCCATGGCTCTGTGCAAACGATCAGGTTCCATTTCAGATGGTGTGCCTTTATGGGATTCAGTATCTAAAGCGGTTTCGTGATCAGGAGCTTGAGCTGCTGATGATTCTGGAGCTTCTGCTGTTAGAACGAATACTTCCTCGTCCAAGTTGTCAGACAGTGCTGTGTCATAGCACTGCGACACGGTCTCACTGCCAAAGCAGAGATCCTGCATCAGCAGCACATCTGCCTGCATCAGCGAGTCTTCCACGGCGATCTTCAGCCACGTATAGAATCCAGCCATGCAAACACCTACCATCGCTGTCTCACAGTGACAAGAAGGCAGGCTTCTCACTTGAACGTTTGTTCCACAGACATGAAGGATTCGCAGTGCAGTTTGGCGCGTAATCTATCTCCATGCACTTGCTTGTGGCATCTGAGGTGAAGAACTGGCAAACCACATTCTCTGAGTCGCCCACAAGACGGTAGACTTTATTGGCGGTCCACACTGGACTGACAGAGCAAGCATTGGCGTTTGCGATCCAAGTGCAGTCTCCTAAAAAAAAGTCCAATGGGAAATGTCAAGGAGCGGGGATAGAAGCATCCACCTGTGCATTCATCTTCTTCCCGAATCTGAAGGCATTCGAGTGTTTTTAACTCGAAACTCCGTGCCTCTGGATCTTCGATTCGATTGGCTGATTCCTATGGACCCTCGGTCAGCAAGCAGGCACAGACACTATCTTGCCTCTTCTGCTGCAAAGGAGGCATTGAAGAGAATGCGGTCCGACACTTTGCATGGAGCGTTTGGATTTCCGGTTGGTTGACAAAGAGAGTCGCCGCCGCAATTGAGGCTCAGTGTTGCATCCGCGTAGGTATTGAGGCAATAGATGTCGATTTTTTGAGCTTCTCTGAATGCTTCAACATAGGCACATTCCTGTAGACAAGCGCACGGGGAGAAACTCGGGAGAAAAGATGCAGGCATTATTACCACGGATTTATACTCCGAAGGACATTCGAATGCTGCAGGCGTCCACAAGAGAATATCTGACCAGTCCTCGATGCGTCCACTCTCGATCGCCGCTTCTACTTCCTTCACAAGTCGAGCTTCACTTTCATCGTAGAGCTACATTCAACTGCACATTGATCAAAGCGTGCATCACTTTGATCGCACTTTTTCAAAACTGTAAGGCATGCCGCGGGAAGAAGGAACGCCGTGGTGGTAACGAAATTGATCAAAAACACAAGAAGCGTAAGAATCCATCCTAGTAAACAGCCTCTTTGGCACGAAACAGAGCGGTGTGCCTTGCTACCACATACAACGCTCGGCTGTCTGACACTCTTCCTCTGTCAGCAAAGCGGAGCACTCGAGCTTTCCGGCATCTTCATCTACGAGATGGGCAATATTCGATAGGCAATCGACAGAGGTAAACTCTCGAAAGATCTCATGCGATATGTCGCAGCTGGAGCCTTTCCTGGAGAACGACAATTGCGCACCTTACGTACCCAGCAATGCCTCATACCATTTGCAATCTCTTTTGCTGCATGTGGCCTCGTCTTCCGCGAGGCGGCACCTCTGAAGAGAGATCCATGAAGGATAAATGAATGCGTCACGTCGTATCTTACCAAGACGTCCTGTAGATAGTTAGAGACTGGATTGTCTGTTTGCTCCAGGACACGAAACACTGCAGAACCTGACAACGAGCAGCTGCTCGTCTCATCATCCCATGCACACGTCGTATTCTGTTTCTCCAGTAATTGCCGTCTGGATTCGGCAACAGATGGCATTTGCAACTGAGGGAATAAGTTCTCTTGAATGCCTTCTGATGCGGAATGAGGCTCGACCTTTGCCGAATGGATGGCAGTCAGAGCATCATGTATGCGGCGCGAAGAATGAAATCTGAGGTCAGATGCCGGAAGCGCGCTCCCATGCAACAACGAGCCTTTCGAAACTGCCTCGATGACATTGGTATGAGATAACAGAACACTTAAGAAGAAGAACCACTTCATGGCAAACCATCTTTCTAAAACAGAAGCCATGTCCTCATCGAACACGCAAACGTGGAAAGACAGACGCTGAAATGCACAGGGATCTTCGCTCGGCACCATACAGCATTTCTTAAGAGGACGCCTAACCATCGAAAAACTAACTGCTCACGACGCGAGCATTCAACTTCGCCGCGAGGAACCGACAGTTAAAGAGATATGCACATCCATGGCCTCGAAATCTGTCTTGATCCCATGCGCGCATTGGCTCATCTTCTTCAGCTCCGCGTGCATCGAGCAGGAGTTAACCGTCAGGCGACAACCCGATGGCAATGTGTGCCTTGATTCGAACGATAATATCGGCTTTGCGTCCCGACAGTGGCAAATTGTGGAATTCCAGGTACATCTTCAGCTTATCGACGGTGAGACTGCCCAGATTATCATTCTGAGCAAGCTCTTTCCAGTTCGTCTTCGCCACAAACACTCTTGGATCTTCCTCTCTTTCCATTTTGCGTTTCTTTCCAGATGGAAATGCCGCCTCCTCGCCTTGTGCTCCATAGACAGATGTCTTGAACGCCACGACTGCATCTTCATGCTCTCGCATCGCCTCTTCGCTGGGAAGCGTTTCATCCACGAAGTCTGCAATGTCTGGGATGTCTTCTCCTAGTGCAAGAGCCTGAAGAGCATCGTTGATTCTGAAGGGATTCTGAAAAGGTCTTTCGGATCGTGACCTCGATGATCTGAAAGTGGCGTTGGAGATGCGGGTTGGAGATGTCTGTGGTTGAGAAATCCTCTTCAAGTGTCGTCGCCTCTACCAACGCCGATGCTTTGCTGATTTGATCTTCGTTTGCATAGTAGAAATCGTCGCCCACAATTTTGGGGTCGAGTTCGGGATAGCGGATATCGTCGAGAAAGGGAAGCACGATCAGGTGAAATCCAGGAGGATAGACCTAGAAATGCCTTTCATTCCGACGTCTTTTCACTGAGCAGCGATGCAACCTGTCGCCCATCTCGATCGCGTGTCTCTTGCTGGGCCAGAAGAGCGGCCATACGGCTCTCGCTGTTTTCCGTCTTGCGGTACTGACAGATCGCCATGGTTCCATTTCTCAGCAGACTCTCATGGAGTGCGATGCACGTGGCTTTGCTGCCTCTCTGACTGCTCTCGTCTGGATACACAAAGACAGATGGACACAGCTGATGATAGTCTTTCAAAGCTCCTGTCGACTGAAATCCAAGAACTCTGATGCCGGGCTTTGAACTCTGTCTTCTTGCGCTTTCTAACTCGTCATGGGTCATCACGAATGCAGGATAGCGACTTGGATCCGTTCTCTCGGGTCGATAACAGAAATGCTCCACTCTGTCCAACTTGGCACCTGCTCCTGCACTTAGTTACACACAGACAACGAGAGAGATTCCCTGACCCGTGTCATTGCAAATGTATGCCGTCGATGCCACAAGTTCTTCATTGGCATGGGAGCTATCCAGCTTCATCACCTTTCCTTTTGTAGCCGGCCGGACCAAAGCGTAAAGCTATGACAGACGATTAGATAGAGGCAAAGGATCTCATCGAGGACTTTGACAGCACAGGTGATATCTTTGATGATGGTGAGCGGCAGGGAAGCGAGCGATCGTTTCTGTTGGGATTTCTTCCGAACAACATCAAAGAGATTTTCCAGTCGCTGCAGGACATCATCACCAAAATCGTCCTCATCTTCATCAATCTTAGCACTGTCGTTCACTTCCTTCCAAAAAGTCGTGGAAGGGACTGTCTTGTCCGTAGGAAGCACAAAGATCCGCAACTGGATCCCGGCTTCCGAAAATGACTTGACGCGCGTCATGATCTGATCTCTGCACGCCATCAAGACATGTCCCATAACGAGATCGATCGTTTGTGAGCGATAGACCTGTCTTCGGAAGAACTGGCACATGGATCGTTGTTGGGGGTGAAGAGCAAAATAGTCTTCGCTGTTTTCCATCTGGATATCGCAATGCATCTCAAGTGATGTCTTGCACTGTGGGCGAGCACCTGTTGTCCAGGAGATCCTTGGCTGTCCACAGACCAAGTTTCAGGCTCTCTGCTGACACGGCCGCAGGATCGGCATGAATGCCAATCGTCTCATGAAAACTCGCCTCTATCGCATACACCACAGCTGAATGCTTGATTCAGATGTTTGCGTGTTCGCCTGTGAAAGATCCAATGGTCTTAATTCTTTGGACCTCTGTCACGTCCAACTCCTGAAAGATGTGGACATACTCAAATCCTTGTTCATTGTTCTTCGTTTTCTGCGGCAGTGCGTCAGAGATGGTTCCATGGATCTGCCATCACTGTGCCATAGAAGATCACACTCATTTCATCGTAGGGCGAATCGATGACTCGGCTTCTGAGTACGTCCAGGCAGACGCGAAGAGTGAGATCAAACAATGAGGTTGCTTGAATGCCCTGCATAGCGATCTTGTCCTCTGAAAACAACACATGTCGACAGACCTGATCCTCTTCAAGCTTATCAAACATCTTTGGATGCGCGTCTATCAGGAAGACAATCTGCTCCCGCGCCGACGAGGGAGCATTCTGTAAGGAGAGACATCAGACAGAAACGCGCGAGATGTGGATAACTTCGAGCGCCTCGTCTTCAGATACTTCATCAACCGTGTACCAGTCCATCAAACAGGTAAGACGATGCGAAACGACGTGACCGTCGTCCTATTTACAAACCATTAGGAGCTGCGATTTCCGTGTCATCTGTGGGGACACCCGACTATACGAAATCCACAAGCCGCCCGAGCGTGCGTGTCATCTCGATCCTCGCTGTCCTCTTTCCAGTCCTTTCGAAGAAGTACGTTCGTTTTTAGTTGGTCGGAAATGTCTTCGCCTATTTTTTACGAGCTCTCTTCTCTTCGATTTGGTTTACCGTGCGTTGGATAGACGGAAAAACCGTCCAGAGAAACAACGGTAACGTCCATACTTAGTAGAAATTTGTGCAGTTTCGGGATCTTCGCCTATTCCGCTCGCTCTGCACAATTCTCTGACATTCAAATCACATGCATTCAAATAACATGCGCATACTTATGGAGAAGACGCTCGCATTGATCAAGCCGGATGCCGTCCGAGCGGGACACGCGCGCGACATTCTTCGTCGGATTGAGGGCGACGGCTTCTCTATACTCCGCCGCAAAGAACTCCGAGTAAGTACACCGCACCATTCCATGCGCGTTTCATCTGTGCGATCATGTGCTCAGTTGACGACGCAAGATGCCGAAGACTTCTACCGCGAGCACAAAGAGAGGTCCTTCTACACCAAACTTGTCAAATTTATGAGCAGTGGACCCATTGTGGCAATGATCCTCGCACGAAAGGATGCCATTCGCAGATGGAGAGAACTGATGGGTCCTACCGACTCGGTTGCTGCCAGAAAAGAGGCCCCTCAAAGGTTCGGTATCCCTGACGAAGTGCACGGCGGAGTCGCTGTGGTCTGTAGTATTCGGGCGGCTTGTGGAACGGACGGGACGTACAACGCCGTCCACGGTTCCGATTCCTGTCAATCGGCTCAACGCGAGATTCGATTCTTTTTCCCCGAAAGCGTTTCGGATATCCCGTCGTCCGACGATGCCGTCGTCGGAACGCATATCCTGAACGCGCGTCAAAGCGTCGGACAGAAACTGGACACGGTTCTGCTAGAGGGTCTCACCGCATTAGCAAAAAAGAAACCGACGGGCAATGAACATGACGCCATTCGTTATCTCGGAGAATGGCTGATTGCCAACAATCCCAAGAAGCCAGAAAACAGTTTCCGCTCTGCCAGCAACGGAGGACATAGCTCTTTTGCGGGAGCCATAACGGCTGATCACATCTTGAATGTCGATCCAGAGTGAGATTGCCTTTCTGAACGGGGATGTGTCACGCTAAGTTGTAAGATGCAGGAAGCGAAACGCAGATTCGTCCAAAGATTCAACAAACAAGGAAGTGCTTTCAAAAGAAAAGGCGGCCATCAAAGTGCAGGCAGCCTATAGAGGATATCGAACACGACGTCAAACTGCCACGCAATGCATTTACGATTAACGAGCACACGCCAGAAAGCACAACTGAGGCATCCGCGAACCAAAACACTATGTAGACGAATTCACACGATTCGATACACGACTTGCCCATTAAAAGACGACCAACAGCGTCTGCAGTAGGCCGGATCGACTCTTGTTCTGACTTCAGCGCCAATGTGACGTAGCATACGATATCGGTAACTCTACAGGCGGTTCGCACGCAAGATCTCAAGCAGAGGTCAATAACGATCGCGTTTGGACAGATTCGATTTCGCCTGAGTATGCCGTAATCTCCAAAACGTTCTCTCATACAAGTATCACCAACGATCAGTTCAACGTGCGCAAGCAGTTTTATCGAATACCGTCCGTCTGTTCAAGATTCCTGAGCAGCAGGAGAGCGATCGGATTCGTGGACTGCCTCCCTCGGCGAGACAAGATCTGTCGCACTGAGGAACGGATGCTTCTCATTTGGAGGCATTCCACGTTTCATCACAGACAATGCTTCCATATTCAAGGCGCATACCCCTCGCATAAATGCCTGTTGCATATCTTCTTCCAGTTTTGTTCGCATTTCGCTCTCTGTTTTCAGTTTCTCCCGTAAGTTGCTATTCTCCTCCTCCAGTGCCGCGCATTTCTGACTGTACTGATTCTCGAGCGCGGATCGAGCGACATCTAGTTTCGCCTGAAAACGTTCTCTCGCGCACGTTCGGATCTGCTCTCGGACATGTTCGACCCACTGAACTAATGCACGTCGTTTCAGTCGGGTATCGCAATAGTAGCGCCAGGCTTTTTCCATTTTGTGTTTCGCAGCCTTTTCGCTCTTTGCAAAGGAGACCCATGCGTGATAAATGGTGAGCACGACGCGATAGGAGTGCTTTCGTCGATGGGCAGAACCCACAGCTTCAGCCATTCGACTCATGGCTGAGATCAGCCTTTCTGTTCGTCCCTTCTCTTCCTTGAGCTCTTGACTGAGCAATTCAACCTCTGCGTTCTTTGCATGTTCTTTGCGCTCGGCAACGCGACGCTCTTGGCTCAGTTCGTGAAGTGCACGGGATTTGAAACGCGTTCTTGCGTCGACAAAAAATTCAAGGGTATCGCGTTTAAGTGAATGAAAGCTTCGCTCTAACACCGTCGTCAGCACGTCAACATCCATATCGACGCAATCCTCCAAGGTCAGTTTTTCTTGACGCTTTGTCCGATCGCCATATGCATTGCGCAAAGCCATTCGGTCTTTCGCCGCCCTAGTGGCCGCTGCGTCTTCAGGGAAAGAAGTGTCATCATCTTTCGGCCGTTCGGACGACATTCGGTCGTCGTCGTTGCTCACGACGTCTGCTAGAGACACCGTTGGACGATCGAAATCGTCTGTCGACGGCGATGGAGACAAAGAGGCGGATGGTTCGTTCAAAGACATGGGCTCGTTTGACAACAAGCACTCGAGTGAGCCCGAGAAGAATGTGCATGATTCAATGGATACGCGCATTAGTTGTATCCATCACGTACTCCAGGGCTCGCTTACTGAGGAGTCAGTCTCATCAGGATGTTTCAGAAACACTTCACGATAGACGCCGAGAACAAAGTTTCGGGGAAGGACCGCAAAAAGCTGAAGGCAACTCTACAGCGCTTGTATCCTCGCTTCACGGAGGATCGATTGGAACTCGTTTTCCCGCTGAAGTCAGGCGAGTGCACCGTCGCGAGGATTAAGGCACCCCATAGAGGACATCTTTACTTGTTCGATGGCCTGCCTTTCGCCCTCGAGCTGTCAAAGAACGATGGCGTCATTCCCTGTCTTCCAGTCTTGTGGCAAATACCTCAGTTGCTGCCAATGGTCGTCTTGAAGCATTTTTCGGTGTCAAAGTTTATACTGGGAGGCGCGGATTTGATGCTGCCTGGTGCCAAAATGCCGTTCCAAGAAGGATTTCTGCGTGGAACCCTGGTGTCACTCTTTGTCCCTGGCAACCCCTATCCCTTTGCCATTGGCCGCGCCGCCATGAGCTCCATCGAGGCCTCGGAAGGCACTTCAGGAAAGGGAAAGCTCGTCGACATTATCCATTACTATGGAGACCTGATGACAGTGCACTATGAAGAAATGCATCCACCAAATCCAGGATTTACTGCCGCCATCATCTGTCCAGAGCAACCAATAGAAGACAGTGAAAACAAAGACGACGAGGAAATACCCTCAGAGGACCCAGCTAAGGAAGAATCGTCAGAGGAGACGCCGGCGGAACTGAGTCCTGAGCAACAACAGGCAGAAATGGATGATCTCCTGCAGCGGTGTTTTCTCCAAGCGCTGCACAAAAGCGTGAAGGACGACGATCTTCCTCTGGCCGCAGGAGAGCTCTGGATTAAACATATGCTACCATACAAGTCAGCCCCGTGTGCACTTTTGGGCTTTTGCCGATCACAGATATTTGAGTAGGCAACCCGGTGTCCACATCGATGCGAAGCTGAGTTCGTACAAGAAGCTCTCGAAATTCTTGCAGGTTTTGGCAGACGGAAACAATCCTCTGATTACTGTCATTGTTGATAAGTACTCAAACGAGACCGTCATCACAGGCATCCACAGACAACATCATCTATACACTGAGTTCCGCACCTATGCAACACATCGTGTGTCTCAACCAAAAACGGAGGATACATCGAGTGGACTTCGCATCGAAGAGGTGTACAGAATGGGCCGCGAGCTCCGTCAGCTTCTGGTCCAGATTGGACTCAAGCCAGGTTGTGTTCTGTCAAAGAAAGAGGCATCCGAAGTCGCTCTCCGCTATGTCCAACATGCTCAACTCGATCAAGGGATCCCAGACAAACAGCATGTTGTCATCGATCGTGTTCTCGGAGAGGCCCTTTTCAAAGGACTGCTTAAGAAGGATGAGAAGATGGCAGAGTATTGGCCAAAAGCTCAGCTCAGAGAAGCGGCCATGAAGCGAATGCATCGTCAGTTCCGTATTTCCCGGGGTCCCCTCGAGGTCACTCTTTTTCGAGTGACATAAATGATCATCTGATGTTCGTTGGTGCAGATTTTGAAGAAAGGGACGTTGCCGGACATTCAGATTCGCCACGCCAAGCGTGCAGGGAACAAATTTGAAACACGTATTTCGGGACTGGAAGCGTTCTTGGTCGATGTAGAATTTCTGGCATCCACGGTGCAAAAGCGCTTCGCCTGTTCGACCTCTCTACAAGATATCTTTCACAAAGGCGTCAAAGAACAAGAGCTCGTTCTTCAGGGTCAGCATGGCAAGCGTATGGCTTCTTTGCTTCGTGACGAATGGGACATTCCTGAACGATTTATCCAATTGTAACACATCTATCTCCTTTACGCCATGTCAGAAGGACGCGGAACACATCTCGGATCGCATCAGGCCTTGCCTGTTCCAGATGGCGAACCCGATTGGGACATCGAGACGCCCCAGACGGCAGAAGAGTACCTCAAACGCGTTCGGTGGGTGCAGAAAATATCGAATGGGTCATGACACTGTGGCGGTGCAGTTGGGAAGCTGCGAGATGTGAACAGGTGACGCGCTCTGAGATCGATACGCGACAATTCGAAGAGAGGCAAACATCTTATGTGCCACGTGTGAAGTCCGTGGCAGAGGCGCCAAGATTCTGTCAACCGACAACGGCCTGGACGCTACAAACACTGAAAGATTTTCACGTCTTGCATAAACACTTCGAGACGTCCGTCACGACCAAACACATCGATACAGTTGACGTGCCCGACGTTGTGTAGAGTATACGAGAATGAAGCCGAGATCGCCATGGGAGTGCCTTTGGTATTGAATCCTACTGAAGATGGGGAACGGCATGATCCTGGTGGCGATTCTGGTTTGGAGTGTGTTCAGATGGAGATTCCGCCAGAAATGGAGCGCATTGCAGCGTTGGATCAGGTGAAGCACTGCACTCTCGCACACATTTTTGAAGGACTGTGTAGGTGGCGGCTCTTCGATCTGCAAAGGCACATATCGCAGCTTTTTTGAAATTGAAGGGGATGGAGGCGGTAAGTGATGTGCGTTGTTATTGGCTCTATGCACTTCTCTCGAGAATTCACCGGCCGTTGCATGACTCGTCTGCGGCCATTCTGCGCTCTCTCTTCAAGCACTGCTCACATCTTAGAGCCAGCTATGCGAAGAAGTGGTCGGCTCTGAACGGCGAGGGGCAAAGGCAGTTGGCAGAATGCGGAATTCTCTCGCGGCTCAATCTACTCATTGTTCTGAGTGGCGTTTATTTTGGACAAGATGAGAAAATGTGTGGAATCGTGGAATTAGAGGAATTGCAGGACTGATTCGTCCAAGCGTTCAGCTTCATGGCAAACGATGTTTGCATCGCACCTCCTATCTCATTCAACGACTCTTTGCCAGAACAATTCCTTCGAACTTCGTCTGAAACCTGAATCCAAACACGCAGCAACGGTTAGGGAGGCAGAAATGAAACTGTGCGTGCAAAAACAGTAATGCAGGAGTCATCAGAAGACAATCGCACGTCGCTATGCACGATTACTATTGCCAATTCTTATGAGAACAGATGAGAGAAGTCCGTCGTCCATCCAGATACCAATTGGCGGCGCACGTCATTTAGAGAAGAGGCTTACCACTTGATGGCATCTTCTTTGTGGACTCGGTGTGGATAACCAAGTTTGCTCTTGCAGCGTCGTCGTCTAGTGATTCGGTATCCAGGTCTCTCCAAGACACAGAAGAAATCCATTCCTAAGAACCCGACCGTTTCGTAAGGTATGAAAAAAAGAGTGAGATTCTCGCCAAAAATGCCCGTCGACGGATCGTACTTAATTCCCAGATCGATGTGCTCCGTGATGCCGAAACCTAAAGAATAGCATAGTCGTAGATAAAGAGTGATGGTGAAAGGGGAGACCAAAGCAGCCGGTATTGGAGAAGTTGCCTCGCAGAAGCTCGTACTCTTTCACTTTCAGTCCAGCTTCCTAGACAAGACAGATCTCTTACACGATAGAAAGAGTGAGATTGGCCGAACCAGGATCTGTAGTGCTTTGGCTCCTTGAACGGTGACATAAGTCGAGATCTTTTCGTTTCTTCGAATGGCGAAGGTACGAACTGTGTATCTGGCACTTCCATACTTTGGCGTCTGCCCCGTGAGTTGCTCCAAGACCTGATGTGACATATAAGTGTGATCTTGGATGGTCACACTTTCTTCGACCTTTGCTGCCTTCTGAAGTCGGTCACCCGATTCGCCAACGCAGATATTGAGAACGAGTTTATGCACTCGGATATCGCGCATGACATTGTTACCCTTCTTCGCCTAAAGAAATGTCTTTTCTCGGAAAAGAGTGAGATCTGTGCGAAACTCCGTCGTGTTCGACCATCTTCGATGAACCTCTTCGAAATGGCGGCCGAAGAACGAGCGACGATCGACGTTAATGACGTCATTTCACCAAACCCGTCTGTTGGGCATCATGCGATGTCGATGTCAAATGTGCAATGATTGGTCCCTCGACGCGATTACACTCTAGTCTTACATCTTAGAATCTGCGTCCTCCTCTGCCACCTCCTCTACCTCTTCCACGAAATCCTCTGCCACCGAATCCGCCTCTCCTGCCACCGCGTCCACCTCCTGTAGAAAAACACAAGAGATATATACATGGGTGATGCTTAATGGTAGAGAAAGCACCTCGTCCACCTCTGCCTCTTCCACCGAAGAAAGCAGGTTTGCTGCCGGGAGGAGGCGGTAGAAACCGCTCCAATGGCAATAGCTTGTTGGGATCAGTATAGAATTTATGCCCCACTTGATACGACGTCGCCACCAGACCCTCGTTGAACTTCACTGTAAAGAACTGAAACCAGACGTGTGTTCTAGTCAGTCATTCACACACAGTGCGTGTCGTACAGGAGACTTTATGAGTCCGAAGATCTCGTCCACCCTCCCAATGTGGACTTTGTTCTCTTGGAAGATCGGCGCATTAAAATATGGAATCTGGGATGAAGACAATGGGTGTTCTTGAGGGGGGAGAGATCGTTAACTGCTGGACAGTACTTTGTCGCACACGAGTTTGCAGACGGCCTCTCCCTCACAGGGATGTTCGAAGACGCCAAGCTCGATGACGTATTCTGGAGGATCATTGCTTCCAAAACGTCCTCCTCCACCACGTCCTCCAAAACGTCCGCGTCTGCCTCCTCGGCCGAAGCTCATCACACCAACGCTGTCAACGGAATGAAGCAAACGTCACATCACGACGAGAAAAAACAAAGCCGCTTTTTGGCTAAAGCGAACAACAGAAGCCAAAATGAGAAAGCAACAGATCGTACTCAGATCCAACCTCGCGCATGACAACAACGGACAGAAACTGCACGCGAACACACGTCTTCGGTCAGTGCTCGGTTGTTGAAGGAATCGACAAAAGAGTGAGAACGTGTGACGCACTAACTTCTTCTAAAAACAGTAGAGCCAGTTTCTTGACTCTATAACTGTTGGACGCCGTCTGATCGTTTTACATCTTTTTGGTGACATCTGTTAGAAGGACTGTGGGTTGACTTTCATTTCGTCGTCATCGAACGCATGTTGCTGCACCACAATCGACGCTTTTCGATACTGCCACGTGAAAAAGCAGCCTTTCTGAATCGGAATGCGTCAAGCGGCATTCTGCGTTCAACGTGGCCAAGACGATGCGTGTCTGTGCGGCAACAAGATTTGACCAGACGCAACGGACACTGAAGAACCCTCTTTGCATTTATAGGTGGCGGCGATAAACACAAACTCCCATTCCTCTTCTATCTCAGGTTCACCAAAGAACCTCTGCGCTGTCATAAAGTAGTCGTTTTGGCCCTTGCAGGAAGGGATCTGAAGTTTCTCAAGCAAGCGAGTCTGGTCGCTAAGAAATCTGAAGGTCCTAATGTCTTTGAATCGTAGCACGTGGCTATTATTGATTTCATGGATAGGTCTTTTTCAACCACATCCGTATTCTGGCTGCGTGGTCGTGCATTCGGATGGCAATGTTCTTGTCGAAACACACCAACGCGCACAGGTGTCTCTCCTTCTGCCATTTCAGCATGGAGGTAAACTGCTTGACTGGAATCAGGGGACGGTCTCGGCTGAATGTCAGGCTGCTGCCACAATCGATGCACTTGGATGCACGGCCTATCTGAACTTAGAGCCTGGAGATGTCGAAGGAGGTGTGCTTTCTGTCAAGGCTCTGGCTGAAGCAGGGGTACAACGCGTTGTCATCGGAATGCTTCATCCTATGCCACACCTCAGACATGGCGCCGTCAAGGTCATCCCTTCATCTTGTCTTTCCTCCTGACGAAACGCCTTTACCAGGCGTTGAAAGAACGAGGCATTGATGTGGCTGTTCTGGGTATTGCTCCATGCCACGCTTCAGAAGCAGAGATCCAAGAAGTAGAGATGGAGTGCCTGCAGACAAATGAGGCATTGCTGCATCGTGTGGTGACGCATAAACCGTTATCTTTGCTAAAGTACGCGATGACATTGGACGGAAAGATTGCAGCATCGACAGGACATGCCGGGTGGGTCAGTTCTCCCATTGCCCGACAGAGAGTCTTTGCCACACGAGCGATCTCGGATGCTGTCATCGTGGGTGGCAACACCGTCCGCACCGACAATCCAAATCTCACAACGCGTCGCGAAGAGGGCTTCTCTCCGACGCGAATTGTGATGTCCAGAACCATGGACCTCCCATCCGATGCCAATCTTTGGAACCTAGATAAAGCGCCAACCATTGTCATGACACAGCGCGGAGCCCGACCTTCGTTTCAAGCGGAACTGAGAGACAAAGGAATCGACGTCGTTGAATTTGATTTTCTATCACCCAGTCACGTGGCGGATTACTGTTATGAACGCGGATTTATGCAAGTGCTGTGGGAATGCGGAGGAACACTGGCAGCACCTGCAATTGCTTCGGGGGCCATTCACAAGGTTATGGCTTTTGTGTCTCCCAAGATCATTGGAGGCTGCAGAGCACCCAATCCCTGTGGGGAACTTGGATTCGTGGAGATGACGCAGGCGGTTCAAATTTCACATATGGACATTCAAAAGGTCGAACGCCGCCATTATCTTCAGGACATATATTGCTGTACAAGCAGAATGGATGTGCGTGCAGGTCGGTCCAGATGTGATGCTGACAGGATATCTTCCTTCTTCAGGAGGGTTGCTCTCGTTGGCCGATGCAGTGGACCAGATATCGACCCAACATGAAAGTGTGACTACACATAAGCCTTCTTTCCTTCGGACGCAGATGCCAACATCCACGAATTCTCAAAACGCGATCATCAAATTCTTTAAGTCCTGGGACGAATGGGGCGTGTTTTCTAATTTTTCTGTCTATCCCATTGTCACGTACTCCGGTGTGGGGCCTCATGGAAAACTCCCTTCTTCTCTGGACGAAGACAGTGAACTGTGGCCCTCAGTAGAACATTACTACCAGGCACAGAAATTTGCAGGTGTCCCTCTTTGAATCTCAAACGGGACATCTCATGCTCGTGCGTGACGAAGGTGTCGACGATCCCCTGGCAAGAAGAATTCGGCAGCAGATAAAAGAGAGCACCAGTCCTGAAGAAGCTGCCAAGATCGGAAGACGTATGACACGCGAACAGCCCTCTCTGTTGAGACAAGACTGGACAGAAAAGCGAGTGGAGGTGATGTTCGAGGCCAATCTGGCAAAGTTCCAGTCCCACGAGGGTGCCAGAAACATGCTTCTGTCGACAGCAGACAGCATCATCATCGAAGACTCACCACATGACGCCTTCTGGGGTTGCGGTATTGACGGCCAAGGAGAGAACCATCTGGGAAAGATCTTGATGTCTGTTCGTCAGAAGCTTCAACAACAACAGCAGCAGCAGCAGCAGCAGTTGAAGTCTGAAGGAGAGATCCATGCGCCTTCAGGGACTCGTGTATTCGGATCGTAGAAGGATGTTACTGTAAACATAACCGCTTATGACACATACATTACAAACAGTGCAGCTGTCACAAGACAGAGGGAATGCCGTTTCCCAGATGGGCTTCTTTCCACACGTTGGCATCAAAGAAGACGCTAGGACATCAAAGAATATAGGGAAGGACACTTGAGCTTCTGAACCAGCACAGAATCTAGTTTCTTGTTGGATGATGTGGTCTGTTGTCCATCATATATTCTGCGAACAGAGGTGTCGACGTGGGATGAAGATCCGGCATGGCTTCATCCAAATCACAAGCAGATTTTCCGTACGGAACATCATCCATCGCCAGTCCGGTTTCCATCATCATCTAAGTCACGCCCATCCATCTCACTCAAAAAGAGTGAGAAGTCAAAGACATACCTGATTCGGTTCTTGCTTTATTTGACGTCGGGTTTCAGCATTGCGTACTGAAGATGACGTTGTTTCCGATTCTCTATATTTGGTTAGAAAGAGCTTAAGCGGGTCCACGTACTCTTCGAAGCCAAGAGTGCTCAGTGCCCAAAGCAAATCATCGCCATTAATTGTCTTGCGCTTTTCTCTTTGGCATTTGTCACTTGCCCTGTACAGAACCGCAAGATAATAGGGGTGAGTGAGTTGTTCAAGTCATGTCGACGAGACACACTCGGAAGTGATGAAGCTAATGAATTCGGACACGCATTCCTGTACCGTCTCTTTTGCTTCTTTGGCGATTTTGGCGTTTGCGGGTAGACCGCGCTTCATGATTCGACTGATATTCGCGATAGGTAAGAAACGGTCTTGCTCGCGAACACCCGTCGCATCTCGGTTCGAAGTTGCGTCCGCTTGATTGCCACTGCTTTTGTCAGCGTCCATTGTACGAGGTCACGTGTAAACACAGCCCCATCCACCCATCCATCAAGAGATGACACGAACGTCACATCAAATCACAGTGCATCCGTCGTACGCAACGACGACACAGTACTTTCGTTCCATACATCAGTCGAACAGATCGGTAAACGCATCTCCAGGACACGTTCTTTGGATTTCCATAAAGCCCGGCTGCGATCTGGCTGCACAGGATGAGGGAGATGTTGTATGAGTTTGTAATCGTTGCTCTCTAGCACAATGCGATTCGTTTTACACTCGAGATGCAACTCTTCCATGGCATCGATCTTGGGCAACGCGATTCTCACCAGGAGTGCATCGCAGCTGGCCGTAGATGGTGTCTTGCCGCTCAATCCCAATAACACGTCGCTCGTCTGGATGGCCTGTTATCCCGTAGATCATCACAGAGAGAGAATGACGGATCATTGCTGACTTGTTGATAGATCATATCACACTTTGGAACGATGCGTCCATCACACTGTTCGAATCGTCGGCGCTCGTGCGTCTCTTGTATGGCTGTGCGATGACGCGTGACGGGGACAGGAGTGATGTCTTGTTTGACAATTCATTGGATACCGGGCACGATCTGTGTTTGTTTACTTGATGAGGTCTCGGCAGCAGTCTTTGCCCGACAGCATGCTGTGCTGTGCTCCAGGAGCTTTTCGAGGGCGTCAAAGTCGTCAGCGAATCGAGGGTCGACGTCCATTTTGCGTGACTCCCGATAATTGTCGCGTTGTCGTCGTCGGTAGTATCATGAAGCTCGAAGAACTCGAGAACGAATTCTGCAGTCAGCTTCAGCGCGGGTAACTTCCGTCCCTTGGCCAAGAGATTTTCAAAGGCGGCGGCGCTGTACTGCCTGCCCATCAGACAATTGTCGGGGACGCTAGCTGTTTCCAAACGGGCGGCTGAGTACTTAAGGACCGTCATCGTGCACAACCGCTACTCCGATGCGACATCTCTGCTTCAAGACGTAAAGAAAACGGGCATTAAACTGCAAGAGGCAAAACCAACAGGTCTGTCCTGCGAACAAAGAGATCTGGATGGTGGAAATGAAAGATGATATGGACAGAACTCGTGATCGGGAACATTGTCCGCCGCGTTTTGCGTTTGATTCGGGAGGAAGAGGAGGAGGAACTCAAAGAACAGGGCAACTCTTCCAGCCAGACAGTAACCCTAATCCCACAATCGACGCCGGCAGGCATACAGATGCGGTGCGTATGCAGGAAGATGTGACCACGTCGTCTTCGTCATTTCGCCTGACGCGATCTCTGCATGCGTTGTTGGATCTGAATCCTCAACAGAAGGAGGGTGGCCATGCAGTATCGCTGCTTTCTCTTGGCGTCCAGGCGCACCAGGAAGAGGCGTCAAAGAAGACAGTGAAGAAAAGCAAGAACTGGAAAGGAAAGCAGGGTGTTATCGATGGCATCAATGAATTGATTGATGAACTGGAGAACATTCCAGCGCAGATCGCACAAGAAGGACTCGATCTCATCCATGCCAACGAAGTGAGAGATGTCTGTGCCTGTGCGTGAGAGAGTTAGAGGTGACAGGTGGTTTTGACGTACGGCTTTTCAGAAACGGTTCTGAAGTTCCTAACACTAGCTCACGAAAATCGACCGGATCTGGAGGTCATTGTCGCCGAAGCAGCTCCAGCATTGGACGGTGAGGCATCGCACGAGCCGCTCATACCGTTATGTCCGTCTCTATATCGAGTGCTGTAGGCCACCAGATGGCAAAGAAACTCTGTGAGGCCGAAATCAAGACGACCTTGGTTACAGACGCCGCCATTTTTGCTCTAATGGCTCGAGCCGACAAGGCATGTCCCTGTGAGGCTTCGTTACGTGTCACATCTTGGAGGACAGGTGTTTGTGGGCGGACACGAGATTTTGACAGATGGTGGTGTGATGGCAAAGAGCGGTATTCTAATGGTTGCTGCTGCCGCTCAACACCATTCCGTTCCATTTGTGGTCCTGGTCGGCACGCACAAGCTCTCGCCCATTTTTCCGCAAGATCCCTTTCTCTTGCTCAACGAATTCAGATCGCCGCACGAGATCATTCCGTACGGCGAGTTGGCACATCTATCCGATGGTGGTGAGTGGATGTTCATACCGTCGCAAGAGAATCGCATTTTCGGCGGCTCAGGTGTGGACGTTGTCAATCCGGCATTTGATTTTGTGCCGCCCGATCTGATCAGTCTGCTATTGACGGATCAAGGTGGGGTGACGCCAAGCTACGTCTATCGTCTCATGTCAGAATTCTATGCCAAAGAAGACATGTATCTGACAGAGGAAACAGAAACGCATCGATAGAAACGAGATACCGTGTTTAAGTATTTGCATTGTTCTCTTGCCACCTAGACGATGTCACAAAAATGGAGACAGGAACCTCAAGAAGATGCTGTTCTGAAAAATCGTTACTTTACGCATGGAATGATCACGGGGAGCGTCGAGCCGCGGCATGCCGCGGTCGGTGAAGCGGTCTCCGAAATGGCAATTCCGAACAGTACTGCCGCAGTCGATGGTATACCGAGTCGGACGTTTCCTCGGAAAAAATGCATCAGAGTCACCAAACAGGTGAAAAACATCGAACGCGGCAAGCACGCGGTAAGACGATGTCATCCGTGTGCGCCATACGGATGGACAACAATAGGCCTTGGACACGCTGCACTCTCTGACGGCCGATTGCTTTGCCGAATTCGAAAGAGGTGTATCGAGCGACCGCGAAATTACTGAGAAGATCGTGCACGATGCTGTATGGGAAGTCGAATGCAATATGAATGTGTTGGGAGATGAAGAAAAGCACAGACATCTAACGATGGGCGATATCGACCAGGCTCGCGAATCGTCGTGCTTTGTTGTTTACCGATAGAAGATGGTTTAGAATGAGCAAGATATCAAAATTGCCAGAGGGAAAGTGAAGATTGCCGTGGAGAACGGAGAAGAGGACATGAATCGCTTAGAAATTCGTTCTAAAGAGCGCCTTGACGAGGTACTGGAGCAGTATGCTTGCACAATGGACGCGCTCTGTTACGAAACGGCGGAAAAGAAAGAAGATTTCTTTGCAGAACAACAGTCCATCTTCAAAACGCGATTAGATGCACCACGGTATACTCCTGATAAGAGCGTCCTGCGGAGTAACGAGCTTCCTGAATGCCTTTACAGAAAAGAGTTTCGAGATTTTTGCAAAGAGCTGAAAGAAGACAGTGAGAAGCGACTGCAGGAGATGGAAAACCGATTACACGATCTGAAATCCATGCACGAGCGATCCATCGAGTGCAGCAAAGTGTATCGGATGATCGATCAACTGAAGTCTGAAGACTTCTGGGCACCTGCTGACGTGGCAGTTGTGTTGTATGAGACGCAATCCGTACTCCATGCTAGAGACGGCGCGTTTGTGAAATGGATGCGCCAACTGTCTGCTCTAATGGACTCCGGCCTGCAGTGCAGCGCTATTCATACATGGGGCCAAAGTTTCGGAACGATCTTATCGGCATGGTCAGCATCTGAAGAGCAGCAGATAGCCAGGCATGTCCTCTTTCAGGACGCCGGAGAATCTATAGATCGCATTTCTGTAGTATGTCCCACGTTGTTCAAGCTGCCAAACGGCTTGGACAAAGACAAGCTTCTCTCTTGGAAAATGTTGCAGTTAGCAGACTTGAGCTCGTGGAGATCGATTCGGAGTTAGAGGCCAAAATCGAAGAGGGGAGGTGTATCGTGAAGGATCGAGAAGCATTCTTGGACATTCTCGTCGCTCAATCAAAAACACAATTGGCCAATCAGCGCAGTGCCTTGGAGAAAACATCTCAGCATTTGCAGCATGCTGCAGAAGAGATGGCCACTTCTAGAGAACACTGCCTCCGCTCCATCGAGCTCCACACCACAGGTGCTCAGACATTTGAATACCGTCTGTCCATTCTTTTATTGAGAACCTACTCTTTAGACTTCCTCGACAAGACCAAACAGATCCATGGCGATTTGAAAGCGGCTTGGGATTCGCACAGAGCATCCATGGATGAAAAGACAGTACAGTTGAAGGAGGCAAACGACGAAAGCACCCTCGATTCCTTGGTGGATGCGATGGAGGTGTCGATCTTGGATGCAGAAGAAAAGTTCCATGCCGTGTCGGGCGATCTTGAACGTGTTGTAAAAGAGCTTAGAACCGAAGCTGATCAATCCATCGTCGAGTGGCGAGACAAACTCCGAGAGTATCTTCCAATCGATCTGGAAGAGGGTGGTATCGCAAATAGAACAACAGAAAAAACATCTTTCACAATCGAGGTGTCAGGTCTTGACGATGATCACCTGAAGCAGACCATGGATCGACTCTTCCCAACGGAATGTATTGAACCGAAGAGCCCCGAAGAAAACAATGATGGGGTATCGATGCAATCGGCATTCATGAATTGCGAGGATGGAGAGAAACAGCGTAAAGTTCTTTCCGTTGCCGAATGGCAGTTTCCAACAAAAGATCTCCAAAAACGCGACTTAGCCGCCCTCATTGTAAGCCCACAAAACAAGGAGTGCTATCTCTGGATCTTAAACGATGTCTTTGAGCTTTACCTGCCAATTATGCTTATGCGTGGTTCAGGATTGCTGCGGAAGAGACATGAGCAACACGGTAGCGGCTATAGAGACCAGGATCGCTCGCGTTGCCGACGATCGATCTGCCGCTTTCCGAGACGACCTTGCGTCCATAGAGGAGTGGACGCGCCTTCTGCGACAGACGACTGTTCCGGATGCCAGATCTCGTTTGCTGTCCAATATTGTTCAGGCAACGCAGAAGGTGCAATCCTATCGGACATCAGGGGAAACACGTATAACCGTGTTCAAGGTTAATTCGCAACGGTCGTGTCATCCTCATCCTTAGTGTATTGCCTTAGTCATCCGTCAAGGATCTCACGTCATCAGCCCATCAGTCATTGGATGACGACGTGATGAAAATTGAGGGCATGAAAGAACATCTGAAAACTGTCCGAAGTCCAGTTGCCCTTGAGAATGCAACAAGACGCATTCAAAACATCGATGCAGATGGAGGCTTTTACTCCGGCTTTGTGAAATTGCACGAGGAGACTTGCACAGATTTTGTGCAGCAGATGAAGGAGATCAGAGATGCTTTTCTGAGTTCAGAGCTCTCCTCTTCTCCAACCGTCGATCAAAGGATTCGGGAAGAATGGATGGCCGAAATGGACGCATTGCAAAACACAGCCAGTCATACAAAACAAGAGAGTCAACAGGAGCTTGCTGAATTTCACTGTCATGTACATGAGAAGGTGACCTGCTGCGTTTGTGCAGCAATTGAGATGAATTGGCATGCTCAGGTCAACCAGTGGAAAGAAATCCTGATGGAATCCATCCCTTCTCACGCATCCGAAATCCGATTGCTCAAAACTCGCGATGCGTTGTTGAGGCAAGAACAGAAACGGCTGGATCAAAATGCTCAGATCATCAAATCAAAGATCCAAAATCTCAAAAAGAAGGTCCGTGATCTGAAGGAATTGACCAAAATGGGTCAGCTCTCTCGCAAGAAACAGACAGACATTTCAAAGACTGCCGAAAGCAAGACTCCTGCAAGACAGCAAAGCTCACTTGATTGGACGACACCTTGCTTACAGGCTTAATACGCGACAAGATGAAGACCATTGCCGAAGGAAAGAAAGAAACAGAGCTTCCAAAGACAGCGACCATCGAGAAGGTGGCCTTTTGTGCAGCTTTGATCGATGCTGCCATGTCCAGTTTACATGCTTTCCGAGACATCTTCTGTGAAGAGACCTCCTGCGTCTCTTCCCTCGTAGACGAGCTTCTGTCTATGGAAATAACGACGTTGGCAAGCATCGATCTTTCCTCTGTCCTTTCTCCGAGTCCTTCATCGAATGCCGAGACACATGAAGACGATCTTTGTCGACCTCCAGACGCGCTTCTTAGCATTCAACAGGTCAAACATCGATACTGTTGGCAAGCACACCCAATACCATTCTTGCCTGCCTCTACAGGCCGGGAAGGCATTCTTTGATGATCGCGTGGGTGCACAAGAGATACACAGAATCCAAGAGATCGGACCTGACCTTCAGCACTTTGAAGAATATGCAGCTGCCTGCATCGACCAAATGAAGAAAGATGCTTCGATGATAAAAGAAAGAGATCTCTCGAAGGCCAAAGCATGAACAACATCTGTCTGCTTCAATGCATGAGACGGATGTGTCTGTGCAGACCATGTGGATGTCTGTGAAAGAGGCTTTCGGCAAGATTCCACTGATCATGCTTCGCAATTTTGCCTCGGCATCCATCGATGTGTACAGTCAACAGGTTCAGCAGGCACTGGATCACATCTGTCAGCCATCACACGTCGGATCCGCGCTGTCCGAGGAAGACATTTGGTCCCGGTATGCCATTTCTCAACGGCCAGTCAATGGCGTGTCCATCCACGCCCTTTCTGACGCATTCTTTGCCACCTTCTTTGCCGAATGCCATCTGCTGTTGTCGGTGTGCATGCGTTCTCAGTCATGCCTTTTTGCCTCGGAACGGTTAATTGGCGAAATTCAGTACGAATTCCATCCGTTAGTATCCAATACGAAAGTCATTCTGCGTCATAGATACACAAATCCTCCAAGACAATTCGCAGAGACGCGTGCTTTTTGGCATTACTTGGAAGGTAGAAAAATCGACAAGCGTTTTAACCGAGGTACGTTTGCCAAAACCGTCCGCTGTCGGTTAGCTCACCTTTGAGTCTTATAGACTTCACAGTGGCACCTCTACCTCCAGTTGACCGACAAAATGCAAAAGAATTTCGCGATTTGGAGAATGAATTTACTATGATATTACATGAGACACTCAACATCCTCGATGACATGCAGCACCGGGCGATTAATATCCACTACCATCCCGCCGAAGAGTTGCTCGATACCGCTCCTTTTCTCGGTAAACCGTCACGAACCACCACTTGGGTTTGAACAATGTTCCTTTTGTGGTGTAGATTAGTCATGCTTTACAAAGAAGATGTGTCTGCATGAATGTCATTGCGTTCTTCTTTTTTTCGTTGTCTTTGTGAGTTGAGTGACACTTCGAAGCCGACCGTCGCAACGAGTGAGACTCATTTCTCCGACAAGAAAAAAGTGCCTTTCCGCTGAACGTACGTTAAACGCCGGCGTGCGTTTTTTTCCGTTTTCCGTGTTCGACCCTAACATGTTTGTTCGCGACACGCGACATTCGCGTTCATCGTTTTCAATATCACTTTTTGCCACTTTCGTTGCGGTAGGACGAAGTTAGTGTGAAAACGCTTCTTGTACGTTACGTGGTTCTTTCTCAAAGCCATCGGCCTTGTGCGTTCGTGAGAAAATGGCTCACAATTTCCGCATAACCCCGTTGTGAGTGACAGCGCTGTTCTAGGTTCCTATTACCTAATGGCCTGCACGTCCTCTCGCGCCGATGCTCTCGGGCTCGAAGCCATGACGGCACTGCCCATAGAACAGCCACCGTCCGATTTCGCGACGCGCGGCTGCGAGACGCCAACCACGGTTTCCGATGATGCTATGGTGGAAGATACCGCTCCGGCGAGTGTTCCCGTCAACAGCACTTCCGCCCCGAAGAACGCGGACCCCGCCCCGCACGATAACGTGGCGCGAGAACCGCAGAATACCTCCAATTCTACGCCAGAGGTACGACGTCACATCGCCATTATACATGATATCGACCATTACACACTTTAACCATTATTAACCCAGACGACCAAGACTCGATCTTCTCGCTTTCGTGGTGTATGTTGGAACAAAAAGAATAAACGGTGGCAGGCGGCAATCAATAACGGAGGCCGCTACATCTATCTTGGAAGCTTTACTTCGGACATAGAAGCAGCAAGAGCATTTGATTTAGCAGCCTTGCAGATTAGAGGCAGGAATACAAAACTGAATTTCAGGTACACAATGCACACACACTGCTGAAGGAATGGTTCTGTGTGGTCTAGTGTGGACAGCTATGCCGAAGCGGATTGGAAAGGTGGTGCGCCACCACATCTGGTCGAGAAATACATGAGTGGAGCTGCTCGACCGAAGCCAACTCCTTTTCGGCAATTTACTGGCACTCCAATGAAGAAAATTCATCCTTCACAGTTCGCAGCTATACAGGTACCCGTCAAGCGTGGCCGGTATGAAGAAGCAGGATTTGGAAAACGCGCATTCGATCGAGCAGAACAGCGGTTTCTAAATAGCGCTTTTCTGTCGAATCCTGCGATCGCCGGCCAAACCAAAATCAAGCAAGAGTTTCCACCCGCGCCATCGGGGAGAGATCTAACACATGGACACATCCAAAATCTCGGATCTCCCTTCGAAAGATCGCCATTTTTCTTCTTGCCAAGCGGAATTGCAAAAGCTACCAATTCGACAACCCCGAACTCCACCAATCAACCGCCGCGACCCATCAAGACACCGAGCATCACCACACCAGCCGTACGACTCTCCGCATCTCATCTGAGTAAAATGATCGGTTGGTTTTGCAATGCTTGTAGTTTAGTACCCGTGTCAAGGAGGCGGTGGATCAAGCATCAATATTTGGCACCAATGAAAGTGCATTCAAGAATGTACTGCCTAAGGGGGGAGATGATTCAGCAGAGCAGCGGATGGGGTTGACGCCTGCTGGTCCACAACTTCCGCTGAAGCGTCCAGTAGCGCAGACATTGGATACATCGGCCTTCTCTGACAGACTGCCCGTTCCAATCCTTCAATCCTCTCAGAATGATGAACCACCTCTCCATGTATCTTCCGTCATTTCTGAGACCGTTGCCGGAAGCGACATCGAAGAAGCCAAAGTCATTCTTGGATCCAGTCGGAATCAGTTCGGCTTGATTCATCGCATGGTCAACTATTCAAAGTGGAACGCCGTGGTTTGGGATGGTACAGCTATGCATACCATGGGCGTCTATGCCTCAGAAGAAGATGCACAAGTCGCTTGCTCATCTGCCGTTCGATTAGTCGAAGCCATCATGTCACGGCGCCCGTAAGACGGACTCTTCCACACCCAGAAGAGTATCTCGATACGCCGTGCAGTGCACTCTCCCTAAATCTGTCGTACAATCCAAGCTTCCGAAAAGCTTCAATGTGTTCTGCTCCATGATATCGTATTCGATGCCTCGGTGGCTGACAGAGTGTGCGTCATACTTGCTTGAATGTACATAGGGATCGTTGTACTAACAATGACTGACTGACTGACACTGACAAACCCTATGTGTGACTTCGGGACGTTACGCCGAACGCGAGTGACTTCAAGCGAAACGACCACTGGTTTAAGAGGCGCATAAATGATATCCATTAAAGTGGATCGTCTCCCGCGAGTGCACTGTCGGCTGACGAGAAAAGGACGTCATAGACCTCCGCGTGGTGTTTGGCGATTGCGTGCCATGCGAGACTTCAGCTTCTGCATCGATCGCGGTGGCACTTTCACAGACGTTTTTGCAGCGGTATGCCAAGAAGGGTAATCTTCCAAACGGTTACAGACGCCTTCTTTGCAGGTGACAGATAAGAAAGGCGATGCTCGTTACAGGTGATCGACGATGGGACATCAGATCCATCGATGTATGTTCGTGCAGAACACTGAAACTGCTCTCCGAAGATCCGAGCCATTATGCAGATGCACCTATTGAAGGGATTCGGAGAATTTTGGAGGAAGAACTGGGGATGGAGATCAAGAGGGATGTCCCCATCGATACCTCGCGCATTTTCTCAATCCGAATGGGCACCACTGTTGCCACAAATGCATTGCTAGAGCGGAAAGGAGAACGCATGGCTTTGGTTGTTTCAAAGGGATTCCGCGATCTGCTCTTCATTGGAAATCAGGTGCTGTCATCCAATCTGCCTCCTTTGACGGAATGGGTGGCTTAGTCTCGGCCAGATATCTTTGATCTGAGCATCCGGTGCCCAGATGTGCTGTACGAGAAGGTGGTGGAAGTCGAAGAGCAAATTCGCCTTGCACAGTTTGCAGATCCCAAGTACAATGCCGTGCTGTCACATCACAGGATACAATATCCGCCTGGTGACGTAGGCACTACATGGACGTGCCAATCGTGGAGGGTGTGACAGGGGAGAAAGGATATGTCACATCACCTGTTGATCTGGAGTCGCTCAGAGGGGAGCTGCAAAGCGTGTTCAAGCAAGGAATCCGCAGTCTAGCCGTGGTGTTGAAGCACGCAGCCGTCTTCCCGGATCATGAAATCGAAATCGGGCAGTTAGCAGAAGAGATCGGATTTACTCAGATCTCGCTGTCACATCGAGTCATGCCGATGGTCAAAATGGTGCCTCGGGGATTCACAGCAGCTGCGGATGCGTATCTCACTCCCCATATCAAACGATACATCGATGGATTCAAAGCGGGATTTGACGAGGGTCTGGAGAACGTGCAGGTCCTCTTCATGCAGTCGGACGGCGGACTGGCCCATGTACAGGACTTCTCTGGACACAAGGCAATTCTCTCTGGACCGGCAGGAGGTTACGTTGGCTATGCCAATCTGACAAAATGGAAAGGGTGTCCACCCAATCTGCAGGTCTTTCAATGTTAGTCGGAGAGAAGACAGCAATTCTTGTTGCCGGGTGATGTGTTAGATTATTGGATTTGATATGGGAGGCACGTCAACGGATGTGTCTCGCTACGATGGACGATATGAGCATGTCTTCGAGAGCATCACAGCTGGCATTGCGATACAGGCACCACAGCTTGATATCAACACCGTCGCAGCAGGAGGCGGCAGTCGCATCTTTTTTCGCTCAGGAATGCTGATGGTCGGGCCAGAGTCGGCTGGAGCACATCCAGGTCCTGTTTGTTATAAGAAGGGTGGTCCGCTGACGATCACAGATGCCAATGTCGTTTTGGGACGCATTGTCCCTGACTACTTCCCCAAGATCTTTGGCCCGGACGAGAACGAACCCTTAGACGTGCAAGGTGCCTGTGCTGCTTTTGAAAAATTGACAGAAGAGGTGAATCGGCATGGTCAACAACAGGGCCAGTCACCAAAATCGCTGGAAGAAGTGGCGATGGGATGCATCAGGGTGGCCAATGAAACTATGTCTCGGCCGATCCGTGCTCTAACACAGATGAAGGCATGCTTTGCTTGACAGGGATCCATGGATCGATCGTCTGTTTCAGGGGCATGACATAACCAAACACATTCTGTCTTCTTTTGGCGGAGCCGGTGGACAGCATGCTTGTGCTCTGGCCAGGGCTCTGGGCATTCCGACGGTGTTTATTCACAAATACTCAAGTATTCTGTCGGCAGTGGGCATGGGCGTTGCAGATGTTGTGCATGAGGAGCAGTGTCCATTTGATGGCGACTTGCAAGAAAGAGCTTCGCAGGCGATGGCTCAGCTCGATGCACTCGAATCCAAAGCCCGTCAGGCTTTGCTTAACAAGGTGGAACTGTCGTGTGCAGCACTGCCTACCTTCATAACAGAATATAGGGATTCAAAGAAGACGCCATCGACATCGAACGCTATCTGAATCTGCGATATCGTGGAACAGATGTGGCCATAATGGTGGAAGAATCGAACGAAGAATTCTCCCAGAGTTTTCGACAGAGATACAAGAAAGAGTTCGGCTTTACATTGGACCGGGAGATCCTCATCGATGATGCCCGTGTTCGAGCCTATGGGAAAACGCGAATCATCACCTCAACCACAGAAGAGACGCCATCAAAGGGTAAGTAAGGGCTATGGGAAGAAACGATTGGCTTAGTGATGTGGTCTCGTGACTGGCAGAGAAGGAGATGGAATCAAGTGGTTCCCAGATGGTCTATTTTGAAGAGACTGGTTTCGTGGATACGCCGATATACGAAATGGCAAAACTCTCACCCCTTTGTTCCGTTTCCGGTCCTGCGTTGCTCATCGACGATATCACTTCCATTGTGGTCGAGCCTGAATGCACTGCGTTCTTGACAGAAGCGAAGAATGTTCGCATTGATGTCTCAGCTCAAAAAGCACCATCACATCTGTACGGCGAAAAGAGTGACCCCATACAGTTGGCTATTTTCTCACACAGGTGAATGGCCAGTGAAATGGGCATGCTTACGGAGATTCACTCTTGCGTGCAGGTTTATGAGTATTGCTGAACAGATGGGCCGTACATTGCAACGAACCTCGGTGTCGATCAACATTAAAGAGCGATTGGACTACTCTTGTGCATTGTTCAGTCCAGATGGCGGGCTTGTTGCCAATGCTCCCCATCTGCCTGTCCATCTGGGAGCCATGTCTGAAGCTGTCAAATTCCAGGTATAATCTCGCTTATGATACCCTTTCATTGCCGCTCTACGTGATATCAGATAGCCTACTATGGCGTTAATGGACCTGGCCACGAAGAAGGTTTGCACGATGGCGATGTTTTGGTGTCTAATCATCCCATGGCTGGTGGCAGCCATCTGCCGGATATCACAGTCATCACTCCTGTCTTTTCAAACGACCAGATCGTTTTCTTTGTCGCCTCTCGAGGACATCATGCCGATATCGGAGGAATGACACCGGGTTCGATGCCTCCACAATCCAAGTCCCTCAGCGATGAAGGCGCACACATCATCAGCTACAAACTTGTCAAGCGCAGTCCCGATGGTACCGTCACCTTTCAGGTCCTGGCATCTCCAGCAGCTTTGAAATGCGTCATCATGGCCTTTGTTTCAGGAAGACGGGATGCGAGCCCTGCTGAAGGATGCTCGCTGTTTGTCGGATAACCTGTCCGATCTCAGAGCTCAAGTGGCTGCAAACAATCAGGGCATTGTGCTCATCCGCGAATTGATGGAGATTTATTCTCTCGCAGTTGTACACGCATACATGCATCATATCCGGAAACATGCAGAAGAGACGGTCCGCGAAATGCTCAAGAGGTTCTCTTTGTCAGAAGGGCTTCCTGAGATTGGTTCTGTCAGCGCCTCGGATCAGATGGACGATGGCACGCCCATTCATCTCACTGTCACCATCGATCGATCGACTGGCAGTGCAGAATTTGATTTCACAGGGACGGGTCCAGAGGTCCTGGGCAACTGTAATGCACCTCCGGCCGTGACCTATTCTGCCATTATCTATTCCTTGAGATGCATGGTCAAACGCGACATTCCATTGAATCAGGGATGTCTGGAGCCAATCACCATCATCCTGCCACCATCCAGCATCTTGAGTCCATCAGAAAACGCCGCTGTCTGTGGCGGAAACGTCTTGACAAGTCAGCGAGTGACAGATGTCGTGCTGAAGGCTTTTTCAGCTGCAGCTGCATCTCAAGTACCATCCATCTCCCGATTCTTATTGAAAAGTGGGAAGGAATGTTAGGGATGCATGAATAACTTCACGGTTGGAGATGCATCTACAGTGTATTACGAGACCATTGGTGGCGGAGCAGGGGCAGGCCCTGACTGGAATGGACGCAGCGGTGTGCAGACACACATGACAAATACCCGCATTACAGATCCAGAGATCTTGGAGCAACGTTATCCCGTTGTTCTCAGACGCTTTCATCTGAGACGCCATTCGGGAGGCCGTGGAAAGAACAGTGGAGGAGATGGTATCGTCCGAGAAGTGAGACACCCCACCCGGCGCAAATCGCTCGCGCATGTATATATATGACTGACTGTTTGCCTGGCACAGGTGGAGTTTCTGAGACCAGTGACGGCATGCATTCTATCCGAACGGAGAGCGATACGTCCATTTGGTCTGCTGGGCGGCGCATCTGGTATGCCCGGCTTGAATCTGCTAAAGACCCACGATGGCAGAGTCATCAGCATCGGTACGCGACGTCACATCGCACATACACTTGCACAGCCGCTGTTTCGTTTCTAGGAGGCAAGGCTGAGGTGGACGTCGGTCCTGGCGATTCCATCGTGATCCACAGTCCTGGAGGAGGTGGTTTCGGCAAACTCAATGAAAGCTCTGGCGATAGCGGTATGGATTCAGAAGAGGCCGGGGGTGAGATCACAACAGGTGTTCCGTATCGTGTCGGTGGCAGTGTCATTGAGTATCAACGTCTGATGGAATCCGCTTGACTGAAATATCGAACGGTCTTGATATTGGACGCGAACGTACTGGGCTATGTTGTCTGACTTTCTCGACGACGATCTCGCATTTAGATGTGTTTCTGACTTGAGCATCGTCGTCGTCGGCAACGCCGCTTCATGCACTTTTGCGCTTAGCAGAGGCGGATCTCGAACGTGTCTGTGCAATATCCGCTTGGATAGCAATGAACAAGTCTCCCGTCTCTGTCGTTTCTCCACGACTGGGCCTCTGCTGATGCAGATATCGCGTGCTAGAGCTGCTCGGAGACGGTACTTACGGCAGTGTATGGCGAGCAGTGAACCGTGAGACGCAAGAAGTGGTGCGTGTCATCACACACAGTATCCAAACGTCGCCACAGAGTGCACGCGTCCAGCAGCAGGTTGCCATCAAGACAATGAAGCGAAAGTACTATTGCTGGGAAGAATGCATGAATCTGCGCGAAGTAAAGTCGCTGAAACGCATGAGGAGCTCCTTTATTGTCCGACTCAAAGAAGTCATTCGAGAGAACGACGAACTGCATTTCGTCTTCGAACACATGGTACCATTGCTGTCTGTCGAACAGCCAATCGGCCGAAGATGCTTGCAGGAGTACAATCTCTACCAGATGATGAAGGATCGGCGAAAATACTTTCCCGAGTCGCGCATACGTTCCTGGTGTTATCAAGTATTCCAGGGACTGGCCTACATTCACAAAACAGGCTACTTCCATCGCGACATGAAACCAGGTGTCGCTGGATCAAAGAGTATGTATGACATACGTGACGACATGTGAGGTGGTTAGAGAATCTGTTGATTACGAAGGACACGGTGAAGATCGCGGATTTTGGATTGGCAAAAGAGATACGCTCTCGGCCTCCATTCACCGACTACGTGTCGACTCGCTGGTAGACGCCAGGCACTCGACGACGCGTTGAACGATCTATGACTGGTCAGGTATCGGGCGCCGGAGGTGTTGCTGAGGTCGCCTTACTATGGACCGCCCATTGACATCTTTGCCATGGGCGCGATTCTCTCGGAACTTTATACGCTACGGCCACTCCTGCCAGGAAATTCCGAAGTGTGATTTCATAGAAGGAGGCGTGTGTATCGGGGTGGTGGTGGTTTTTAGGCGGACCAGATATATCGAACGTGTTGTTTGCTGGGGACGCCAACGGAGCAGTCGTGGCCAGACGGAGTGAAGTTGGCGGCTGCCATGAAGTTCCGTTTTCCCCGGATGGCTCCAACGCCTCTGAGCAAACTGATCAAACACGCATCGACGGATGCCATCGATCTCATTGCGGCGACGTGTCAATGGGATCCTCGAAAACGACCGACGGCGATCGAATGCCTACAGCATCCTTACTTCCAAAGCGCCATTCGACCGCCGCCCTCTTTGTCATCATCCTCGCGAATGGCTTCAAAGGAATTGAATCGTCGGCGATCGAGTCTTGGTCTGTCGCCGAATGTCATTAGTTATGGACAACAGCATACTCAGAAGAGTCGAGCACTCGGTCGGACATCGTCTCAGAAAACGGCGGTGATGGAGCCGCAGCCATTTGTCCCGCGACGCTTGTCGAGTAAAGAGATTGAACCATTGATCGGTCACAAGATTTCGTTGCAATCTCAGAACGCCGAAGGCGAAACGATCTCTCTGCCGCTTCTCAGACAGCAACCGAGCATCGACCAGAACAGAACTGCATTCAAGCTCATGCCACTGAACCATCAAAAGAATTCGCCGATCTCGTTGAAGAAGCGCCTTTCTAAGAGTTTCTGTTTCCAAACGAATTCTCGACAGTTCAGCCATGCCTAGCCTCAGATCTATGGTCTCCTTTTCGACATTGACCCCTGTATTCGCTACTCTTTCGCCGCAAGAAAGGTCATGTACACTGTCGATCGCGATCGCTCGTCGACGCTTCCTGCATCCATGAGAGGATGTCTCGGAGTCTATCGTGTGCATGAATGGACGCAGGTGCGCTTCTGAACATGAGCGTTGCTGTCACATCAATGTCGCATGACGAAACGCGTCAACGACGAGACCCACTCGGAAGATGGAAGCGTCTCGCACAGCACAGTGGCATGATGCTTCTTCGCTTAGTCACATGACACAAGCCTTCGTTCCTCCACCAGGCAAGACGCATGCACAGATAGATGGCTAGACAGAAGCGACGGAGATCGATACCAGGTGGCGCATTGCCAGATGCTGTGAGGCTAGCAGTGCTCTGCAGTATACAGTCTGTTCGGCATTTCGGACGCCAGCGTCGTCTCTTTGTCGAATACGCGTTTTTATACGATCAGCAATTGTGGAAAAGCCGCAGCGGATGTGCATTTCATACTCGGCCCGCCACGACAGTGATCTCTTTGACAATAAGCGCGTAGCTACAAACAGTGTACAGGGATGTACTCCATCTTCCACCGTTATGCGACAACGATCGACGGTGAAAGGAGCAGGAAACGTGGCGCACTTTGCACACCCTATCGAGGTTATGTTGGAAACGGAAGAGGATCCTGGCCACTTCAACTGGCCTCTTCTTCTTTTGAAAGTCTCCCTCTCGTTTTATGTATTGCAAGGCATCGCCCTTCGCCGGCAGGTCTACAGCTGCCGGCGAGGCGGCCGGGAGGTTTGCGAAGGATATGCCACGCTGGCATTGCGTGTCGGTCACCACCGAGTGGATGTGCAAACCTGGAAGCCCGTTGGTATCTCACATTCTTTTTTAGAGAGTGGCATCCGTCGCGCTTCTCTGTTCAGCGACAGGTGTCGAACGATGGAAACATAGATGGATGGGTGCGAGCATCGAACTGGAATCGAAAGCGTTTGGACTCGGAGAGAAAGATCTTCCAGAGAAACTCAGACAGAGAGGCATACGCACAATGCCAGGCGGTTCGATACAAGTCTCGTTCGTGGCCAATCGCTCTTTCTGCGAACGAGCGTTCTTTGCAGGTCATCCTGAACTGCGCTGTTCAGCGATACAACGAAGAGAACCGCAAGTTGATTCAGACGAAGAAGACCTGTGCAATCGTACACCGTGCACAGATATCGAATTTCCAAATCCTGAAGACAGATCTGTGTTTAGGGGGATCTCGAGGATTTCAAAGATCCAGGATTGATTGCTGTCTTGCAACGGGCCGAGAGAAGAATGGAAGAGGCACGTGGGAGTGAATGGGCGATGCCAGTTGTGAATGAAAATCTCAGCCCACCACACATCGTCCGACAACCTCCCTCCGATATTCGCGTCAAAGAGGGACATGCCGCCGTCCTTAAAGTCCTGGCAAAGGTCAATGCGCTTTCCTTTGGCAGTTTTCTCCAGATTTTAGTCACAGGGAAGCGGCACGTTTCACTACCAGTGGTACAAAGGTTCCACGAAGTTAACTTCGGATACTGCCACTCTCAAGACACTTCGAATCGAGAACGTTAGCAAACTCAACAAGGGCACATACCATTGCAAGATCTCAAACGCAGGTATTCAGAATAACAGCCCCTTCAGTGGAGACAAACACTCATATGCATTGTATGGCAGAGGGGAATTGCCTGTCTTCGACATGTCGCTTACACGTCATGGTGCCAAGAAAACAACAGCGTGAAGTGCACCACGCAAGCCGTATTGGAGAAGGGGCCCGTTTTCAGGATTCTACACCGAAAGACTGAGATGTGGATGCGTTTTCTGTTTGTTAGACGCGATCTTCGAGTACTGCCTCTTTGAGATGGCCGTGCCATTGCACTTCGGATGAACGGCATTCCTTCTCATCATCTGTAAGATTCTCCAAAACGACTCCCTCTCTGTGCAGAGATTGCCGAAACGCTGAATGCTTTTGGAGAAAAGTTCTTCCCCGAGAGCTCTTGACCATGACACACAGGACCTTCAGCGCGTTTTCTCGAACGTCCACATCTTCTGAGCTCATAAAGCGTATCAGTTTCTGAAATTCTTTCTCCTGCTGCAGATCAGCCAGGTGCTGTTCCAATTGCTGTGAGAGGAGGTACTCAAGGAGAAACAAACACCGCCGCTGCAATCGAACATCATCAAGATCCAAACTCGACAGCAAGCATTCGAAGCCATCTGCCTCGAGAAATGCTCGGTAGGCAGGTTCAAAGTTTCGAACGAGGCACGAGACAGCCATCCATCCTTTCAATCGACAAATATTGTGTGTGCTCTGCGCAATGGATAGAACTCTGGGTAGGATCCCTTCCTCAAAGAACGCCTGAGGATAAAAGACGTGTGATCTGTTGTTGCTGTGAGATGCAGAATGTGATGGACTTGCTGAACGGAAGGGTTGTTCTGCACACATGTCGCCACAACCTCTGCCGCTCTCCACTTGAGATTCTCGTGACCACTCTCCAAAATATCCATCAGCATTGGGAGTCCTCCAATCAGATGCAGATCTGCAGACGATGGTATTCAAAGGCGAGGATGCATTGCAGGTCGATGCCACTTTTTGCTTGATCGATATCTTCCACAATTTCTTGCAGTTCCTCCAACAGTGCCTCTTGGTGTTGAAGACTGATTGCTGCGTTTTCAGGTTCTTCGAATGCTGTTTTGATTTCTCGAAGTTTGCCAGTGAGATCTTGGACGTAGTTGGTGAGGACGTCTTGCAACCAGGCCATCTTTGTTGGATCAATTTCCGTCTGCCTCAACTCCGAAATGCGTGTCCCGTCGCTGTGACGCATCGTCCATTCGAACAATCCTGTACAGCAGCCATTTCACAGTGCTGTCCATCCGACAACGTCAAGATGCCGTATACCTTTCCATTCTGGTACAGACATCGTCACCTGAACAGCAATGCAACGTAAGGCATGTATGTACGTTTCGAGGAATACCGAATGGCTACATCAACAACGCGGAAACGACGCGATGATTCGGGAAACTTCGTGATGGAATGACGTCCGATGAGAGAAGACTCTGCGTACAGATCAATCAACTAGGACAGTGATGATACCTGACGCACGTCTCTGTCTCCTTTCCAAGTGCATAAGTGATTGGGATGTGAATAATGGGTTACGTCATTGCTTTCTACACGATGGTGCATCACAGAGTGGGCTGTTAGTTATTTGTACCATGATCGTGCAACAGAATGTTCTCGAAACAGATGCCCCGCCGCAATGGGACACTATTGTTCAGACTACGATCAAAACGGATGCTTCTTTCTCTGTGAGACACAAAGCACCGTTCCCATGTCAGATCTTTCGAATGAGAAGGGTATATCGCACAAATCCTCAGCGAATGCGACTGTGCAAGAATAAACAACAAACAAAAGAAAGAACATCAATAGACTACATCAACAAACGTCAATCACACAGACACCGTAAAAAAGCACAGAATCAAAGATAACATCGCAGACGACCGTCTCTCCTTCACAATGTCACAATGGGACAACAGATATAGAGTGGATGGAGAGCGCGGTGGTCAAGGTTTTTCCTAATCGCTGTCGCGGTGAAGGAGTTTGGAACTGCTACTCTGACCAACCTGAAAGAATCGTGCAAGAACTGCTAAGCTTCTTTCAGATCAAGGAAACCGGCTAACTTTTTTAAACTTCAGTGCGTTCTGGAAGTCATCTTTTCGTATCTGCAGAATCCGGCAACTGCTGGTAGCAATGGCGTTGAAATCTGGAACGTAAGACTCTTTCTTCAGTGCCATCACTCCTAAAACACATTCCCCGATGCATTCTCTTAGATCGAAGGGACAAAGGACCTAAAACACTCCACGGTCCAACATTCGATGGAAACTTTTCCGTTCCAGCTTGAATAGCAAGGTGGCCCTGCAGAATCACGGAAAACGTTTCGTTTGGGACGCCTTGGCGGTAGATGATGCGTTCTTCGTAGCTGAGTGCATCGGAAGCTGCCGAGAGGGACGCATCCAAGTCGATGCTGCTCGTCGCTCTTTCTGGGAGATCGATCTCAACAACCTCAGATCTCTGCACAAGTGCCGTCAGGGGACTGTCGGCGAAATCCGCGAATTCAGGCATCATTGCTTTAAGGAAGGCACAGACAGCAGAGATCTCTTCCCTGCTCAGACGTTTATGTTTCCTCAGCTTATGCCCGAAGAGCTTTAGGAAGTCCGTCCCGTCTGAACGATCCGTACGGTTAGGTCTCTGTCGTTGTGTGTTGTCAAGATATCGATCGCTCTCATCGACGATTTCATCATTGATGATCTCTTCGATCACATCTTCAAGGGTGATGACACCTGTCACTGTCACATCCACAAACAAAAGTCCGTCTCTATCAGTTTCGAGGTTTCAGATGCTCACCGAACAGAGATTTTCCTTTGTTGGACACAGCGATCATCAAGTGACTGCAGCTGCGTTTAAAGAGGGAGAGAATCTCATGCAGTCGTGTGTCATCGGCAACGGACTGAACGCGATCCATTCCATGAAATGCCAAGACGGACTTGATGTCCACTTCATCATCTGGATCAATCAAGACCAGATCTTTCGTATAGAGGATGCCTATGATGTTGCTCTTGTCTCCTTCATAGACCGGAATCCTTGTGTAGCCAGATTTGTAGATCTTCAGCATCGTCTCAAATGTCAGACGCATGTTGCTGTCCAGCATGAAGACTCGATCGATGGTTGTCATGACATCCTTCACACAACGATCCTGCACAAGACCTGTCACATCACACAGAACATCCTCGCAGACATCTCACTCGATAATCCAAGACAGCAGACATGATGTGTGAGTCCTCCTGCGTCAGCCCAGACGCCAACTGTGCATCAGGATTGTCCACTTGCAAATTAATGAGTGTCTTGAGTTCTTCTCTATTGTAGACGGTCCCCATTTCTTTACCCAATGCCTAGCCAACAGAACCGTCTGCGATGATCTCTTAGAGAATGTGGCATGGACAGTGTCAAGAATCTTGGAAATGGGATATGCAACCACAAAGAGCAGTACGATCAGCAACTTGGTCAACAGAATGGTTCGCGCTCCAATGGCCAATCCATGGCGCGAACACACAGCTTGTGGCGTGATTTCGCCAAAAACCACAATGAGCCCCGTCGACATGAGCAATCCCAGAAACCCATTTGTCAATTCCGCCGCAAAAATCGCCAGGAGAGCTAAGCAACACCCCACATTCGTCAATCACCAGATTTAGACGCCGCATGTGCACCATTGGTAATCGTATTTCCAATCAGCAAGCAGCAGAGCAGCAAATTCCCATGCCTCCGTACCGGAATTACTTTCTCTGAACACCATCATTTGTTTTCACACTTCCTCGGTCAACAGAGAGAGGCCACAACTTGCACGTTCTCTGTCAATTGGCCGACCAGACTCTGCCAGAATCTGTAATCCGACGATATCCAGACTCATCAAGCCCAGTGTTAATCCACTGAACAGACCCGACATAATAACGAGTCCGACCGAGATAAGGACGTTGACATAGGTCGAGTCAAACGCGAGACCCATGACGAATGGGTAAGATGCTAAGTTCCAAACAAACAGGCAAATTGAAAGATCGTAGAAAAATACTTGCTGCAATTTTGATTGATGCTCGACGAAAATGTCGCATGCGTTGAACGAGACAGAAGATGGACTTGCCCACGTGCGCCTTCTCAAACGCAGGGCGACGCATTTTCGCCTGGATTGGTTACCCTTCGCCCTCGTCTATGGCATCGGTTTAGGCGACAGTGCCAAATACGTACTCGAGGGTCGCAAGTAAAAGGAACCTGCCGACCTGCTCAGAGTGGAAGGCAACGCGAGAGATGTGCTTAGAGACGCAGCACTATGGATCGCGGCACAGTTGGGCATCGTGGCTTTATTGCATGTCCTGCTCGTGCTGTTTTGCCATTGGAGTGTGAGCGTCAAGGCATTTGTGGGATATGTGAAGGCCAAGAACATCCACGACGCCAACGCTGTCATGGTCTATCCCGACACCCATCCATCTAGTATCAATGCTCGCATCGTTTCGCAGGCACGACTGAAAGGATATACCTCGAAAACAGTTCTTGCGCATCTCACACATCGCAGACTGGTGAGTACACTGAATGCATATGATGCTGGGTACATGAGTGAGATATGTCTACAGAGGCAGCCGTTGGGGCGAGATCACTATGAGGAACTCGGATTCGAAATTGCTCTGCAAAGATACGTCTACAACTACGAGACGCACGCTTTTCAGAAACTCAGTTTTCCTGTTCAGGTACTCTGCATTTTTTTCTACCCGATTATCGCATGCGATCTAGGAGCCTCTTTCGTGGTATTTGCGCCGAGAAGGATTCAGGAATGATGATGATACGGCTGCCGCTTTGGCGACGTGGGGACCCAATATCTTCGAAGTCTCCATTCCGCAGTTCTCATCCCTGCTCAAACAACAAGTGTTGGCTCCATTCTTCGTCTTCCAAGTCTTCTGTGTTGGTCTCTGGTGTCTGGACGAATACTGGTACGCTGTTATGTGGGAAGAGAAGTGTGTCGGACAGTACTGTGCTGCAGGATGTATTCTGTCTTCTCGCTCCTTATGCTGTTCTTCTTCGAATGCACCGTTGCTGGACAACGCCTGAGAAACTTGCATCACTTGAGAAGTCTGCAGTCTCCCAAACAGCCAACGAACGTCTACCGATCGCAAAGATGGGACAGGATTCCTGGGGAGCTGCTTCTACCTGGCGATATCATTTCCATCGGGCGTCCTGCTCCAGGTATGTAGGTCTCTATTTGTCCTCCTATCCTGCCGACGTGGTATCTATCTAGGTCATGATGAATCGGTGATTCCTGCAGATGTGGTGCTCATCAACGGTACATGCATTGTCGATGAATCTGTTCTCACAGGAGAATCCACACCGCAATGGAAATCTCCGCTCTCCAGTGCCTTAGAGGAGGGAATGACGACGCAAATGTCACTCGATCTCAAACGAGACAAAGCACACGTTTTGTTCGGAGGCACCAAATGTCTCCAGCACACCCCTTCCAAAGAAACAAACATCAAGTGCGTTCATCCTGATCAGTGATGACTTAGGATTGACTGAAGAGAAATCCTGTTAGGAGTCCAGACGGAGGATGTCTGGCCGTTGTCGTGCGCACAGGCTTCGAAACGGCTCAGGGAAATCTGATGGGAATGATTCTGCATTCCACGGAGCACGTCACTGCCAATAATTGGGAAACAGGGATCTTCATCTTGTTCTTGCTGTGCTTTGCCGTGGCGGCGTCGGCTTATGTACTGTACCATGGACTTCAGGATCCCACTAAGTCACGATTCAGTCTATTGCTGAGCTGCACGATGATCATCACGTCTGTCATCCCTCCAGAGCTCCCAATGGAACTGTCCATTGCAGTGAATCACTCGTTGATTCGACTCATGAAGCAGAAAATTTACTGTACTGAGCCTTTCAGAATCCCTTTTGCTGGAAAGGTGCTTCTTCGCTTCGATGCGGATCATGCAGAGAAAGCGTGAGGCATTAGGTAGATGTGTGCTGTTTTGACAAGACTGGGACATTGACAGATGACTCCATGATCTTGGAAGGTGTCGTCGGCGTCGGTTCTGGAGGCAGTGAAGAATCTGCGTCCTCTGCCAAAGATCTACAAGAAGATGTGACCCGAGTGCTAGCTGCATGCCATTCTCTGGTGGTGGTGGAAGGAGAACTTGTCGGAGATCCTCTCGAGAAAGCTGCATTCGAGGTCAGTCTTTCCATCTTGTCAACCTGAATGATCAGAACTTCTGTCAGGCGATTGGCTGGTCCTATCGTTCTGACTTGGCAGTGCACCCAAGGCGTTCAGAGGAGCTGCTCATCTTGCACCGATACCATTTCTCTGCCCAGTTGAAGCGCATGTCGACCATTGTACGCTGCCGCCCTTCAACAGGAGAGATCACACATCTCGTCGTCTCAAAAGGCGCTCCAGAAGTCATGCACAGTAGATTTCGAAACGCGCCACCAAATTACAACCACCTTTACAAATCTTACGCTGCAAAAGGAGGACGCATCATTGCAATTGGATCGAAAATGCTTGATAACCTGAAGGAAGAAGACGAATCGATCATGCGTGGGAACAACAGGGAAGCAGCAGAGACGGGTTTGTGCTTCATTGGTTTTGCTGTGTTTCAGTGTCCGATCAAATCCGATTCGGCACCTGCCTTGCTCATGCTGAAGAAATCCAGCCATCGACTCGTCATGATTACGGGCGATGCGCCATTAACTGCCTGCAATGTTGCACAGCATGTGCATATTGTTACCCGTCCAGTACTGATTCTGCACAATCAAAGATCGGAGTCTGCTCAGTCTTTGACAGCCTTGGAAGATGCGTTTGTCTGGATGAATCCAGAAGAGACCGAGAGAATTCCGTTCGATGTGGACAAGAAGGCCATTTTGAGCCTGACAGAGGAATGGGATCTCTGCGTCACTGGCGAAGCCTTTCCTTTCTTCGAGAAGAAAAACCTCTCCTCTTTCATCCTCCCACTCATTCAAGTGTGTATGTTCTTTTGGTGTCCTTGCTGAAGGTGTCGCCCAGGTGTTTGCAAGAGTGGCACCGGAGCACAAGGAGAAGGTTGTGGATACACTGCGAGAGAGTGGACGAACGGTCCTCATGTGTGGAGATGGAACCAATGATGTCGGCGCTTTGAAGGCTGCACACGTCGGCGTTGCTCTTTTAACTGGAGTCCTTGAACGGTACATCATGCATGACTCTAAAACGATGTCCTGGCTCATTGGATACGACAGGGCCAAGAAACTTGCTCAACGGCGAAAGGGCGAAAGAAATAAGCCACAGAGATCTTTGACGCAGAGAGCCAAGCCGAGCAGCAGGTCAGACTGAAGACTGGGACTGCATCTCACACAACTACTGCTGCTGTTATCTAGAAGTGCAGCATCGGACAGCAATCCAGCCGTGCGGATGATCGAAGAGATGGAGCGACAGGGGAGACCTGTGCATCCAAGGCTTCGCAAGATGGCAGAACTGATGGACGAAATGAACGAGGACCCAGGACTTCTGAAACCAGGCGATGCTTCTATGGCAGCACCCTTCACTGCCAAGCAGGCATCAGTGATGCCCTGTACCGATCTGATCATGCAAGGCCGAAGCACGTTGGTATCCACCGTGCAGATGTTCAAGATACTGGGACTTATGTCCCTGGCCAACGCCTATGCGCTTTCTGTCATGCGCCTACAGGGTGTCAAAACGGGTGACGTTCAGGTCAGCCAGCGCCTTTCTGTGCAATGCCTCTGCAAGTGTCTTTGCGTGTAGATTACGCTCTCTGGATTACTGATTGCAGGAATGTTTCTGTTTTTGTCCAATACTCAACCTCTGTCTGTTCTGTCCAAAGTCCGTCCACATCCCAACATCTTCTGTCCCTATGTCTTTCTCTCCGTTCTGGGCCAATTCGCCGTTCACATGAGCTACTTGATTTACATCAGTCAATGCGCCGTGGATCTCAGTCCAGAGCCCGAAGAGACAGATGTGCAGGATGTCGTCGATAGCAGTTTCAAACCGAATCTCGTCAACAGCGTCTGCTTCGTCGTGAATTTCATCATTCAGGTACAACGGATGCATCAAGTACGTTGCTGTGTGCGATGTATGGTGTCTGTGTAGATAGTGACATTTGCTGTGAACTATTCTGGACGTCCATTCACGACACCGCTTCTGGAGAATAAAGGCCTCTGCTGGTCACTCTTGATTTCTGCGGGTGCATCTGTCCTGTTGACGACCGATATCGTCCCTGGGTTTTCTTCTATGCTGGAAATGGTTGCTATTCCACGCATTCTCTGCGTCAAGATTCTTTCCTTGGGCATCCTGGATTTCCTATTGACGTTTGCCGTAGAGTCTGGTCTAAAGCGTGCATTTCCTGCCTCATTGCCTCCAGAGAAGGGCTTCCTGTCACATCAAACAACAAAAATCTCAAAAGAGAAAGCCGCGTGACTCTTTTTCATAAGAAAGTGACCGTGAAAAGACCGGGACTTACCGAAGAGTATCTACGCGGTGCCGCACCCCTATTTGCTGACGGTTATGATGCCGCCGGCACCCGCAGCGCATTTCGCGGTTCTTGCTCTCTGCCCTTCCACTTAATTCTTTCCGCCCAACGCCGTTGACCGTTTGTTGTCGTCAAACCAACGTTGAGCTTTCAACAACGTAGCCCTCGACAGCAGCCTCGCTCTGTTGAAAGCTTCTTTTGTGCATCAAAGTGCGTGCATGCATCTGTGCGGCAAAATGCGCTACTCTTTACGTACTCAGCGCTAGTACGGTCTGTTCAGGGTAACGGTACGATTTCGAAAGCATAGCCGAGTGCTGCTTGATGTTGCAAATCGTTGGTGGGTGCGGAACGACGAAACTCGACAAGGAGTCGCGCGTCACTGACGATAGACAGAGTCACGAGGTAAGGCCAGTGGGCTATTCTTCTCTTTCTTCCTACGTCACGTCAACGCTTGTCGATGCGATCCACGCGTGTGAGCAGAAATCGATTGCGGCTGTGGACGCGAACTTAGCGAAAAATTCATTGAAGGACAAGAATCCCATGACGCAGGGAATGACTGCTCGAAGAGGAACTGTGCGAACAAGACACTCACAATGTACTCATAACGTGTTGGGATGCCCTTAGATGGTAGATGGGCGTAACGGGATGGCTGACAGCGGCGTGCGTGCACCTGCAATAGATGGCTTGCAGGACGCTGGGAGAAATTCAACGACGACTGGGACTGCAATCCATCATCAAAGACCATCATCACCAAATGTGTGCGAGACGCGCCAGAAGCCGACTCAGTGGTACAGGTTGTTCCTTGGACGATGCTTCGACGCCGTAAGTCAGATGCAGGAAACGCAGACTGCTTGCTGCATCATCTAGATGGATTTCAGAGAGACGTACATGTGGTTGTTTGTTTAGATGGCGAAGAAGACGAAGAAGACGTCAGAGGCATCGTGGAAAGAATCGGATGATGTATGCTATTTGGATCTGTGTCGATTGCTAATTGGTTGAAAGGGTGTGGCGGTGCAGGTTAGGAGCTGGAAGGATTTCAATGTCTTTCGAGTGGACGAGCAAACGCAGAAACACTCGCTTGAAGTTGTTTTTATGGAATTCATTGATGCCTTTAAGCTGGCAAAAGCTCTGAACCTGGATCGAAGTGCCTGTCGAAACTATATTCGGGCGATCGAACGTCAATACCAAGAGAATGCATACCATAACCGAATCCACGCAGCAGATGTTCTGCAATCTGTGGGCGCCATTCTCTTCTCCGGCTGTTTTTATAAAAAATTCAACAAACTGGAGATTCTGGCTATGATCTTGGCCGCCGCTGTGCACGATGTGTGTCATCCTGGTGCGACGACAGGCTTCGCCTTGCCCGAAATGAAGTCTGTGTGTCCTCGTGTGTAGGAGTCAATAACGAATATCATGTGAAGACGAAATCGCAATTGGCTGAGAGATACAAAGACAGTATAAATGAGCGAATGCACATAGATCGGGCGTACGAGATCCTGACCAGCGCTAGAGAGAATGACATGCTTAGGAATTTGAAGAAGGCTGACTCCCGTCTGATGAGAGACTATATCGATGCCATTATTATAGCGACGGATATGGCGAGACACAAGAAACTTGTGAGTACGTCCTACGTTTGGAAAGTGTAGGACGAACTTCTTAGGTGTGTCTGCATATGTGAGGTGACTTTGGCGAGAGGTTTCCAGTAAAGAGGGGAATGTTCAAAAGCAAGAGATTACGTGCGTCGGAACGGGTGTTGCTGCTGCAGATGGTGGTGCATTGTGCAGATATCTCGAATCCTCTTCGGCCAATGCCCTTATGTGGAGAATGGTCTGAGATGATTACCGAAGAAAACTGCCTACAGGGCGATAGAGAGAAGAATGAGAAACTCCCTGTGACAAGGGGGTGCGACCGCGCACAGGCAAATTTAGCAAAGTCTCAGAAAACCTTCCTTGAGTTGTTTGTCATTCCATGCTTTCAAACATTTGGAAGGGTGGTGCCTACCTTCGCAGAGATGGCCCTAAGCATCGCTAAGGACAATATGAGGCATTGGGAGAAGCTAATTCAAGAGGAAACCTCCTCTGGCGCACGATCGTAGATGATGATGGTCTCTGAACCAAGTTTGCAGGTTTCCTGCACTAGAGTTAGCATATGCCGGTGATTCTTGTTGTTTTGCGGTGTAAAAAACAAAACGAATAAGCGAGAAAATTATGTGCTGGATGGACGAGATGGGGAAGATGAACAACATAATCAATCAATCCACTTATCGCAAAAGAGAGCACCATCTGCCTTCTGGCATCTCTGTTCATCGATTGGGTACTTGTGTTCCGTCTCAAGCAGTGTCTGTTAGAGATCAGTTGTTATTATGGTCTTCTATGCTTTGCTCAATCTGTATTGATGTCTTCCTGGCACTGATTCCATCTGTCCGAGGGGGAGAGTACGCCCATCCATTTGCTTTCCGATTGTCATGACGCATTTAAAAAGGGAGGGATTTGTCCACATGTCTATCTATGCCAAAAGCATGCCTTCTATTCATTTTTTCTTTTAAGTGACAGTTCCTTTCTGTGCAGTCTGAAAAGCACGATCACAACACGTCAATGTTTCTGCGGTGTGAGATCAAACATTCTAAGATCCATTCCGCGACCACGTCAACGCCATTCGTTTCTCTGTGATGACGGACTCCCACTGGAAGCATGGCGAAGCAGAGTCATGTGGATAGATTCTATCTGTGTTAACAACAAACAGTCAAGCATCTGTCTGATCCGTCCATGCAGACAGGCAACGCCCTCGTGATTGTTTGTTGTCGAGGGCGTGCGTTACGGTCTGCTGAAAGATTTCGCTTTTCTTGTCATCATCAGATATTAAACATCGTGTCAGCATTGAGTAAGTCATCGGGTGGTTCACGTAATCTTGACGACAGATCGGTATTTGCGTGGTGGTTCCTTCGTTTTCAGACGCTGTTGCATGCGGACTGTGAAATGCCAGAGAATGGACTGTCGCGTTTCGTGCCTTTGCCAGACATCGCGCCCGTTCTGCAGAGAGCGACAACGGAACGCAGCGCTTTTCGACGTGTCGCCTTAGAAATCTGTTCGGTGGCGAATATCGAACAGTTGTCATCACCACAAAACACAAAAGCACGTCTGCTTCACCTGACCAACTGCGTCGACGCGTTTGAGAAATGTGTAGCTCTGTGGCGAGACGGCGAATTTGTTGAGCAGCGGAGACGCGTCGTTTGCGTCAGGATATGTAAGTCGCCTGACCACCCACCATCCATGCCTCTTGTAGCGTCACGTCTTATGGTCTGGCTTTAGTTCCGCGAGGCGCTGTTAGCCTATACAGAAGTCCTTCAAAGATTTCCAAATTCGGGCCCTACGGTCGTGGCCACCTGTTATGCCAAGAGAAGTGCCACATTTGCCATGTTGATGATCAAACTGCTGAGACAATGACCAAGATTAGAGTGTGTAGGATGGCGTGTGAATTGTGCGTGCGTTCGGTGGATGCGTGTGCACTCTACGGAATGGATGCTTCTCGTTTGGCATGTCTTTCACTAAAAGATGCCGAGAAAGTGGCGGAGATGTTTCCGCATCACAGTGAAGGGTTTCTACGATGCGCTTTTGCATATTACCTATCTGAACAGTATCACAAGGCTATGGACGCGTGCCTAGAGGGCTTACGATGGAACTTCTCAAGTCAACCACTTCAGGTGTGACCAAATGACAGCACCGATACCGTTGCTGATTCAGATCTCTCTCTGTCAAGACGTGCTTGCAAATGGTCGAAGGGCAACTGAGCGGAACCATCGTTAAAAGAGGATCGCCCCTTTCATCTCGAACTCCACCACGATCACGGTGAAGCGAATCTGACGGTTACGATAGAGGTGAACGCGATGGTGACTTGTAGTGGTAGATGTGAGGGAGATGCCGACGACTTTGAATGCAAGCTTTGTCTAAAGCTCTTGTATGAGCCTGTGACAACACCTTGTGGTCATTCCTTCTGTTCTTCGTGTATCCAAAGATCCCTCGATCATTCCAATAAATGCCCAATGTGTCGTACGGTAGATGAAGCTGTGCGTGTGTGCATCATGAGAAATGGATGGTGTGGATGCAGGTGATGCATGTCAGCCGTACATTACCCGTCAATGTCACGCTTAAGAACATAACCTCGAAAATCTTTTGTGAAGAGTACGAAAGAAGGAGGATCGAAATGAATGAGGAAATTGGTGGCGAGATCGACGAACAGACCTGTTTTTTGCCACTCTTTGTACTCTTTACATTGTTCCCAGGCGAGAAAATGAGTCTCAATGTGTTTGAACCGCGCTACCGGCTCATGATTCGAAGGGTAAGTCTTACTACCTTCTGAGACGTCACATCACATCTCTATCGCAGGTTATGGAAGGGAATCGGAAGTTTGGCATGATTCAGTCATGCTGTAAATCTCCTAACGGAATCTGCTCCAGTGGGACAGAGTGTGAGATTGTAGAATGTGAGCCCCTCGCAGACGGCCGTTATTTCTTGGAAGTCATTGGACGACGTCGTTTTGATGTGCTGGAATCGTGGGAACAAGATGGCTACCGCATGGTTAAAGCGAAGTACTTTCGAGATCATCCTGTTCAACCCGACAGCGAAGAGTCACTATCCATTCGTACGCACATGCAATCGATAGAGAAGCTGGAACAGACATTCAAAGCACGGGGTCTCTTTCATCGACAGTCCGGATTACGATGGAATCTCTCGGAGAAGAACGCCGGCCAGGATATGGAACACATGAGCTTCTTGGCGTGCGCCATGTTGGTCAATCCGGATGGATCTTCCGCACGACGCAAATACTTGGACTGCCGATCAACACTGCAGAGGATGGAATGGATTCTTCAGGGTGTCCGTCACCCATAGTTAAGCTTCAATCAAGGACGGCTTTAATTGATTCTTCCCATTTGTTGGTCATTGTTTCAGCATTCTTTTGCCATCAGCGATTGTTTAATGAGGCACGACGATTCTTTGTCGGCCGATCATTTCGATACGATGGAAGATCCCGATTCCGAGATCCACATCGAACGACTTCTTAAGCTCAAGAGGGTTTTTGAAGTACCTGTCATTCGACGTATCGTCTTACGATCGCTAAGAGGCGCCCATAGGAAGCAGATGAGGATGGTAGTGGCGAGTTGGATCTCGATGAATTTATCGAACGGATCGGGCCACACCTCGGCAACGATCTCACCAAGACGCAACTCACGCAGCTTTTCATGAAGATCGACGCCGATGCGGGAGGGACGGTCGACTGGGATGAATTCACGAACTTCATGTTTCTGCAAAGAACGGATACCCAAGAAGACGACAGCGAGAATTGGAGATTCTTTACGCAAGATTTCGAGGTTCGCAATGACGTGAGCTGTTATCACCGAGCTCCCATTGCGCATCTCCTGCATGTCGAGCAAACCGAGAAGTACTTAACATCTGGCCGCGACGGATCCGTTCGCGTGTGGAACGCAGAAAATCTCAAACATGTCAAAACAGTAATATGACAGCCGGTTTTTGCGCCACTTGCCGCACGTTTGGTACGCACAGATAACGGTCCATCCCAAGGCCTGGGTGACGGCAAGCGTCTACATGCCGCTGTCACGTCGCATAGCGATCTCTTCTTCCGACGGCGCTATCTCCTTTTGCGGTATGGTACGCGGATCGTATGATCTGCTGGGAAAGGTGTACATGACGGAGCGGTTGGGAGCGCCCCAGTGTCTTTGCCTGGTGGAAGCCCATGATGAAGAGTATGTCGCGGCGGGAGACGACAACGGCTGCGTTTCGCTTCTGCTTGCCGAACCGGAGAAGACGTCTCGACGCTGCGCAAATGGATTCTCTCCAGCAGAGGCCTTTGAAATGCTGCATGCTCACGACGACTGGGTGACCCAGGTGTTGTAGACTGTTCGAAAAGTGGCCTACCTCTCTTGCGAATAGTGCGCGTGGTATAGGTGCGACATGTTCACGACGTCGGTTTGGTCTCCGCGTCGCTGGATGCGAAGATTCGGATCTACGACATCTCTCGCGGGCGCGTTGTACACAACTATGCACATCACCAACGCGGCGTCCACGCTTTTGAGTGGTGTCCAGCCTATTCGCTCTTCGCCAGCGCTGGCGTCGAGCGCAACATCCTTCTGTGGCAGGCTTCGTCAAACGCAAAGAAAATCGGCGAGCTTATTGGTTCGTCCTAAGGTCCATCCTTCTGTAGTAAGGGGGTCCTCTGTGCGCAGGACACACGTCCAGTGTGACGCACCTTGCATTGGATGCCGAGAGCAATAACCTCATTACTTTGTCGCTGGACCGAACAGCAAAAGTGTGGGATCTGCGCAATCATAAATGCCTCCAGACGATTGCAGCAGAAGACTGGCCAATACATGCCGAACAGCAAGCTTCCTGTATGATCTACGACAGAGTACGGCGACGTCTGGTCATGTGTTCCAATCGTCTGGTCGCCTGGCCGCACAAACTGATTTCACAGGACAGATCTGGACATCCGTGTGGTGTTCCTCCTGCTAACGGATAGCTGTCAAGGAGGTTCTGTGGTTAGGCATCCTGTGAAGTCGGCAATCTACAACAGCCTTTTTCGTGTGGTTGTGAGTGCGGACGAGGAGGGCACGGTCTGTGTATGGAACATGGACGACGGTTCCAGGGAATCAAAATTCTGTGCTTCCCATGGGCCCGAAACGAAACTCATGACTGTCGCTTTTGACAGCAATCAGAGAAAGCTCCTCACAGCGGCGAATAGCGTTTCTCTCAGGATGTGGAATTTCAACAGCGGTACGCACTACCCGCTCTTGTCGCTTTCGAGATGCCGTCTCCTAGGATGCCTTTTGAGAGAATACGTGCATGGCATCAAAGACATCGAAATCACGACCGCGTTGTTCATACCCGACTCCACGAGCGGCTGCGATCGTATCATCGCTTCGGGATGGAGTTCCAAGATCTTTGTATGGGACGATGAAGACAAGAGCGAAGTCATCGAACACAAAACACTCAGTGGACACCACGAAGACATTCTTCACATGGCAGGTGGGATCATCCATTATTGACACGGGATAGCCGAACCGTTGGCTCCGACTCTCAGTCTGCCAAGAGAGAGATCTGATGGCAACGGGCGATTACGAAGGGCGGATTTTGATCTGGCGTCTGAGCACAGGATCGAAACAGATGGAAGTGCGTCACGAGGCAGATCGACATGAAGCAGCTGTGGACAAGGTATTCTGGCTGGTGACGCATACGGCCACAGATGCTAGAGAACTCTTGCTGTTGCTCTCTGCCGGAGGGGACGGCAGGATTCGCGTCTGGCGAATTGCGCAATCGCCTCAACTGCTCACGACGTTCGACGGTGCACACGGGCGATTCGAACAGGCAACGTCGATGCGGAAGAACGACGCCGTTCGACTGACAGAGAGGATATTGCAGGTGTCTGCATTTTCAGAAGGTCGGCATCATGTTGTCCTTGGGGACACAGCGGGCCATGTACGCGTCTTTGATATTTCAGCAGGCATCGACATTTCAACGGATCTGTCAGTGCGACGCTCCTTCTACCAGGAAACGCATCTCGTCTGAGTGCTGTGTTCGTATGGCGTTCTCTGTACAGATGGCACATTGGCGCGCTCATGAGCAGGCCGTTTCGAGTATTGATACGGTTCTCATAGCCGACAGAGATCCTTTGCTGCTGACGTGCAGCACCGATACAAGAGTATCACTTTGGACGACGAGAGGAGGCCTCATTGGGCATTTCGGCGTCGACGTTTGGCGTCTCGACGATCCAAGTACATGGAAAGATCCAAACGGAGAGAAGTCGTGTGCACCGATCTCTGACCGCAGCGACTACTCGGACGAGGTGTGTCTTGTGCCCATTCGCGAAGGACGCTTGGATATTACCCGGAGCAGGATCTTCTGCTAGAGGAAGACGACGAGGAGGATCTTGGTCGAAAGGACAATCGCAAGGCATCTCTTCTGGCACTGGAGCAGTCGATGATGCGCCGGTCTACGCGTCAACATAAGTGTTCTTCGTCGCGCGTCAAACTCAAGACGTATCCACTGGCTGTGTTGCCTGACGTTATTCCAGGCGTCAGTCAAATGAACAAGGCCGCGAGAACGCGACCGTCGGGATAGACATGTGGATGATTATGCTTCGATGTGGCGACAAGGAAGTGTCGTTGCTCTCGATATAACAGATTTAGCGAGCAATGGATATGCAGTTGGACGGTTTGAGAATCGCGTTGTTTTCGTTCCCGGCGGCGTTCCCGGCGATACGCTCCTCGCGCGACTTGTCAAAGTCCGACCAGCCTATGCCGAAGGACAGCTGATCGATATTCTGGACGCATCAAACCATCGTGTCCGCGCGCCTTGTATCTTGGCAGGAAAGTGTGGTGGATGCCAATGGCAAAACGTCGCCTACTCTGCTCAGCTCACTTTCAAGAGCAGACAAGTAAAGCACCAATCTTCAGAGAGGTGATCTCTACATCATTAAAAAATGCACAAAGGTGGAAGAATCGCTCAAGAGAATTGGCAAATTTCAAGAGATTGAGCTGAAGGAGATCATGGAATCCAGTCCGTTTGGCTACCGGAATAAAGTGATTTACCCTTTGGGGAGATCCAGTACGGGAAACGTCATAGCTGGATACTATCGGAAAGGCACACATCGTATTGTGAACGTCAATCAGTGTCCGGTACAAGATAACGCATTCGACTTCGTTCTTGCCAGACTTAAGGCGGAATTGGATCCCTGGGAGATTTACGATGAGGTGACGAAGAAGGGCGATTTGAAGAGCCTTGTGCTGCGCGTGGGGCAGCGAACAGGCGAAGTATTGATCACCTTGGTGTCGACCAAATCGCATCTGTCAGGTTTGTGTGAACGGAGTGCCAAGTGGATGGAGAATTTTCCTTCAGTGGTCGGCATTTGTCTGAACCATCATTCCGATCACTCGAATCGCATCTTCGGACCAGCGACCATCTGCCTTCATGGACGAGATTATATCAAGGAAATTTTTTGTGGACTGGAATTGCGAATCCGCTCCACAGCTTTCTTCCAAGTTAACACACAACAGGCAGAACGCATGGTCCTGCGACTGCTTTCGCTCCTGGAACTGAATGAAAACGAAACGATTGTCGATGGATATGCCGGTATTGGAACCATGATACTGCCTATCGCTAAGGCACATCCTCTCTTTCAGTGCTGGGCCATTGACAGCCATTCAGCATCCATTGATTGTGTACAGATCAATGCTGAGCACAACCAGATTCATAACGTCCGTTTTCAGGTCAAGAGGAAAACAATTAACTATCTACGAGTAGGCATCGTGTGATCACCAGGTTGGAAGATTTGAACATGTGGTTCAACGATTGCCATGCATCCCCGATGTGATATTGTTGGATCCTCCACGAAAAGGATGTGACAGAGAGGTTTTGGACGTTATTCTGAGAATTCGACCGCGGCTCATCGTTTACGTGAGTTGCAAACCCAGTACATTGGCACGGGATCTGAATATTCTGTGCCATTCCGGTACCTATTGCTTGAAAACCGCTGTGGGGCGATTAATGGACCGAATGATGCACGATCCCTGTAATATTTTGTCTGGCCGTTCAGGACTCGTCACAAATTGGTTTCGGAGCGATTCATGGAACAACGGATCCGAGTTATTGAAGAATGGATAAAGACGGTAGAGCTGTGGAACAACGAAAAGCTACCGGCGCTTGAGAGGCAAGTCGAAGACAACCGTAGCAAGCTACGCAGTCGGCAGAAAGAAATCGAAAAAGCCGTGGAAACGCACATGAGAGGAGCCGATGAACAGAGCTCGGAGCTGAAAAGGCTAAGGGAAGAGCTAGAAGAACTCAAAAAGGGCAGCGTCGAGCGTCAGCAGGAAATGATGACCATCGGCGGCGACGTGTCCCATATGAGATCTACGCTCGAGTGCATGGATGAAGGTGCCAAACGCGACGGACAAAGGGTAGGCGCCGTTGAGACGGAGGTGGAGAACCTCAAGAAACGCGTCGTGGCGATGGCATCGTCAACGCCCAGTAGCACGCCAATCGCTCGCACAGCGACGACATCGACGCATTCGAGGTCGAGCCACTCGACTGGCAGCGGTACCGTGGGTCCAAAACTACACTGGACTTAGAAACTAAGCAAAATGTCGTTCGAGGACATAAACGTGTTCGGAAAACTTTTTAAGGACTATTGCTCAGTGACAGGGCTTTCGCCCCCAGAAGAGAGGCTGATCTTAATGCAGTCACTTGAAGGAGCAGTCCTGAAGCATGCTGCGGCATTACCAGCCAGCCTGACAGCAAAGGAGATACTAGAACGCCTCCTCGATCGTCTGAAGCCGACACAGGCCGGTGCCTGGCAAAAGCTGTTAAAGATTCGACAGAGAAATGGGGAGAATCTGAATGACTACATCGTGCGATTCATGGCAGCTGCCGATCTACTCCAGTCGGCATGGTTGAACGAGGAACAGAAGATTGAGATCTTCTTGGAGAGTCTCGTCCGACATTGGTGCGTAACAGCAAAGGGATTGAAACGCACAATGCCCGGAACTTCCTTCGAGGATTTCGTGCGAGAACTGTCCTCTTTGGAAAGTCCTGACGCTATGGACATTGACGTCGCCCGGGCGTACGAAGAAACGGAACAGACGGTCAACTTCGTAAGACGCGGGGGCAATGCACAGCCTACAAGCGGAAAGGTAGTGGTCGATGGGAAGATCTTTTTCGAGAATATAACGAACATTGGAAGACTCATGGTTGCGGCCAGAGAAGCAATGAAAAGCAGCCACAGAGAAGCTGCTGGCATGAGACGCTTCCTGGAGTATTTGGATCGCGGGACGAGTGCGAGACGAACTCAACGCCCCAAAGCTCACAGAGCAACCTTGGATCGGGAAGCTACGGATTTGGACATCCCTGAGATGATCGAAGGAATCGATGACGATGATGAACCATCCGGATCCGAGAACGAGGAATACGGCGTGTGCGGTGTTGCGCGAGTTCACTGCTCGCAAGGGAAAGATGGCGGAAGCACAAGCAGGCAGGCGGCCGGACGTGTCATGAAGCTCCCGATGGTGCTCCTTCCCAACGAAGGAATAGTCACCCTAGCTGCCACGGGACTTGTCGACACAGGAGCCGAAAAGTCGATCGTCAGTCAAGAGATCGTCAAGAAGCTTGAACTGCCAACTGAGCCTTGCAACAACAGGCTTTCTATAGCGGATGGATCACAGGTCGAAATCCGCAGAAAGGCGACGATCAAGGCTAAGCTGAAGGGAAATCAGTGGAATAGGACTCTTTCTGTGGAATGCCTGGTGATGCCAACCCGGGCTACGACATCCTATTAGGCATGGATTTCCTTCAAGCCAACGACGCCACAGTGCATCCCAAGAAGAGGGCCGTGGTAATGAATGGAAGGACCTTCCAGTGCCAGAAGGTCACTCAAGAGCCGGTTGTTGCTGCACAGCGACCTGCATTGACGATTGGGAGAATGACCGAAGAGGTCGACGTCCTGCCAGTGCGCACTGGCGATCGAGTCGTCTTCTCTGCCAATCGATCCGTGTACCTTGGACCCCAGGAGCGTCGACTCATCAAGGTGCCAGTTGGACTATATGCGCCGCACAAATGGCGCAGAAACGGCGTGGTCAATCCTCACTTCTCCACGCAACTGGGCGGAACATACAAGGATTTCTGCTCAATCCTAGTGACGAATCACAAGGCAGAGCCGTTGAAAATAACCCCCAGGACGGTGTTGTTTGACGTGGGGCTAGAGGACGAGAACGAGAGACATCACATCGAGCTTAGCAATGGCAGTTTCCGTGCACTCGCTCATCAGAGGAAGCCGAGACTTTTTCAGCAGGGGGCGTGATAACGCAGTCATATGACGCTCCTTTGATTAAGAAGACAACGACTGCTGCAGACCTACAAACAGAGTGCGAGACGCGGTTTCCTGACGTCCTCTCCGCCGAGATTGGATTGTTTAAGAAGTGGCGTTTGTCTCGTGCCGATGTTTGTGGAGCAGTCAGATACGTGTCGACGAGGGCCATGCACATCCGAAAGGCCGAAACTGACTCCGTGTGTGAAGAATTGGAGGAACTCGTTCGTCAAGACATCGTGGTGCCTTTCAGGGGCAAGATAAGACATTTGATCCCCTGGTTTTCGGTGAACAAAAAGGGGCAATTGGCCCGTCGCATCGTAATGGATTTCAGGGCCGTCAACTGCCTCACGACTGCAACACCAGCAGTACCTCTCGACCGAGATGGAGCCATCGAGATCGTGGCAGGAAAGAGGTATTACACGAAGGTTGACCTGACCTCAGGTTACTTTCAGATCGGGCTGGACCTCGACACGAGAGCGTATTTCGTATTTTCTTGGAAAGGCGAGCTGTGGGCATTTGCGCGTCTGCCCATGGGATGGAAGAATAGCAGTGCATGGTTCATGATGGCTGTGAACGAAACGGTGGCCGACATCCGTGCGGAATTTCGAAGGCGGGATATAAATGCTCAGATCGCAAGCTACGTCGATGATCTGGCCATAGCGAGTGACAGAATGGATGACCACGTGCGCGCTGTGATGACAAGTCTAGAAGTTTTCAAATCACATGGATGGACGATAAAGCCCAGCAAGGTCGTGTGGGCAGCACGTGAGACCGAATTTCTCGGACGAACCCTGTCGCAAGACGGGGTTAACATATCAGACGACATCAGAAGCAGAGCCCAGCAAATGCCGCCGCCTACAAACGTGCGAGAACTCAGGTCCGCGCTGGGCTTGATGAGGTGCATGCTCAATCATTGTCGGATCGACACTGCAAGCCTAGCGCTCCTGCAAAAGATGCTGAAATGGAAGGGTGACCAGATCGTCCGTTTTTGGAAGGAACATGAAGACAAATGGGCAGAGATAACCAGACAATTCGACAAGTGCTGGTATCTCAATCAAGGAATCCCGAGCGAACGTCTCGATATGTACGTCGATGCATGCGGACATGGATACGGGTTCGCACTGTTTGACGCAGACAAACAGCGCTTAGTCCACATGGGCTGCGGTCATTTGGATGCGACCAAATTTAAATCGTCGGGACACGCAGAAGCGCTTGCATTGAAGAGATCGCTACATAGCTGCAGACCTTTCATCATCGGGCGGCAGTTTCGGATATTCACTGACTCCACGGTGGTATTGAACGGAACCAATCCCAAGAACCAAAGCCTAGTCGTGCAGCGATTCTTGGACTCGCTGAACCTGTCAGCCGGCAGTGTACATCACATCGACGGTATAAAAAACACAATTGCGGACATTCTGTCTCGATCCAGGTTTTGGCAAACAAACTTAACGAACCCCAAGCCAATGAAGAACGAACAAGGAAGGCAGACCTGTCACCAGGCCAAGCAAAACGAGCACGCAGCGGAAGGTGAGGAAGTCCAAGAAGACGTTGCGCCGGATGGCTGGTACGAGAGCCTGCCCGAATTCCTCTTGAACAATACGTACCCGAAGAACTGGAACGAGATCAAGAAAAAAAGGATCCGGGAGCGAGCAAAGAACTTTCGCATGTGCAATTCGAAGCTCGAATACTTCAACGGGTGTCAATGGGTGCGATGCTGGGAGCGCGATGAAGACAAAACAGAGGCGCTGACCGATGCCCATGACAGACAAGGTCATTATGGTGAAGCTGAAACCGAAAGAAGACTAAGACGCTTTGCTTACTGGCCTGAGATCCACCGAGATGTGAAGCAGCATGTGAGAACATGCATCAACTGTCAAAGGCAAGCGAGAAGGGACACGCCACGAGCTTTCCGCAACATGTCGTGGATCGAGGCAAACGAAGCGATAGCAATGGATTTCATTGGGCCTCTCCAGAGCCACAATCGAAAGAAATACATACTTGCATGCGTCGACCTTTGCACGAGGTTCCCCATGTTGTCAGCGACGATCGAGGCATCATCCGAGGCAGTCGTGAAGATGCTAGAAAGGTGGACGCACCTTTTCGGAAACCCTTCTATGTTCGTCGCTGACAACGCTACGGCTTTTGCCTCCAAGAAAGTAACAGCATGGTTGGCAGAACATGGCATCCGTAGAAGATCGATACCGGCGTATACTCCTCAATGCAACGGGAGTTGTGAGAGATTGAATCAGGGGGTGCTGCGGAGACTTCGAAGAATGGTGAACCATGAAGAAAAGTGGGCACATTACCTACCATCAATCGAGCAGATGCTTCGTTCGAGTAAAAACAAGATCAGTGGACTGTCGTCGTTTCAGATGATGTTTGGTTACGAGCCCCGATTCGAGTCGTTTTATCCAAGTGAACCGTCCGCGGCAGTAGATCATCAGTATGCCGGAGATGACGGTACGAGAGTCGCTGCAGTACTGGCTTTGCGCCACCGCGGAGTGGATCAGAACATCAGTTATCAAGAAAGGAAGACTTACAAGGACAACAGCCCAGAAGACGAACTCCGGGATGGAGATACAGTTTGGGTCTACAACGCTAGCCTGGACAAACAATGGAGTGGGAAGTTAAGGCCGCGCTGGTCTGGGCCATTTATTCTCACCCAAAAGATCGCCCATAACTTCTGGGAAGCCCGATCGTTAGAATCTAGTAAGGCGATCCGCGTGCATCGGAATTTGTTGAGAAAGGCGCACCTGCGACCAGCCTAATATTTCATTTAGTTTGTTAGTTTCCGAATTACTTATTCTTTATTATTTTCATTATTAATATTTGCTTTGGGCGTGATGGAATGAAGCGCAGTGGAAGCTTTGTGGGGCGATTAATGGACCGAATGATGCACGATCCCTGTAATATTTTGTCTGGCCGTTCAGGACTCGTCACACCGCCATCCCTGTTGATCTCTTCCCCCAAACCTCTCATGTCGAGACGATCACCCTCTTGGAAAAATGTGCATTCTAGAAACAACATGTCGGCTGCCTTGTCTCATCCGTCCAGGCGCTGTCGTCTGGATACGGTGCCACGTTCTGTTTCTTCCTCCGATTCGTCGATCTCCGCCATCTCCATATCAAATTCCTCTTCTGCCTCACCTAACATCCTTTCCTCCTTCATGATCCCTGTGGATGATGCCTCCATCTTTTCTTCCTCGACAGAGGCCTTGTGTCTTTTGGACGCCGATTTTTTGCGATTTTGTTCCAAACGGCGTTTCGCAGCTCCTTCTGGATTTTTAACTCTCTACAAACGATCTAGTGAACCGCAGAAGAATGCAAAGAGAGATGACCTGAATAGCCTCCTTAGTCTTGCGTTTTTTTCTTGATTCCTCAACGTTCTTCTTGGCTGTGGCATAAGCGTTTAGAAAAATATCCTTCTCCAGGATTCCCCTTATGTACTCCATAACTTCTTCTGCCAGATTCCTGGCACCTTCCTCCGTCGAGCGCAGTTCCTTACATTCCACCAATCGGTAAATAGGATCCAGCATAAGCGGGAGATATGGCTCCAAACACTGATAACTGTTTAACCGAACGGCAAGAGCCGCCAGAAACTTCAAAGACGCTGTCCGGAGTCCAACAGATGTTTTGGATCGTTCATTGGCATATCGATTCATGCGGCGTATGAGACCCATAAGGGATAAACCAGGTGGCCCTTCGGCCTCTTCACAGTGAAAGCCTTCGTCTTCGACGACGATCTCATTCTTCCTCGGTAGGCAGCCGGACTGAACATTGAGAATGGGAGCGAGCCATACAAGGTTCTTGCTGCTCTGTAGTGCAGCACCTTCGTCGACGACATTCGATTCCAACACCATGTAGGAAGCGAATGCCAACTGTGAAGCTGTCATATTCCCAACGAGTCCAACGGAGTCTTTCGTCATCAGGGAATCGATCTTTCTCTCTAAGACATTGAACGCATAGCCTATTAGACGAAGGGACACGGTACGGATCCAGGTGTGCGGAAATCTCAACAGTTCCACAATACCGCCCCATGGTTCAGCATCGAAGGGAGGCTGCAGGAGTTGAGTTGGCCCTTCACAGAGCAACTCCATCAAATGAAGTGCACAGTAAAGTCCCTTCCATTCAAGAGATTCGCCTGCGTCGTACGAAGCGACGAGAGATGTTCTTGTTGACAGGCATTTCTGACAAAGATGCAGCAGGACTTCTTCGTGATGCTTGCAGAGATGCGCATGCTTCTCCATTAACACAAACATTGCCTGAAAGCCCATTAGGCGTAGGCTATCGGATGGCGTCTCTATCCACGTTAGATTCATCTTGATGAGTTCTTCAATACTCTTTTCTGGTAGTTTTGCAAACAAGGTCGACAAAACCTGCGAAAAGAATCTGGGTCGTCGCAGCGACGAGAAGATACGTAGTTTTTGCCTCGGCTGTTTGTTTCTTCAATGATGGGACAGTTTCTTGATGCAGTCTCTGAAGAAGAGGCACGTAGATCAACACGTGTTTGTCTTTCACGAGTTCGATTGGAAACTTCTGTACAAGTTGACGAATCATTTCCAGTGCCTCAGCGCGACCTGTGACAGGCACTCAGATCATTGGTCTGTTGAGCCGGATAACCTGTTTCGTATTCGTATGCCAGGTTTGCGAGTGTGAATACGATGTGCTGCTCCACTTGCTGATCCGAAAGGGGATAGTTCATGAGAAACTGCAGAAACAGACTGGACGCCATTTGCCGAATCGGACCAGATAGATATTGAATCATCATCTCCCGAATCTGCAAACACCCCAATCCACACACTGCTCGTCTTGCCATGGTGGATCGTTCTTACCTGTTTCATGAGATCATAGACTTTGGGGACAACGATCTTTTGATCGAGGATGGAACGAAGGAGTCTAAAAGACGCATGTGGGTCAGTTCGAACATCTAGATCCACCGAAATCAATGTCAGCAAAGAATTGACCTGTAAGCACTCAGAAAGCTGCCAAGCATTGAAAGAATGAGATTTGACTTGGAGGGATGTCGGTTGAAACCAGTCTTTTGCGTGGAGGATTCTGGCCAACAGTCGCAGACAGTCTTGAGCAACTGGATCGTTCATGTTCGGAACAGCATCCAGCAGCCGAATAACAGCACTGCCCGCTTCAGCGGCGTTGTCTTTAAGCGAAGGGAGTGGCAATGCAATCATGTGTGTTAGTGCCTTCAACGAGAGGCTCGCCACTTTTCCGCGACGACCGTGCAGACATGAGATGAGCAGAGGCACAAAGGCATCGATCTCTCTTAGAGTTGTATCGCTGCACACTGAGGCATGCTTCAGCGACATGCGCAAGAAATTGACAGTCATTTCCAAGAGCAAATGCCGATACCTATGTTTGCCATCCATGTATGCTCGGTGCCTTGACTGAAGGATACCTGGCAAGAACATCCTTTCGCCGTCGGTCTACGCTGTGCTCCAATTGGTCGATCGTGTCAGTGTTCTCTGGCCCCAACAACTTGGTGATCTCATTCTCTTCGGTGACCTCCTGGAGAGCAATCTTACGAACAAACTCCAGTTTTTCTGGAAGACCAGCAGTGGGATTCGCAAAGAACCCTCGTGCGGCGCAGTCCAACAGGGACTCAACAATCAGACGTCGCCACAGGAGATGACACTTCATGATCTCCTCTACTCCATTACACATCTGGATTCAGATGTGAAACCGCAAGCACGATTGCCACCTTCGAGGAATTGCTTGATGGCGAGGCTTTGTGTTTTGAACGTGCAGTGTTTGCAAAGTAGATAGAAGGTTTCTTTCGACCGTGTGCTTTTGGCTTCACGATACTTGGATGCAAACTCTTTGGCACCCCGTGCTTCGGCAGATTCACCAAACAAGGAATGGTCAATCAACGGAAGCACCAAGTGCATAACCATATCCACATCTGTGGCATAAGGCTGCTCGCCAACCGTTTCCAGAACCTAATGATAAACCCTTGTCTGCCTAGCGCTTCATGTCGTTGGGGAATCTCACTGAGAATAGGGTGTGATCGAGGACATGTGCCATGTATCCTTTCATTGGAAGCGCACTGATGAGCGCTTGAATGCACTGGTGCAAAAATCGAGACCCCACGGCAACGGATACGGCTACAAAGACTTTCCGCGCATCGTCTCTCATAGACTGCTCTCGGCACAGCAACAGATGTGCCAGTTTCAACAGGAAACCTGCCACACCAATAACCGAAATGAACGACTGGCAAACTGTTTTCCAAGACGAACCTCGAAGATCCGAACAGTCTGTCTCTGACCTGGATGCTAGAATCCTGGCTTGCGATACAGCCACTGGCAGACATGCTCTATCTTCTGCTCGATTGAGCAAGAGACTGTCAAGCACCGGCAACACGTTTGCAAACAGATACTCGGACATTCTTTCCTCGTCATCTGCAAAAGACAACCAGTCCTTCTAACGAGCAACTTTCGTCATGGATTCTAACTTGTCTTGCTGTTGTCTTCGTCTATGGTCTCACTGTCAGCGGGTGCAACAGAAGAGTCATTTCTGCCACCTGCTGTTTGGTTTGTTCGTGCATTCGAGTAACAGGCGTCCACAACAACACAGAGCGCTCGGACCATTCCTTTCGTGGGATGTTCTTCTTTCCTGACCAATGCCAACATCTGATTCAAGAGCTTACGGTACGGGGGCCATGGCAACAGACATGCCACATTTGATAGAGTCTGGGCACCGATGTCAACCAAACATGCCTCTCGTGCTCGAGTCGCCTATATAAACATTCAGAATGAAGATTCGGGGACTCGGACTTACGAAATGGTGCAGTCTGGTCTTGGTCTTTTCATTTCTGTCTCCTTCGAAGATGGTCTGCAGCAGTAAGGACGTTAACAGTTTTGCCATTTCAATAAGCTCTGGCGGCACTGTTCGATCCCTCCTATCACGTATACATGACAAATGGCTCTCCAGGTGGTTCGTGACCCGTTTCCAGGCCTTGATGCGACGGGAGACCTTGATATTGGCAACATTATGAAAGAAATCTTGCTCCGTGTCTTTGCTAAACAGATACTTCTTCCATCTGTAAGCACTGTCTTTGTCCTCGTCGATAATGGTCCAGACAACGACCAACTGTTCCTGGCGAACAGCCAGACAAGATTTGGCAATAGACTGAATGAGTTTGTCGAAGAGCCATCTTTTCAGAGACAGAGCATCCAGCATGCCAATTGCTTCTGGATCACAGGAGGTCACCACTCTACAGAAAAGGACATCAGATGCTGTGCTCTGTCAAACAGAATAGAGTACTTTTGCAGTGCAGCAGATGCAGCCTGCCTCAATGTGAAGTCTTTCTCATTCTGCATTTCGAACAGACAGGCATTCAACAGAAGATCTGCTTCTTCCTGCTTTTCCAGACTCCAGAAAGATTCTGTCAGTGTTCTGAATGCATCCAGTCTCCGGTCGTAATCAATCTCATCGACTTGATAGGGAACGAAGCTGCACAGAGATGCAAAGATCTCGGCAGAGAACACAAAGGAAGGCAGATGCGCAGACAAGGCGATGAAAACATCCGATAGCTTTGATCTGCATTCTCTTGCTTGAATCTTTAGCACTTTGGCGGCCAAAACCGAAACAAAGCTCCAGAGCTCGTCGGCAGAAAAGAGAGCATCTATTGTCTGCGATGCCTTTAGGAAAAGACTCGTCAGGCAGTTCAGAATCGGCAGAACAGATGGATCTGATCGAGATGTCTTGAGAAAGGCAAAAAGGGCAAGGGATAGTGGATGCAGTATCTCTTGGCAATGATCCAGCTGCAGCAGTCGCTCCAAGATTCCGAGCGCTCGATGCACATCCTCTGCATTCGGACGATGCTTAGTTGTCGTCGCATCGATGTAGTCTTTCATGTTAACGAGCAATCCGTGCAGAAATGGGACGCTGAGCTGAAGAATCTGCTGTTCTTCGTACCCGACGCAGAGATCCACAATATCCAGGACCAGACGTTGTCGCTCTCGAGATGATTCAGAATTCGACAACAGCGCAAAGACTGGAGACAACAACTGTGTCAGTGTATCTGTGCCTGTATCTGCCTCTGTAGAAGAACTCATTTCTCGTGCGAAATGCGGAATGGCAAGTACGGAATGCAGAAGCTCTGCCGTGGCAAACATCCTTTATCACATCATCAGACGGTGATCTGTTTCTGATGCGATCTTACCCTGCTGTTGTGCTTGTGTCCATGAATCTAGCAATGAGCTGGTGTGAGATGCTGGTCAGGATCTCCAACAAGAATACATGCGATGCACACGATTCGGAGAACTGTTCGAGGAAACTGGACAGAAGGGCGACACAGCGAAGCTGCAGGTCACAAGAATCCTCTTCCTCCTCGTTATCCAGGTAAAACCTGATAATCGAAATCGGCCACATCAACAGGAAGGTGAGATATGGTTGGAGCTTGTGTCCCACGTTGAACACCAGAATGTCAACTAGACAGACAGCAATGCCTGTCAATACATGCGCTTCACTTTGAAGACCATACCCAAATGCAAAAGCTTCGTACGATCCACTGCCGTTGCGAGATCGAGTTTAACTCTCTGCACCCAAAACTCCAAGGAGCTATTCTGCAGAAAAGAGGACCACCAGGGATGATCAAACATGTCAAATTTTAGAGATCTCGACAGACGTTCTCGGTCTTGGGCCTGTTGCTGGAGAAGATTCTCCCAAGGGCGGAAACAGAGTTCGATGAGGGTGAGCAGGTCATCTGGTTCGGCACTGGAGAGATAAGAGAGAACAGCATCTCCGCGTCTTTTCTTTTTCGTCGCGATACTTGGAAAGAGCAGGCGGGTGATGACAGGAATGAGCTGTTCTCTGTCAACGGCTGCAATGCTTCCACCATCGACGGTTAGCTGGAAATGGATGAGAGCATGTTTGACTCCCGCTTTCTCTGTCATTTTAATGAGAGATTGAAGATACGGATCCAGAAATTCTAAGTGCAGCTTGGAAAGCACGGACAGCACCAGCTTTTGCAGGTCAGTTTCTGTTAGGAGAGATCCAACGTCTTTGATGAGTGTCTCCCTTTCGTCAATCGAGGAAAGAGAATCGATACCCAAGAGAGTCTCCAGGAAAAGCTGAGTCCCCTTGATCCACAGATGATGGGACAGCTGTCTATCTTCGGGGTCCTCTCCCTGAGATGGGAACGCTCTCATCAGCCTTTGCCGAATCCATTTCTGCACCAGAGGCAACCATTCGTGAATCTTTGTCTCCAGATAACATCGATCCACTCCTATGGCACCAGGGATCATGTACGAGGAAAGAGGGAACAGAGTTACCCTTTATCGCTTGCAGGAGATAAGAGAGTTCTGTGAATTCATCTGTCGCATCATCTACCTTCTTTACTCTTTCTCTTTCTGAAACTTCTGCATCGTTAACGGTCTCGGAATTAACCGTTGTGCCATTGGTAGGAGTCTTGGTTATACATCTGGCGTTGCTCAGGATTATGAAGTGCAATGCTTTGACGCGTTCAAAGATCCGATTCCAGTAGCTCTGAAAATGCATGTTCGTCAGGAAAGACAAGGTGTGAACTGCCAGTGGCCAGATTGGCTTGTAGCGCAGATGCAGCAATCCCAAGAAACTATGGAAACAAGAAGAATGAAATGACGCACTAAGAAGACCGTGTTCGATCTGCGTTCGAATGTCTTCCACAAGCCGTACAGCTTTTCGATCCAATCCATCAAAATCTCCTCTCTCGATCTCGAGCAACGTTGTGAACAGGCAGTACCTAAGAACATGAGGTATTTCCTGTAGCCCCCCCCCCCAAAAAAAGCTGTCATCACTTGTTTGATGAAGAAGAACTCTTTAGCACACTTCGGTTTGCAATTGACAAAAATTCTAGCGCGTAACATCGAACAGTGCTGTCCGGATCGCAGAGAGATGGCCCCAGGTCTGCCATCCAGTAATCCAAGTCTTCCTTTCTGATGAGGCCCGAAAAATCAAAGCTGTCTTCCTCCATCTCCATTTCCGAATCTGTACCGACAGTATCCAAAACCGGCATCGTCATTCCCTGGATCAATTTCGACAGTTCTGAAACGCAGCGTAGATTCGCCCTTTCAGAGGGAGAGGCCTTCAGTCGAGACATCGCCTCCGTCAAGTAATTCACTAAGCATGGCACGGGATCTCCCGATTCTTCCTCTCTGTTGATCTTAGCCTCGTTTTCGGCCAACTGCAGAACGATACGGCAACGAAGAGAGGCAACGTCCTCATCTGTCAACAACGTGGAGGGATCACCGGTATCCAACGATGCCAGAGAAGACAGCATTGGTCTTGTGCTCTCCACAATGACAGTAGGTTCATGAATGTAGATTTTGGATAAACCCTTCAAATAGTATGTTCCCATCGTGAATGCGGCGCGGACATTCCTTGAGGAGAAACGTCGGGTGCATTCATCCAAAGGCCATGCTTTCATTGTTTCGCAAAGCCATAGCGGAAAAGAGACCTCTCCAAAAAGTCCCTTCCCTTCTGATGCGACATCTACTGCCGAAATGGACTCCAGAAAAATATCGAGCTGAACCCATGCCATCTCTTGATGTTCTACTGAGGCTGTGCCATTCATGACGATCTTTGCTAAACGACGCAGCAGTGGATAGACAAGACTCTTCAGTGACGTGAGATCTCTGTTGGCTTCTTTGCTTATGTCGAACAGATCTGACAGACTCAGTCGGTTGACATTTTCAGTGAGCGTCTTCAGCTGCGCCTGACAGTCACTCCAGAGTGGATCTCTCCGAAAACGCCCTTCTAAGTTCAGTCCATGCAAAACGAACGTCACCGTCTCCCTTGCAAACATTCCACTCACCCACAAGGGAATGCCCATTGCGTCCAGCTCTCCCTGAACCGTTTCTGACAGAACCAGTCTCAAGAAACAGCAAATTGGATTTAGATTCTTGAGCAGAGCACCCTTCTTTCGTGCCAGCACAAAAGAGGCAATGGATATGAGACGGGTGATGCCGATCAAGAGGCCTGTGGCGTCCACTTCTTCATCTTCCGTTATGCTGTCTCGGGCATCGTTCATTTTGATCTGCGTCAGACGAAGGAGTATTTTCCACAGTTCAATGGCTGCGGACGGATCCATTCGTTTCACCACATACCGTCCGATGACACTCTTGATATACTCTAAAGTTGCGTGCTGCAGAAATTCCTCCGTGAGCCATTTGGGTACAGTCTCTTTACGAGTGGAAGTTCGGTGTTGGCGAAAATGTGCTGTTTGAATGAGATTGCTCTCCACCAGGATCTGCAAGATTTCTGGAGCTTTGGATCGAAATGTACCCATGACGCCCATGAGCATTTGCCCAACGAGCCCCGCGTATCCATGCATGAATTCCTGTTTCCCACGATTGACGCATATCAATCCCAATAAACACCTGATCCCCATTCGACGTGTCTGGACTTTCACCTGTTCCAAGATGACGGCCAAGCTTTGACACGACAGTCGTCGCACAAATGGATCTGGATGCAGAATCAATGGCCGGATGGTTTTGGTCAAAAAATCTTTGAGCGTTGGATGAATGGCTCTCCGCAAATGTCTCACCACTTTTGTCATCGCAACGAATACATACCCCAACGTTTCTGGTTCCCATGCCAACTTCGTACTCAACGAAACGACAACCTCGACCAGCTCAGGGACAAACTCAAGGAACATATCTACAGTACCCACCATCATCGAATCGCGGGGACACTTGTAAATGTGTTGATGCCTTGGATGTCACGAACGAAACCGGCAAGGACTTCCATCAAGGCCCGCAGTGAGAGCGCTGCCTCTGGTATGAGTCTGATGTAGATGATTCGGATGATCTTCTTGCGAGAATGGATGATTTTTGCGAGGGAACCGGAGAGAGGTGTTAGTTCATCATAAGCACTCTGGAAGTGCTCAGCGACGCAGTTGTCCCTCCAGTGCACAAGAGCCTGCTCGAGAAAGGTCTCTTTGTTGAGATCGTGTGACGCCACGACTTCGGTGCGACCCAACTGCATAAAGGGGGTAACATTGGTACTGCGACGGCGGCGACCGAGGGATCGATAAGGCCGTCGACGCTTAGGGGCCCGTCTTACAAAGACGCCGCCACCTTCATGGCCAACCGCATTGAACGTAGACATAACGCGTCGATAGAATCGTTAATGCCCATGCGCAGATTAGTTCTTGACGTTGGCATGGATAATGCGACGGAGATGCTCTTGTTGCTCTTCCCTGGATGATGTGACGTCTGTGATCACATTGATCAGTTGCAGCACAGTGATGTAGCCTTGGTCGTCTCCACACATGAGAACCTTGGATTTTGGATTGAACGCTAGCTTGGTGAGAGATCGGCCAGGAATGGTGTGGTAGGCAATGGGCTTGACTGTCGAAATAGAGACATCCCAAATCTGCAGACGCGGACATTGCCTCCAAGAAGAGGCCGAGTGCCATAATCTACTTCGATTTTGCCATTGGCTAGGGCGCAAGCGAAGACAGTTGAGCGAAACGGACACCATTGCACATCCATGATCTCCTCTTTTGTCGTATGGAAGGCAAAGACGCAGGATGGTCGATCCGACAACCACATATGCATCATCCAATCCGCTCCACACGTGATAAACGCGCCAGGATAGAAAGGCGACCAGCGAACGGAGTAGACTGGCCCGAAATGCCCCGAATAGGCATCAATGTGCTGATCTCTGTAAGATGTCGAGCACTTGCGAACGACACCATCTTCAGCGCCTATACCAAATCTTATACATGCCATCACTTCTGATATTCAACCGTAAGATACCGACGAGATACAGTGTCGGATTTGTTGGACACAGAGCAAGACAGAGACCGCTGGTTAAGCGACTAACGAACGGTGTTCGAGTCGGATGCGCTGCTTCGGCGTTCTTCTTTCGCGTCTGGTGCCGCAGTTTCATCAAATCTGAGTGTTCCAGTCCTCTGCTGATGGACCATTGGATCACCCGGCCATCGCCGGATACGGAGAGTAGTTGCTCCTCTCCTTCTCTCGCGCTCGTCCACTCGAGCTATCGTGCATGCGCATCTCAAAAGGGGGCGGCGAATGTCGAGTTTGACGAGCTGTTCTCACTTGCCAAACGGGTTCCGTGTGTCCGCCGTCAGACGACGAGGATGACATGAACTCTCTGGCCGTTTTTTCTTGCAGGTCATAGAGAACAATGCCACCGTTGTACATTCCGACGGCCAGGATCTGCGGCGCCTCATTGGAAAACGCAAGAGCTGTCACTCCTGTCATTCAATGTCGACAGAATACGCCAATGAAACGGCAAATACTCACCGTGTGACGTTGGGAATTGCCATTGAGGCTGTTCGGGATGCTTAAGAGACCAGAAGGCCACGCAGCCCGGACAGGCATGCGGCGTGAACTGTAGATTGCCGTAACCAACGGCCAGAACGTCCTCGTGTCCTCGTTTCCAGTCCAAGCACGTCACCATCTTTGAACCGCCGTCCTCTTCGCTCTTCCATTCCCAGAGAACGTGAAGCTGTGGCATCATCATCGTCGATCGCCCCTCTACATCCTGAACCGGCATCGAGGCAGTTCCTGTCCTCAGGTGTACGGACTGTTGCGAGGGACATCGTTTCGTGATCGTCTGTCGCCTCTGATGCCGTTTCTAGCTTTGCGTGAGAAGCGTGACTCATGCCGATCAGGAGGTGCGTTTGCCGAGCGCTCATCCGAAGTGGCCCTCTATTTGAGCTGCAGATGCTTCCTTCTTTAATACTGTCGAGGTCATCTCGGTCGTCGCATTTTGGCAGATATAACTTGACGGCGGCCATATCTCTGTAGGCAAAGAGTTGCGTCCTGTAGTGCGCTTGAACCGTAAGGGTATCCATGAGGCTCAAGGCATCACGTAAACCCGACATCGACGCGAGCGGATTCACGGTAGACTTCTCATTTCCATCCTTGTCGACAGATGGATCGGAACTATGCGATAGGGCTCCTGTTTGTTCAAAATCGGTGGCGATAGATGTCGTGAACGACGCCGTCGAAACCAGGCTTGCTCGAGAAGAGTAAGGTTGACTGAAGAAACTCGCACTGCTCGAGCGATGATCCTCCATACTTCCGCGCTCCATCGACTAATCGGCGAAACGCGAACTCGACAAAGGAAAACTGCATCTGATGATGAGGCACCTCTCGATGCGTTGCGACATAGACACTGGCAACGTCCACTTCGTTGTGCTCAGAGCTTTGAACGATATCTACAAACAAACAAAAATATCCAACGAGTCAGCGTCTGTGTCTTTGGATACTTTGCTTAAACTGAACCATAGGGTCGACCCCATGGTTCTCCTGTTCCACGCCGTCAAGCATCGTGCGTTCCCAGCTTTGGTAAATATCCCATGCGGTCACCTTTGCACGATTGGAGCATGTGTCTGAGAGGAGTCGTCGTCACCTGTGTGTCTTTGTCGACATTTAAGAGTGATGCGCTCTGTGTCTCTTGTTGTTTGCGAAGCGGATTGATCGTTTGGGTGTCGCCGTCAGCAAATTCTTCAGGCGCTTCGTTGCGGGACTTCAGCATGGCATCGTACTGAGCGTTTGCCGTTTTTACGCTGTCGGCATTTTGGCTGTCCTCGTCGACTGCCCATCCTGATATCCAAGCAAACAGCAAAAGAGTCCTCGATCAGATAAGAATACGTATGCATACCGCGCACATCCATCATCCAGAAGACCGGAGAGATGCTCAGTGTGATATCCACAAGACGATCGAGCTGTGACAAACGGAGTGTATCTGCCTCATCCCCCTCCACAACTTCGAAAGACATTTCTATGGCATCATCTGTTTCGCGTCGAGACTCGAAAATCGGCGCATCGCGGGCCATCTGCACGATATGACGTCTTCAGCGAGGATAACTGTGTTGCAGTAGATGTCACAGAGTTTCTGTGTGACGTCTCTTTGGTCAGAGCCGGAGACTGTGCGCCGCTTTCTGGCACGGTCGCCCCTTCGAAGCTAAAACTCGACATTCGATCCAACGTATTGTCTGATATTCCGCTTGTCCCGGAGCTCTTTGAGCCATCCGTCATACGAGATGGCAGGCATGTCCGAACGCCCGTCATCGGCATCGGCGTCCGATCGACGCCGTCGTCTATCACCTGCGATCCGTCTCGCCTCTCTCCGATGCCGTTATGGTCTCACCTGGATCCTTTCTACATGACTCTCCGTTCCTTTGACGTTGCGACCGCCAATGACAGAACTTCTGCTGTATCTCTGACTCGAACGGTCTGCGAAGAGATACTTCGTTCAAAGGGACGGACACGACTGTGCGATTTGTCATATACTTACTGCTGGGATGCCGAAAGAACGACGATCGCGCACGACTGCGCCGCCGATTCACTGGAAAGGAATTCGATCCACTCTCTTGACTCAAACGCTGTCCATCCACAGAGCCATGCATAGCTTAGCACGAATCAATACGGATCGCGGATCTCTTCGGTCAACGAATGCGCATGTTCTCAGGCATCGTCATTCGTTCGCGTCCTTAGTGTGCGTGCAAACAGCAGCGTTTGAATTAACAAAATTCCTGTCTTTCGAGCTGAATACATGTGGATCGCATGCAAGAGAAGTGTCCACAAGCGACGACGTCGCTCTTGAACATTCAACTGTCTGCTGAAATCTTCTCCGATGACGCTGCTGCGAGTATCCATCTTCGACAGTTCGTGTGTCCACATCTGCACAGCGATTTGCTGTCTGCAGCTTTTTGCAGAGATTCTGCAGTCCTCCCAGGGTAATAGTCGATGGTTAAGGGATCACCTGACGACCATGAACAGTATCCAACACAGAGATGCAGTATCGCGTTGATCACCTTTGCTTATGTCTTTGACAGCAACAAATACGAGACGTTGCACTCCGTAATTCTCAACACAATACCTCACAAAAGGAGCTTCTTTGAGCACTCTGAGATTTGGGGAACATGAATGGTTCAGGAAACGCGAGGCATTTCCCCGCTTTTCTGCGTCAATGGCGCTTGGGCAATCCTGTCTGTTGGCATAGAGCTCCCCCCAGTCGTCCAGGGCAAACATGTACGGCCGCACACACTTACATTCTCTGTCGGCGGCCTCGTCTTCCATCAGTACCTCCCCTGAGTCATGTCATCTCTATCGTCTTGAATAAGGACGGAGCTTACCGACGTACTCAAAAACGGCTTTGCCTTTTGGAATGGATTCCAATGCGACTAAACCCATTCCTAGTTCCTTTGGCAAATTCCATTGGCCAATGTAGATTCTGTACTGGCATCCAGTTCTGAAGACATTTCTTGCATCGCCGCGCTCGTACGGTTTCATATCGTAACATTTCTGCAGCAGCCGTTGGTACGCGAATCCACTCCGTCGCTTTGATCTTTCCATCCAAACACATTCCTCCAATCTAACGCACGAGACAGAGCGAACGATCCGATCCGGTTGAAAAAACATGCCCAGTAGGCTGACCTTTCTGCTTCGCCTTGAAGTGTATCCAATCGCGATGGATGAAAGACACTTCTGGATCGTAGTCGATAGATCATCTTCGGATCGCAGAGAGTTAACATAAGGAACAGCTGAAAGCGCATCGGACCTCTGACGAATTGTTCGGCGTTTGTTGTCCGGGCTTCGCTCTCTCGCCGATGGCTCTTTGCAGAAGTGGACTTGGCGATCGTCGGCGACATCTTTTAGAGACTGGAGTTTCAAATGCATTCCGATCTGATCTTGTGCCTTCGGATAACTGCGTGCTGTTTATCGTCATTTCTGTCAAAGCGGCTTCAATGGCGACGCTCTTGCTGGCCGCAACAGAACCAGATGCTCCCGAAGTATCCAAATGTGGGACGGCGACTTCGCTAGGGGCATTGATTCTAGATTCTTCAGCAGACCCAAGTGGCGCGATGGCGACGAGAGGGTGCTCAGAGGATCGACAACCGTCCTGTCGATCCACCATCGTCCCTTCCGAGGCACCATTCTTCGGGTGTACTCCATTTTGACGATTCGTCTGATAACAACACCATTCGCCAGAAATAATCGAACAAACACGTGCTGTTGCTCACCACCTCGTTTGGTACAGGCGTATGTGACGGGGAATCGGCATCAGACCTGCTTGGTGGCATTTCCAGTGTCGAATGCAACATGCCAATGTCTTTGATCTCCAAAATTCCATCTGTACTGTCTTCCATCTCCAAGATTCCATCCATAATACTGTCTTCCATCTCCAAAATTCTATCCATACTGTCTTCCATCTCCCTATCGTCCACACGTTGCTGCTCTCTTGCAAACATTTCCAAGTCGATCTCTTCGATTCCGAGGATACTTCCTTCTTCTTCAGATGTCGCGTCCACCTCGATAGCTGAAAGATCCAGATACTCAAGCACTTCGGGACTCGAATCATCGTTGTTCAAGAACTCCAGACTATGGAAGTCGGCTAATGTCGTGCAATGCGCCATAGACTTTCTGAATCTCTCTGTTCTACTGGAAGAAGGTACCTTCAAATCCACACACCATCTCTTTATCTCTCGATCTCGATCGTGAGTGTTGCCGCACATGTGCCAGACAGGCTTCGGAAAAATCTTTGAGAGATGCTATCGCATCTTGGTAACTCTCGGCTATGTGAATAGCGAAAATGGGTTCCTGTTGGGTCTGGCCAGTCAGCACGTAGGCATCTCCGGCAAGACGCATAGCATCCACCTTCATGAGAGCAACACCCGATCTGTCCAGAGTCTCCAAATACCGCACGGCCTGCGCATCACCTTCGGACGTCCACAAATTCGACTGACCTCATTTGCTCACCTGGCGAATGATTTCGGCGCAGATCGTTTCGTTGATCGCATTCTGGCGCAGATATGTATTGAGATCCACGCCTTTAGCGGCGAGCGAAGAACCGGACTCCATACTCTGTCGAAGAGATAGAGGTGTTTTGTTTCGAATGTGTCGGCGCGTTCTTACATTTGTTGTCGCGTTGATCGAGGTTGTCCCCGACATCCTTCTACCGAGTGTCGTCCAAGTAAGTGGTCAGCGGAGGTCGCGATAACCAAAGCAACAGGAGCGCATTTACGACACATTATTGAGCATCGTGCATTGTTCAATCTGTTAAAACGTGAGCTTCAGAGAGCAAGATATTTGCCGTTTTTCGTTCCCATTGCGCTAAGAGAGAGACGAAGAAGAGACGGCGTGAAGACGCTTGCTGTGGTTCTGCGTTTGTTCGTCGATAAACGGGTGTGACTTGCACGGCGTACGAAATCGTCTGAGGCAAGACGTTCCCCTTGCCTGGCTCTTCAGGGTGTCCATTCTGGTCACCAACGACAGTCTTTAGTAGCCACTCGAAAGGCTTCAGAACAACGCAACCTCCTCCTCTCTATTCGGATATAAGCGCAGAGAATTATCGTTGATAAGAACACTTCCCCTGTACAACATCATCCACGGAGAAGAAGACAAGTTGAGTGTCAATAAAGTTCAGCAAGGTATGGTGGCTTCATTGATTTATATGCGAGTTTTGGTTTGCTTTCTTACACATGGAGTTCGTTGGAAACGGTGACCGTTGGGCAAGGTTGTTGCGGTGGGCAACACAGCGTCTTATACACGTCTTGGGCTTACTTTCTGCTGCTGTATCTTTTGAACAGCGGCAACTGTACGTTTGGGCCGTCGGCCAAGCGTGGCGACACGCAGGCTAACCGCCTCGTGTCATCTCGCCTATGAGTATTGCGTTTACGTGTATCTCCATTCTTCATTGTCGTTCCTAACACGTTGCGCAGTTTCTTCGTCAACACTCCGTCTTGTTTTCCCCTGTCCGCGTTGTCCCGTCTGTTTAGCGAGATGCTTTTGACCCGCGCTGAATTCATAGTTCCCGCGTTGATCGGGACGAGCTTTCTGCCGACGAAAAACGACGATTCAAAGATGAGCAAGTATATGAGGTACTCTACGCCGCCGACGCGTTCACTGTCATTGCGGTTCATTCTTTCACTCGAACCGATACGGTGATGAACGTATCAACCTGAATGGAGTCTATGGTATTGCAGGGTCACTTCGAAGACGTCCAGGGTTCTCGGAATCTTGGTAGGGTGCAAGATTGTCGGAAACATGATTGTTTCCAAAAAGAACGGAAACTTTACGAAATATGCTTCTCGAGTACGGAGTCTCAAAGAGATGTCACTTGCCGACAAACTCTCGGAGCTAGAAGCATTATTTAAAGGCGAGACCGTTCCGTGGGTCGATGGAAATGACCCCTATGATGATGACACAGAGCTGCATACTGTTGGAAACCAGGATTTCATCGCGCGCTGCAACATTGTACGTGAAGTGTTGCGAGACCTGTACGAACAGAAAGATATTCCCTCAACAGAAAGCATGGGGAATCTTATGTACGAGGTGGGTGCAATGCCACTGCTGTCCACGACTGGATGCTTAATCTGATTCTCCTGTCCTGTCCTATACAGGTTTGCGATTGTCTGCCCTATCTGTCCGACAGCGGGCGGAGCGTGGTGGTGCTGTCGGACGTTGCTTCCTGCATTACTATGCTTTCGCTGACAAATCTTGAGTCGCAGTATATGGAAATCGGTGAGCAGTGGGAAGAGAAAATGTCACAGTGGGTGATTAACACATTTATCCGCTGTCCATTCAAGCAGGCGAAAAAGCAAGCCGTCCTTTGCCTCCAATTCATGTCTGATGGTCTGTGTGTTGGGTCCAGGCGAGCAGGAGGTTCTTACAAGTGCTTTCCAGTGATTCGAGCCATCACTGCTGCTCTCTCTGAATGGCCTCAGGGCCTTGGTGTTCGCCGATCCATTAAACTGTGCCTTAAGCACGTGATCCGAATCATCGAACACGGTAGCTCATCTCCTTTGATCAGATGTCATGCATCATCGCGGTATTGGATGGGCAATGTAGATAAGTTGGTGCTGACAGCCCGAGAAGGATTTGGTATCCTCTGCGACTGTATCTCTGTCTTGTCGACGGACATTCCGGAAGACGTCGTCGGAAAACTCCTCTCCTGGGCACTCGAAGGTTCGAAGCACTCTTCTGTCTGGGAGGTAGGCGCATCAAAACGCAAACGTCACTTCATGCATATGTATGCACAACACTCTGCTTTTTTGGTAGACCCGGTACTACGGAATCAAGATCATAAAATCTATTCTGCAATTACCGTTCGAAGAAGAAGGAGAAGTCGCCGGATTGTTAAAGTCAAAAGATCGCAACATCTTACAAGTCTGTCGTCGATTTCCCGTTTTCTTGGCTCCTGTCAAAAGAGAATGCTTTTTCAGGTGTTAAAGGACGCAAACAGTGATCGGAACAGACAAGTCAAGGACTTGGCCAAGGAGGTCTTGGAACACTATAATCATCTACGCAAGGAGAAAGGAATCTGTCCGATGACATCAAAAGCTTCAAGTTCTGGCAGCAAGTCCTGTTCGCAGGATCATGATGGACCGTCCTCCGCCCATTATCTGTATGCAGATGTGCCCCGAGGCGATGTCGTGTGTCAACGGGCATGTGTGTGCACTATGTAGGAAATCCTTTAAGGCCCCTAAGCTGCCCTTCAAGCTGCCCAATGACGTGGGCGATTTGCCGCCAGAGTTTTATGCAAACATTTACCGTGGCACACCAACAGCGAATCTGGACGATCCTTGTAACCCAAATGAGTGGGATATCCACGCCCTTGAAAAGAATCAGATTTTTCAACTCGAGCCGAGTTTTCAGCCCGAGGCTTATGACTGGAGTGCGTGGTGGTGGCCGCTTCCGGAAAGATTAGAACGGCTTGCACGCTCATTAAGAAGCGGTGGAAAGGCGATACAGGGAGAGAAATATGTTTACTGAACACCCTCCTTCCCCTGCGTCTAAATACGGGATAGCTTTCTAACTCTACCATCGCTTTTGCTGACTGATAATGAAGGGAGAGGTATCGGCAAGACATATGGTAGTGGGAGAGAAGACCTGTGGGAATCCCTTTTGTGCCCACATCATTTCATGTAGCTGCCTGGACTCTGTTTTGTTTCTTTTCGCTCTTAGAGGTCTAGATGCGCGGTCAAGGGTCTGTGTCAGTGTAGCGCTTTATGTCTATCAATCCACCCGCCCTCTTTGAGTATATTCGAATGAATCTCTTCAACTCGAGTACTCGTTCCGTTTTGAGATCATCTTGGAATCGCCTGCGTCGTCTGCACAGGTCCAGACGATCAATGCCCAATTATCACTTTCTTTCTGTGCTAGGCGTTTGCGATTCAGTATGCATGCATATATGCATTTGGTCTAGATATTGTCAGCGCACCTCACGCTCACGATCAGATGTTGTTGCAAGCTAGGATAGATCATAGTAGACAGACACACTGCAGATTGTTGTTCATAGACACAATTTGCAGATGACTTGAATAAGAATGGAATGAACGTGAGTCTGATGATCTGCGAACCTCTCTGTTCATGAGATCCTTACTTTGGAAGCGTTGGCGGAAACATGTCCTTTAAAGACATGATGCCATGCTGTTTGTTCATTCTCGATACCTGACTGAAATTCGTGCAGCTGTTTCATGACTGGGAGCGCATTTCTCAGTAGTCGGGTCGTCGCGTGTCTGCTCAAACTTTTACATTTCCATTGGGATCCTGTACATGCGGCTTCATGAACCGCTATTCTTCTTCAAAATAATATCATCCAGCCAATTGTTTGTGGAGCACATGCACTGAGCCAGATCAAAGCTCAACACATGTCAGAGCGTCTGAGGTGGGCCATGAGGGTTACATCAAGCGACAGAGCAAGTTATCTTGTTATTGGGATCCCTAATCGCGTCTTCGGACACTTTGCTGCAAAATAAACACCCCCGATGATTGTTTTTTAATGAGGTTGATTGTTGCGTGGAGGTGACGCACACACAAACAGAACAACATACACATCTGCTGACGATGTCGCGCGAAGCTGTCGGTCTCTCCTACTATTACGACGCCAAGATCGAAGGCGTTGAGCACAAGATACGGGACAAGACACACAATCTTCGTCGTCTAGAGGCGCAACGCAACGAGCTAAACACACAGGGTCATTCACTCCTTTGCCCTCTGTACCACTCATGACGGACTGGCCCATTGTTCAGTGAGGTTGTTAAGAGAGGAGCTGCAATTGCTGCAGGAGCCAGGGTCCTATGTGGGCGAGGTCATTAAACCTATGGGAAAGAGCAAAGTGCTGGTGAAGGTGCATCCAGAAGGCAAACACGTTGTGGACATTGATAAGAATATCAACATCGCTGATGTGACCCCTGGAGCCCGTGTGGCTCTCAAAAACGACAGCTATGCTCTGCACATCCTGCTGCCGACGAAAGTGGACCCGTTAGTCAGTTTGATGAAAGTGGAGAAAGTGCCAGACTCGACATACGATATGATCGGTGGTTTGGACCAACAGATCAAAGAGATCAAAGAGGTCATTGAATTGCCAATCAAACATCCAGAACTCTTTGAAGCATTGGGTGTGGCTCAACCCAAAGGCGTACTGCTGTTTGGCCCCCCAGGCACCGGAAAGACGCTGTTGGCTCGAGCCGTAGCACATCACACAGATTGCACATTTATTCGGGTGTCAGGATCAGAACTGGTTCAGAAATACATCGGAGAGGGATCCCGAATGGTCCGCGAGCTCTTCGTCATGGCACGGTAAGGTGCTGAACACAACGAGACACGACAATGAGAGTGGGTGGGCCCTTAGGGAACATGCACCATCAATTATCTTTATGGACGAAGTGGATTCCATTGGCTCGACCAGAGTGGAAGGAGGGAGCGGTGGTGGTGACAGCGAAGTCCAGAGGACCATGTTGGAGTTGCTCAATCAGTTGGACGGATTCGAAGCGACCAACAAAATCAAGGTCTCCCGATACCTGATGCATCGGTCGTCGACGGTCTCGTAGGTTCTGATGGCGACGAATCGTATCGATATTCTCGATCCCGCTTTGCTGCGTCCGGGTCGGATCGATCGCAAGATCGAATTTCCGAACCCAAACGAGACATCGAGATTCGACATTCTGAAGATCCACTCGCGAAGAATGAATCTCACACGCGGCATCGATCTGATGAAAATTGCCAATTCAATGTCAGGTATACTCAGTGTATGCGCGCCGTATGTATCGATTAAGTAACGACTGTACTTTAGGCGCGTCCGGAGCTGAGCTCAAAGCATGCTGCACCGAAGCCGGTATGTTTGCGCTGCGAGAACGCCGAGTCCACGTCACTCAAGAGGATTTCGAAATGGCCGTGTCTAAAGTACTGCAATCGGCGCATTGCTTCCATTCCTAACACTGAGGCCATCGCAGGTGATGAGAAAGGATTCTGAGAAGAATGTCAGTTTGAAGAAATTCTTCAAATAAAGAGCAGCATCCAGCGCACGAGATGCAAGTAATGGCTTTGATTTCAACTAGCCGCGTCAGGATTCCGCGGTCGAGTTTCGAGCGTAATGGATGATTCATCATTTGCAGCCTGTTCTGAACCCGTTGTCTAGAAGCTCTTTCAAAAGACCGCCTCTTCGTTGTCTATCCTGTGGTCTGTTTGCGACGAACAGCATGGTTCACGCGATCGTCTGCTTCCCACGTGTTTTCATTCCTCCACGTTCATCCGAAAACGACGACTCCTTGAATGTCCTGGGCAGGAATGCCTGGATTTGTCGAAAGAGTACTAAACTGCCGGTCTGCAGGTAACACCCTAACTAAGCGCGCCACTCGTTGTATAGATGCGTACGTTATCTGACCACTAGCTGCGTCATTTCTTCAACATCAACCGTCCTTCTTGTCACCTTCTCACGTTTCTTGTGGTCTAGAGGCATCTCCAATTCTCCCATCCTCGCCGTCTCCAACGTTGACTGGATGGAACCGCCGGAGTTGATCGCCAACGAATCCATGTACGCAGCCACCTGACGCACACACTTGTTGTGATTTGACATCGTAGTATCCGGACGGGACCACGTCATTCCAAAACCCCTTTGCAGAAGGAGATCGAATTGCATTTCTGAACAGACTGAATACCACGCTTATCTCGAGGATACCGAACACATCACCATTCCTTTTTCTATTTGCTGTCTGTGAGTAGAACAATTTCTGGATTCTTTCTTGACTGGCACCCGCCATATTTCTCTTACCCGTATTCTGCTATATAAGCCAAGTCCCAACGAACTCTTGATCGTGGACGAAGGCGAGTGCAGTAACACATCCGAATTTGCTTTGGATAAAAGTCATGTGACATGACGTTGCGGTGACGGTCTCAGCGTGATTGGGTGCTGAGCAGGACTGCTGCTGCTGTTTTCTGTGAGATTCTTTGAATGCTGCCTGTAAAAGCACGCTGTGGGAGGAAGTGTCTCGTCGCGATCGACAAAAAGCGATTTCCTTCTGCGCGACGACTGTCCATTTCACGACATCTCGGAATCGATACAATGCCGACAAGTTCCAAACGACGGTCATCCAAGGCAACATACAATACACCCCTTCTGCTTCCATTGCGCCGAATGACGTTGTGTAGTCGCGCAAGACGCCGAGTGGCAAGAAGCCTGATATACTGAATCTCGTTGGCCTCGAAGGACCGTTGAAAGGAGTCGTTTACGATCGGCGAGACACGACCATTCTGGTCGGTCGCGAAAGAGGAAGATGGAAACTGTTCCTGGACGATCCTTACGTCTCACAGAAACATGCGCGTATCTATTGGGATACCAGTCTGGATGTGTGGATGGTGCAAGACCGCGGCAGTTCCAATGGAACATTTCTGAATCTCATTGAAGTCATCGACGGAGGTACGTGAGGTCACACGTATGGATATGCACATGGATGCCATGCGGAAATCTGTGCACCTAGCTGTTGAGCTGCGTGATGGTGACATCCTCGAATTTAGCGATACTAATCGTTTTGAAGTACAGGTAGCATTACTCTCTCTGTTATCTCGCGATCTGATGCGAAGTGCACGAGGCAGATCTCACCGTGTTCGGTGGACTTGACAAAAAGGGAGTTCTTTCATGCCGAGATGGAAATCTTTGCGAAAAGATTGAAGGTGCGTTTGTGGAGCCATTGCAAAGTACTGGTTGGATGTGGATATGTTTAGGCACGTTCCGAATTGCAGATGACACGAATGCTGAAGCATTGGAACGAAGCAAAGGTCAAGATTCTCGAAAAGTCTGGTTACAAAGTGGAGCATGCATTCTCGATGGAGGAGGACGAGACAGAAGCGAAATGACCGGCACGTCGCTCTGTTATGTACCTGGCCCAGTCGTTTTGAATAATTCGGCCAGTTCTTCTGGACTGGGTGTGAGTGGAATGTTTGGGTAACACTCGGTCATTTGTTGCTCCAGTCTTCTGTATCGATCCAACACTTCTGCCTCAACACTTTGCCAGACGGTGTAAAGCAATTTTGGCGAAGATTCTCCCAGATGCTTCTTGACACGGGCATACATCATGGAGAGCTTCTTATCTGTCGATGCCATGGTTTGCGAAATGAGCGTACGAACGTCTTGGGAAGAGAACCCCGTCTGAAAAGCGATCTCTTGGGGGCCGACTTCCTGAAGCTTCGACTCGATCTGCTTCGAAAATGCAAGGATATTCCACAGACGGCCGTATTCCAGTTGTTGTTGCACGTACTTACGCATTGCCTCATTCTAAAGGCATACGATCGCACAGATGCTGATCTCCATGCGTTGGCCTACTGTGCGAGGAATGGCATCGTCGCAGTATTTGTTTAAGGCAACGACGTGACGTGCTAATGGCCCTACACTCTTGTCGAAGTATGAGTAATTTTCGAGGCGTAGACGATCTCCGTGCTTCTCATCCGAACGTGCTAAGTTCTCGATGCTGCGAAACATGCTCTCCACGAGTCGCATATAGGCCAGATCCACTTCCTGTCTAACGGGGCCATTGTTGCCGACTCCCACAGTAGCATCCTCCTCTATGGTCACCTGTTGTGCAGTGAATGTTACTGCAAACGGTGAGGGAGGCTGACCTCTTGTTCCATATCTGAGAAATCGGCCGACAGAGGAGCAGTGGAGAGACTCATAGCACGGTCCATAGAAGGACTGTCCTCCACTTCCGTCAAGAGTAGTTCAATTCTGTGCACGAGAACGGCGAAGTTGGAGACAAAGGGCAGCACATGTACATTCTTGACTCCATTGGCCTTGACAGAACGCTTTGTGTCATATCTGCAATCACCATTCTCTTAGAAGCACAGGCAATCGGGTGTCTTGCTTGTCGATCTCTGCCACCTTCTTCTGCATAAAGTCATCGAACGTCTTCTTCAATCGATCCTGAATACTTCTCAGGTAACCAAGAAGAGCCCACGAGATCGGATCGTTGTGCATCTTTTCAATCCACTGGAGAACGGTTGCCAACATCGGCAAACACATGAGATGTGCGCCTCTGGATGTTAGATCCACAAGCGAGAATAGATCGTCCTCCATTCCCTGACAGTACTCTCATCACAGTCTGTTCTCCAAAATGGCGGCGCACCGAAACGAGTTGCTGTATCAAGTTGATGCCATTCTGTGTCAAATACTTGGTATCTGCACTCTCTTCATCTTCAGAATCTGCAGGACACTTTGACTGAACGGTGGACGGTCTGCATGAGATGGGAGGCACCTTGCCAGAGCATGAGAAAAGAAGCGGCAGCATTTGCCTCGTCCAGTAGCATAGGGATCAAAGATGAGAGCATGGACTGAAACGTTTCGTGCAGCTGGGATCCCAATTCCATATCTCCAATTGCCAGCATTCTACATCATAGAACAGGATTGTCGACAGGAGCATCCTCGGTAGATGGTGTACTTTGAGCTGGCCACTGTGGGACTGCCTCCACTGTCGAGGATCGATCCTGCTTTACCTCTGCTTCTCTGACTGTACTGCACGGAACTCTCGACGTCGCTTGCATGGCTTCCCGTAACGCTCTCCTTTGCTTTGTGCACCATCTGTTCCAATGTCGAAAAGCGGCTTTCTGGAGATGTCTTCGAGATATCTAAGTCATGTGACGCGTGGGTCAGATTCATCTTCGCCGTCCCTCTCAATCGGCTTAAGTACACGTGGATGCGACGCCTTAGACCACAGCAGCATATGAAGTGAAAGGTGTGGTGCTGTTTTGCCACCTGAAAATGGTGTTCATAGTGGAGCAGTAATTCTGCCCAAGTGCATCTAAAGAATCCCGTTGGAGAAAATACATTGTCTGGAGCAATGGAGCGTGCTGTTCTCTCCAATGTCGAATCTCGGAGCCAAAACTCTCGGGCTTTGGAGTTTCGACGGGAGACGATGGGCACATGTGCTTCAAAACGAGATCTGTCTTCTGACGAAATGTGATGCCCAGGTAGTCGTTTGCACGAGCAATGAATCCCTGGACAGTGATCTCAGTATCTTGACTCCATGCATTCAAGTCCCTACTGTGCCAAGATGCTCGAGCTTCACTTTCTGATCCTTCACTGCCCGCATACGGATAAGTGTCGCCGGGATACTGTTTTCGCTGGCGGGATCCATTCGGCTCAATGTGCTGTGCAGCGCTCTGGCCGCTTCGATCAGACTCGCCAGTCTACAGCACATCATGCCGCGTTCGTTTCCTGCTTGCAACAACTCAAACCGTCATCACCTGTCCGATTCAAATCTTCCCTTCTCCAGAATGGATGCATAACTGTCGTTCAGTTCCAAATGCGATAACAAACTCTGCAGTGTGCTCAAAAGCTTAGCACTGTTACGCGCTTCCATTTCCAGTGTATTGTTGCGTGCTTCGATAGCGGCGATGTCGTCTTTCATGTGACGAAGCTTCATGTCAAAGACCAGAAGACTCTGATCTAAATCATCCAACAGATGTGACGCTGATCTCAGTTTGCCCATAATCCCATCCACTGCTCGACTGTTCTCCAACATGGCATGAACATTGGCATCTTCCAGCGCACGATGCTCATCCTGCAGTCGTGTCTCAAAGTCCTGAACGTCACCAGGGCCCATGACAAAGAGCTCCAAGAGGGCATTCAAATCTCGCTCTTCTTTTTGCGAGACAAGGACATCGGATGTCAAATCTAGCAGAAGACTAGGTTATGGACATCGAGGCTGGCAGTGGACGGACAAGCTTGTTCTTCTTCGGATGCCAAATGTGTTCCGGTCGTGAAAAGACCTTGAGCAAATTCGCCCAGCGATGACAGAACGATGGCTGAATGGTCTTTCCACCACTGCTCCACTGTTTCGCTCGATGTTCCGATCACGGGCGGACGCAGATTCTCATGCAGTCTACAGAAGACATCACATCATCACACTTTTGGAATCCTTTACTCAACCTGCAGATTTCTAATATGACAGCAGCGAAGCACAGACGTTGCTCTTCGGAATGAAAGACGTAGTTTCGTGCTTCCTTCTCGAAATTGAGCTCGATCGAAGAGAGTGACCCGCCTGTCGTTTTGGGCAGATCGATGGATGCCAGCTTTCCCATCTCCCATTGACTTCGAATCTGCACACCACAGTTCCCTCCTGGTCACTCTTTTTTCATCTGTCACATCACACCTGATATTGTGGCCGTGTCTGTGGCGTCGCTTTGCACACAAACAGTGTCCCATTATATCCCCTATCTTTCGACCGCTTCACCGTCACACAAAGGACCCGTGGACTGCGTGCCTTCTTCGATGCTCCCTAGAATCGCTTTCACGACCTCTGCCGTTCTCATATCTGTCTCACACCTTATTCCAATAGCGCGCCCCGCCTTCTTTCTCTTTCAAGACCTAGAGGCCGCATTGTTGCGTCGAGGCGGGCAGAGACTCAGGAGGCATAGACTTCAAAAGCAATCACAACGCGTGCTTGGCTGGAGACAAAAAGCGTCTCCATGGACTCGATCAGTCGGACATTCGGTTCCATCGTTTGCAATTCTCGTGCAATTCGACAACGACGATGGGCACCATTGTCAAATATCTCCAGCGCGTGACGGGGAAGACCAAGGCAAAAGACATCTTCTTCGACACCGTGAAATATGCATTAATGGACGGCAAGGTAGCAGAGACCGCCATCTTTCACGGCTACCTGGACGACGCCAAGCTTGTGGGAACGGACGCCCTTGGCAACCAGTACTACGAGAGGGTCACGGGCGAGATGTATGGACGTCATCGCTGGGTCGTCTATCCCAACAAGAAAGACTACTCGTCCAGTGCCATCCCTCCCGAGTGGCACACATGGTTGCATTTCATAAGCGACATGCATCCGAATAACACAGAAATGCGAGATCCCGTTTACAAGAAGCCCCATCGTCCACATCCCAGTGGAACACCAGATCAATACCTACCGAAAGGCAGTTGGTTTAATCCCTACAAGCGAAATTGGGAGAAGTATTCGACATGGAAGCCATGAAATGTGTTGGTACGTTCGGAACGGCTGAACAGTATGTTGTCATCGCTGTCCTTCTTGCAACATTTTGAAGCGCTGACAGACGAAGACCGCGATGCGATTCCGCGGCCGCGACTCTGTGAGAAGGCGGATATTTATTTGGCATCTCGCACGGGCGACATTGCACGTGTCCGTAAGCTCGTCGAACGCGACGGCGTTGATATCAACCGACGCGATTTCTGGGATTCGGTTCCGCTCTACTACGCCTGTCTCTGTGGACATGTCGACGTGGTGAAGTATCTCCTGTCTCAGGGAGCCATCTGCAGTGAAAACACATTCGATGGGGACCGTTGTCTCTATGGTGCCCTGACAATTGAGATTCGCGATTTGCTGCTCCAGGCAGATGTCAAAAAGGCACCACCATTGAAGCCGCTCGGAACGGCGATTAAGAAACTCTGTACGCTGTGTGATGATCCAGAACAGCCAGCAGAGGCGCATGTGAGTTTTGATGATCTGTGTGATCTGGAATTGACACTAGGCGAAGTCGTTTACCGCCTGAACAAAGTAATCTTGGCTGCTCGTCTGACGCGTTTCGATGAGATTCTCTCGTCTCTGCCGATTTCGGACGACATCCATCGCATTTCGTTCTCAGAAGGCAGTGTTCTGCGTCATGTTGTCGAGGCCTTGCTGATTTATGTCTACTCCGAAAAGATCGAACTGGATACGCCAGATGTTGATCAATTGCGAAAACTGGCAAAACATTATGGCAATCCAGCACTGGTGAAGATGACAGAGAAGGAACTGCACAGCATTAAGTATTATTTCAAGTCGATAAAACGGGATACGGCGCCCAAAAGGTTTATCCTCTATCCCTACTCTTTTCCGGATGAGGCATCGTTGGAACACGATTTGCAAACCGTCTATCAACGTTCGCGCACATTGGATGAATGGATGGGGACAGATGAGGTCTTGTTGAGTGAGATTTGTGTGAGAAACGACTATGCGGATGCCGTTCTCAGAGTGGAGCAATCGCACTTTCGCGTACATCTGTGCATTCTGTGCTCGCGTTCTGACTTCTTTCGTCAGCTGACGTTCAGTTCGGAGCATGGATTCGAAGCGCTGCCCCAAACGAAGTGTCCCATCTTCGGACAGTCTCTCGCTTTACTGCACATGAGAGATGTCCATGTCCAGTCCATGCGATGTATTTTGGAGTATCTCTACACAGACGGCATGAGCTCCCTCTCCGAAACGCAGCTGCTGGACACAGAATTGCTGTCCGAGCTCTTCGAGTTGTCCGATCGCTTTCTGATTTTCCGAGCGAAACGTCTCCTCGGTGAACAGATCAAGAGAATAGAGAGCACTTTCTATCAGACTTGTCAACTTTTGGTGCTCGCGGATGACTACGATGTCCAAAACCTTCGCGACAGTTGTCTGGAACGCATTGCCGAAAGACTGGACGAGCTGCTGAGCACTGAGACGCCTTGCGATTTCCGTGACCATTTCGAAGCTTTCGTGACAGAATTTGCGCCGCCAGATGTCACAGATGCCGAGACGCTTTTCGACAGCAGTGCGACAAAGGGAGACTTCCATGGTGTCCTCTCAGGCACAGCTGTAACGGGCGTCGGATCCAACACAGTGCTGGAAGATCTGCGAGAAAAGTACTTGGAAATCTATGGCTGGGAAGGAGAGGAGCGCGACGTGCATGCGAAGGACTTTGATCAACGATTTCTGCATTTCACGCTTGAGGCCATGAGCAAGAGACACTGCTAGAACCCCCTGTGTAACACAACCGTATCCTCTAACCGCCCATACGATGCATCGTCATCGGCAATACATGACCAGTCTTGTAGGCGTCGATGAATGAATGACCGAACCGAGATGGTCACATTGATCTCGTTACTATCGTCCGTCACGGCACATCGCATCTAATGGAAAAGAAACGCGGAGATCGAGGCGTGCAACGGGGTTGGTCCCTTCCTCGCTTACTAGAAGAAGACGGCATGAGGAACAACGCCCGAGAGAGGAAGACCTGTGGGTGCGAGCATCGCGAGATGAAACGTCGGATAAAGACAGGACCAAAGCAGGCGGCTCAGTCGATCTCGTTCGACGCCGACGTGGCGAAAGCAAACGAGACAGCGCAAACGGAGATTCGTGTGTCAGAAGACGTCAGTGCCGCACACAATGGCACCTCCAGTTCGAAAGAAGATCTCGACAAACTGTCGTTGTTGACTGTACCGATCCATCCTCGAGAGAGAAGACTGTTCGATTGGTACTTGGAACGAAAACACGGAGAAGAGGCCCAGAAGGTCTGGGAATGTGTTCGACCTCCGCAGAGAATTGTTTTTGTCCATCCCCACACGGCTGTGCATGGAAGAGGACGTGGCCGAATGATGACTGCCCCTCGCGGAATGGACGATGGCCCATTGGAAAGAAGTGTGAAGAAGAGTGATCCGCCAGAATTCGCACAAACGCAGCCAAATCGGGTGCAGACTTGGCCCCGTAAAGCGTATCCAAGACGGCAGTCTAATGCCGTTCATCAAGCCGATGGGCAGAGGACACGACATGTGAAACAGACGACGACGGAAATGCGAAGGGACTGGAGTCAACTTCCGCGCAACTTCCTGATCTCTGTGGTCGAACGCATCCACCGTTCGAATGTCACACTCCTGCTTGAAATGGACATGGTGTGAATGTATCTGTTGGTGGCAGATCAAACAGTTGAGATGCGTTTGTCGAACGTGGCAGCAATACATCGATGCCGAGATCCGCAGCGTGCACATTACCCATCCTCTAAAGTCCATTTCTCGGCCTCTTGGTGTAAAGTTTGAACGGCTGGAAGAGCTGACGATGTCCGAGGTATGTATGTTCACCAAAACACTACCCATTCTGATCTCATGCCTTCTCTCTTTCCTAGAGGATGTTGTATAGCTCTACGGAGTTCCACTTCCCGATCAAGAAATTAAAATCCTTAAACTTGCAAGGCAGCACTCTCTTGCACTCGTGTGCTTTTTCGATGATGGTGACGGGAATGAAGGATCATCTGACTGAGCTGTCGTTGGCGCACACAGACATTGAGAACTGGAAACTTCACGTTCTCAAAGATATGATCCACATCGAGAGACTCAATCTAAATGCCGTCCCTGTGACAAAACAGAGTACATGCACTGAAGCACCAGCTCTGTCCTCAATGCACACGACGTGTACGTTGTGCTGCGTAGCTTTGTTGGAATGCGCATGCAAGATGAAGAAACTCACGTATCTCTCACTCAAAGCTTGCCAGCATATCGATGATGTCTGCTTGGAGTCGCTGGTAGATCTCTTGTCGAACGTCTTGGCTTCGTGGATGTGTGAGAGTAGGCAATGGCTCTTCCGTGTTTGACGGAGTTGGATGTCAGTGGAAATCCAGCAATAACGTTTGACAGATCGGAACAGATCTCGCGTTTTGCATCGCTGAAGGTGCTCAACATCTGTCACTGCTCTCCTACAGACTATGGATTCCGTTACCTCGGAGCACTTCCTTCGTTATGTACCCTCATTCTTACTTACGATGGCAGCGAGAAATCTGGTCTGTCGCTGGCAGAAAAGACTTGTGTTGGCATTGCTGATGTCCAGGACTCTGCAATTTTGGCCAGGCACGAAGAGACATTGGGTTGGATCATATGTTGATCCACACTCCGCCCTCTGTCGATTTCAAAAAAGTAATGGAAGGGTTGATGCAGTTGTCGCCCATGACGAGCTTGACGATGAAGGGCGGATCGGTCCACTCAAATTGCATTTGGTGGACACGATACTGGGACGCCGTCACAGATCTTCAGGTCCTACGATTGCAATCTGTTCGAAACACAGCCGTCGAAAAAGAATTCCCCATTCTCCTGCAGTGCTCTCGCCTGACGGAACTGGAAATCCGAGGGTGCGTGAGCCAGCCTGTCACATCACTCCAATCAAAGGATGTGTGATCTTGCAGTTGCTGTGGTATGACCAATGCATTTCTGTCGCAACTGACCCATTCCATGCCGCTGTTGAAGCTGCTGCACATCAAGGGCTGCACTTCGGTTCGTGACGCGGCGATGCGTGCGCTATGTCAGCATCCTGTACTGGAGGATATCGATATTGGCTTCTGCCCCGGGATCACACAGAGAGGTCGATCCTCTCACGCATCTGGAGATCGATCAAATGTGGTTGTTTGGTGCAGGACTGTCTGAAATAGCGACCACAAGAATGCTGAAGAAACTGAGCATTGCTGGATTCGTTTTTAGGACGCCTGATGGACTTTCTGCTGTGCGACGAAGCGCATCGTTGGAGGAGTTGAACATCAGCGAATGCGTCAGAATCTCGGTGCCCTGTCTCTTTGATGTCGTCCAGATGCCACAGCTGAAAGTACTCGTTATGCATCAGAGATGGTTCGTGGACCGCTGCTCGGCAAAGCAAGCCATCTACGACAAAGCCATCCATCCAGAATTCATCATCCGGTTCGATTTTTAATTCTCAAACCTGAATCTCCCCGTTTCTCCATAGAACGGACACTTTACATGTCTCCTGTCGTCTGTAGTGATGATATTTAAGTATGGTTAACGGTTTGTTGATGTGACAGTGACGATTCCGAGGCGTTCTGCCTCTGAGCGTCATTTGAAAACGGATCGTCAGATCGTCATGCGAGCGGTTCAGGTGGCCAGAAGAGCGACCCGATGCTCGATCGACGATTCCGCTCGGCATCGAACGGCTTCGACAGCTGCTGCGGCGAGGTGTCGAGGCGCTTTGGCATCGTCGCGTGGCAAATGGTCGCGTCGAATTTCCGCGACGGCCGTGCAGGAATCTCCAATGCAGGACGCCTCGCCCAAAGACGCCCCGTTGCGATCGCTGTTCCCTGATGAACCCTCCCCTCCTTCACCCAACAGTCCCAAACTCAAAGTCGCCATCATCGGAGCGGGACTGGCCGGTCTCTCCACTGCCGTCGAACTTCTCGATCAAGGGTCTTTTCTCGCACTCTCATTGCGTCGTGTCACACCAAGTGTCTCAGACATGAGGTGGAGATCTTCGAAGGCAGGAAATGGATTGGGGGCAAGCTGGCATCCTTCGTGGACAAGGATGGCAATCACATCGAGGTATCCAGATGATGTCGGTATCTTGCCCGTGCGCTCACTGATGGAGTGATACAGTGGGGCTTGCATGTGTTCTTCGGTTGCTACTTCAATCTGTTTCGACTCATGGCAAAGTGCGGCGTTCTGGAAAACCTAGAACTGAAGGAACACATCCATACCTTCATCAACAAAGGGGGAGACGTCCGAGGACTCGATTTTCGCTTCGAGATCAACGGACGGAGAATCGGAGCGCCATTCCACGGTAGAGGCCGCCGCTCTACTGCAGGGGATACACTAAACAGTGCTTCTGGCTCTTTTCAGGCCTCAAGGCTTTCTTCTCGACAGATCAATTGAGTCCTGCCGACAAAGTAGCCAATTCTGTGGCCCTGGGGACCTCACCCATTGTCCGGGCGCTGTTCGATCCGGAAGGAGGCATGCGTGATGTCCGTGCCTTGGACAACATGAGTTTCACAGAGTGGTTCACCAGCCATGGTGGATCACGAGCATCCATTGACCGTCTCTGGGATCCCATAGGTGTGATATCTCTGAATCTGCTGCATCTGTCTGCTGATGGTGTGGATGCCAGCCTATGCGTTGGGCTTCCTGGACTGTGATCACATTTCGGCTCGATGCATGTTGTCCATTTTCCTCTTCTTTGCGACAAAGACTGATGCGTCGGTGTTGCGACTGCTGAACGGATCTCCTGCCGAGCGGCTGTTGAAGCCCATTGCTAACTACATTGCTTCCAAAGGCGGAACCATTCACACTCGACGAGGATGCAGGTCCCTCACTCTTTTCGTCCCTCTTTTCGGTGCCCAATCCATTTTCATGACAGAAAGATCTTGTACGATTACCAAGAGAATGGATATCCGATTGTGACGGGTCTACAGACGGCAGACGGTTCTGTGGTCAAGGCTGATGTATATGTTGCCGCCTTGGACGTACCCGGTGCAAAGAAACTCATTCCACAGCCATGGAGAACAATTAAGATGGTCCCTCTTTCCTTGGATCTGCCGGTCACCGATACGCATCTTTCTCTAGTTTGATAACATCTTCAAACTTCGTGGCGTTCCAGTGATCACCGTCCAGCTGCGATATGATGGATGGGTCACAGAACTGAAAGATGCAATGAAACGAAATGACATCGTATCCGGCAAAGCACACGGCATGAACAATCTTCTCTACAGGTGGTGCATCACACACTGATGGACGGCACAAAACAAAACGTCATGCTTTTATGTGCCATGCAGTGCAGACGCCGATTTCTCATGTTTTGCGGATTTGGCATTGACATCTCCTTTGGAATATTTCAAAGAAGGCCAAGGCTCACTGCTGCAATGCGTTATCACTCCAGCAGATAGCTACATGCCCATGACGAACGAAGCCATCTGCCAGAAGATCGATAAACAGGTTTGTCAAGTCGCCTGGACCCACTTCTTGCGTTTACAGATGGACGGTGGTGTTCAGGTTCGGGTTCTCTTTCCTTCTGCCAAAGAGATGACGCTTCTTTGGCATTCCGTCGTCAAGATCGGCCAGTCTCTCTACGAAGAGGCTCCTGGACTCGATCCCCTTCGCCCCAGTCAATCCACTCCGGTGCCCAATTTTTTCCTCTCGGGAAGCTACACCGCCCAAGACTACATCGACTCAATGGAGGGCGCCACTCTTTCAGGTTTGTGCTGTCTTGTTCCCTTTCCGTACATGAGTGAGGCCATTTCGAGGTCGTCAATGTGCCAATGACGTCATCAATATGGCAAAATTACTGAAAAGACGTTGACTTGTCGTTTGAGGGCGTAGCGTGGTCTTTTTTCTCAGTCGTGCGTGCGTTTGTTTCGTTTCGTCTGACCTGTTGCGTTCGACGGTATCATTTCATCATGAATGGATTCAATTCCTCCTCTGCCTACAACAACCACAACGGAGACAGTCGCAGCTACGATTCTTTCTCGCAGCGTCGCGCAACGGGCGGCTACAACGGCTACACATCGCGCTGGGACAAAGGCCCTGGCGGCCGCAGCGTCGTCGGACGCGACCGCGATAGCCTCAACGCCATCGAGCTGGCAAAACCCGATTTCTCATCCCTGCCTCCCTTTGAAAAGCGCTTCTATCACGAACACCCAGACGTGACCGCGCGCACTGCCAAAGAGGTTGAGCAGTATCGGCGTCAGAGGGAGATACACGTGAGTGGGCGCGGCGTACCCAGTCCGGTGACGAACTTTGACGAGGCATCGTTTCCGGTCTATGTTCTTTCGGAAGTCATGAAAGCGGGGTTCAAAGAACCGACGGCGATTCAGGCACAGGGATGGCCCATGGCACTAATGGGTCGTGACCTCATTGGATTGGCCGAAACGGGTTCTGGCAAGACATTGGCTTATCTCCTCCCTGCCATTGTCCACATCAACGCCCAACCGTTGCTGAAACCGGGAGACGGTCCCATTGTCTTAGTCTTGGCACCCACTCGCGAATTGGCCTGTCAGATTAAGACAGAATGTTCAAAGTTTGGATCGTCATCGAGCATCAAGAACACATGTGTCTATGGGGGTACCCCCAAAGGACCTCAGATTCGTGATCTGCGAAATGGCGTCGAGATTGTGATTGCGACGCCTGGAAGATTGATCGATATGCTGGAGAGTCGATGCACAAATCTGCGACGTGTGACGTACTTGGTTTTGGATGAAGCCGATCGAATGTTGGATATGGGATTCGAGCCACAGATTCGCAAGATCTTGAGTCAGATTCGTCCAGACAGGCAAACATTGCTATGGAGTGCAACGTGGCCGAAAGAAGTACAGAGCATTGCCAGAGAGTTCTTGACAGATCCCTACCAAGTGAGCCATCCAGTCCCCTTACGTATGCCATGCTAGATGATCATTATTATGATCACGATCTGCAGGTGGTAATTGGGTCCATGGACTTGAAAGCAAATCATAATATCACTCAAATCATAGAACTGGTCGAGGAGCATGAGAAATACGACAAACTGCTTGACCTTCTCCAACGCGAAAGCAATACGGCATCGGCCAGCAAGATTCTTGTCTTCTGTGAGAGGAAGAAAGAATGTGACCTGATCACACGCAAACTTCGATCAGATGGTTGGCCAGCACTGGCCATTCATGGGGATAAGAGTCAGTCGGAGCGCGACTGGGTGCTTTCAGTAAGTGAGAAGAGATGGAGTTGTGGGGCGATGTGTGAATGATAGGAGTTTCGAAGCGGGAAGAATCCGATCATGTTGGCCACAGATGTCGCTGCACGTGGACTGGGTAGGTGCCTCATACCTCTGTTGTTTCTGTCTCTGCCCCCTGCTCTGCCATACATCCCTCCTCTCTTCATCTCTTGCTGATCAGGAGAGGTGACACACACAGTTCCTGTTGTGTTATGGGGGTGGCCCTGAATGGTGGTGAATGGCGCTTTTAAATAGGGTGACCCGAAGTGCGCAGGTAATGGCACTTTGGGTCACACATTGCACATGCCATCTAAGAGAACGCAATCTTACCTCTGTGTGTCTGTCTACAGATGTCAAGGATATCAAATGCGTCGTCAACTTTGATATGCCAAGTACAGGAGAGGACTATGTTCACCGTATCGGACGTACCGGTCGTGCTGGCGCCGTCGGAACGGCATATTCTTTCTTCACAACTGGCAACGCCCGTCTGGCCAACCAGATTATTAACGTCATGGAAGAAGCGTACCAGAAGGTCCCTGAAAAACTCAGACAGCTTGCCTCCTTTAACAGTCAAGGTGGCAAACCTGATTTCAGTACGATTGTGACGGAGGAGATCTAAGATCTGAACATGTGTGTAGACTTTAGATCCCGTGGATCGGGAAACGGATCTTATCGTGGTGGATCGGGCTACAGAGGTGGAGGTGGTGGCCGACAAAATCGACCTCATACAAACGGTTACTCAAAATGGTGAAGCTCTGATAATGGATACGCTTCGTTGAAGAACTCAGTCCTGTCAGCCATCATGTGTTTTGATGGTGGTGGTAAAGGACGAATAACTTGTGCATAGTCCGCTGATGAAAAATACACTTAACTGTGAAGAATGCAATTCCATGACGACGACGAAAATGACGAATACCGTGCAGCCGCCTATACACAAGATCTCTCTTTACTCATTAAAATCGTCGATCAGCCGTAGCCTTCATTCGTATTTACGAAATCGTCGATTTGTCGTTGATAAGGATGGCCGAAGATGGTTCAGGATCGAAGCTGCGCACATCGGACTCGGTCGGTATCGCGTATTCGATGGCTCTCGGCGTCCGAGAGATCAGGTGCAGGTTGACGTCGAGGATGTGGAATTACCGGAGGAACTCGTCGATGACGACGCCGACCGAGAAATGCATGAAACGCGTCGATACCGTCGCCATGCTTCATTTCTGTGTTCGCAGGTTGCTGCAGATGACAGAGGTGGAGCGCGAGGTCGAATTGGCCGAACGTGCAGAGAGAAGACGTCGTGACACCGAAAGACAGTCACTCCTCGAAACAACAAAGGCAAACCACAACGCGCGAGCGCATTGGACAGTCACAGAGGGAACACATGTTGATCTCTAGACAGAAGAGGGAGATCCATCACTTGGCAAGAAGGCTCCATCGGCAGCAGATGGCAGAATGCGGGACGAGACATCCAGCGAAGAGGAGCTCACCTTTGCTTCACAGACAGGGACACCACCTCCGAAACACGATCACGAAGGCATCTGTCTCGACGACAGAGAGGGAGTTCGGAACAAAAATCGTTCGCCATGGTAGATGGCGGCGCTGAGGAATCGGGTACGGAGAAAGAGACAGATGACTCGGATGCGAGAGACAAAGAAGTAGAACAGAAAACATATGGGTTCATGAGGAGGATGGTGGTGCACTGGATTTAAGGCTGTGGAGAACGAGGCAGACTATGAAGACTACTTGGCCGCTCAGATTTTTCGATCGGATTTGGAGAGATGGATTGTGGAACCGCACTTTGAGGAATCGGTGTTAGGGTGTTTTGTGCGATTGCATGGAAGCGAATCAGCCAAAGCCGAGAACAGTCGTAACGAATACATGATGGTCGAAGTGACGGAATGTCAAATAAGAGACGACATTCAGGCATACAAGTGCCTCCATCCTACAGGAATCCACAGTTTCCGCTGATGGGTTGTTGTGGCAGATTTGGCCTGCTCAATAAGATGACGAAGTTTCAGCTGAGACTCAAACGAGCATCGACTGAGTTTTGGAGTGGGTTGAATGTGATTTCGAACTCGGAGATCACAGAGAAAGAATTCCAGGATTGGGTTCAGGTAACGTGGCTCTCTTGACAACGCACAGGGAGGCAGGCCACTGTGTGAATGGCAGGTGTGTAAGAGACATAAGCGTCCATTGCCTTCGAAAGAGGATATGGAAGACCGAAAAGAACAGATCGAACAAGCAAGGAAATTTGTGTTTACCCACGTCGAAGTGAAGAAGATCTTGGAGGCGAAGCGTAGACAGGGATCGCTTAAAGTCGGCTATGGTATGCGACGTGCGCATTTCATGAGATTAAGGGATTATCACCGAGACCAAAAGAATACAGAGAAAGTCAAAGAGTGAGATCACTCTTCGATTGGCCTTCAAAGCAGTCGAGTCTTTCTTCTCAGGCTCGAAACAAAGATCAAAGAATTGGAAGCCAAGGCAGAGTCGCAGAGAAAAGCTCTGTCGTTGGGTGTCATAGACAAACAAGCCGTTGCCAGAGAAAAGCAACTGAAAGCCGAGGCATTGGAGTCAGCGATCGAACGGAGACGACCGAGAGTGCTGGAGAAATTTGAGAAGAAATTGCAGAGACTGCCAGCGCATCGTCGTCCCAAAGCGCTGCTCAATTTCTATGGATCGACCCATCCGCTCTGTGCCAACATCCAAGAATCGGATGTCAAACGACCATTCCTTGAGCGATCCCCTTCTCCAGATGCACATCCTCCTCTGCCAGACGGCGTCGTTCTTGAACCTGATCTGCAACGAGATCTGAATCGTGCATCTATGACAGACGATTCGCAGGAATGGAGGGCGGGATTGAAGAGGTTGGCAGATGAGATGCCATCGGGCAATACCCTTCTTTGCCAACAACTGCTCCGGCGCTGGGAGAATGTTCGTGTGGAAGCGCATGGCTCAAAGAGGGCCAGAACAACAAGTGTACATCGGCCTTAGATTTGACAAATATCTGTCCTTGCACAATGTGTATCTTACGCTTCGATGGCGGCCATTAAATCACCTTCTACAATGTCTACACATGCATCCTTCACAAGCATGATGCAACGAGGCCGAGCGTCTTGCATGTGGCCTGTCCCAAGAAATCTCTCTTCTGTCTGGTATCCTCGAATTTAAGGATTTGATGAAGAAGTGCAACACTTGTCACCATTCATCTACTCATGACGGTCAGGAATGATCTGAATCTTTATTATGATCTGTCTCGACTGGTCTGATCTGATCTGGACTGGTCTAATTTTGATTTGGCCAAAAAAAGAAAGGATCGATGCATCCATCGACTCGCTATGTTGCCTGGACCTTGAGCACAGCAATGGCTTGAGTTATGGTCAAATGCTCTTCACAGAACAGCTTCCATGGACTCGAAGGAGGCGATTTTTTCGCTTCCTCCTCGTCTGAGGAGTCACTCAAGTAAGGCTCATCTTCATGAGGCTTTCCATCCAGGCACGCACTCTTGTCCACAATGGAGATATTCACATTCACGGCACCATCTACTCTACCCTGCTCCTGCACACACACTCCATTGTGGAAGAGGCATCGAGAGAGGCAAACGCACAGTGCTGGCTGTTTGGTCTTGGTGGAAGATGGCATGGATACACATGATGATGCGTCGAGCTCCTTCCCGTGCATCGGGAGTCTTGTCTGTGACCAAAACGGCGGCAACCTTCAGGATAGCTTCCAACCCCACTTCTTTCCATTCTGTCGAGATCATGCGCTCCGAAACAGAGGCAAGTAAGATGCCTGCTTTGCCTCTGACCTTCGGATTCTTGTGTTTTGCGGCGTAGGGTACCAGCATAGTGGACAGTCTTATTACGTCCAACTCTTGACCCAGCACAGCCAACACTCTATGAATTTCTTCTGCCACAAACTGCTTGTCTGTATTCGCTTTCAGGAGAAACTGACAAAGAACATTGTTTGCGGGTCTAGCTAGACCACCCACATCCAAATGTGGAAGCATTTCATTTTTCAAAGAATGCAACAAATCTCCGAAGCACATCACAGCCGTCTTGCATACGGAGCTTCTAGGATTCTTAAAGAGCTTTAGAACGGCAGGAGTTAGGTCTGGCCTACACGACATCACTCAACAGTCTCTCCATAAAGCCAAGATAAACGTACAGGAGAGGGAGGCATTCGGCCGGATGGTGGATCGCCAACTGACGTACCGTATTCAAGGCTTGACACATCTCGATCCATTCCTTGGTCTCTAACTGAGACACAATGTGCTGCAGCACAGCAACGATGCACAAAGGCCAACGAGCGAACGGTATGTCTCACGGCAACAGTCAGGTCTACATGCTCCAGTGGCTTGAGGTCCTCTGTCGGTATGTACTCAACTTCCACGGCCGTCGTCGGTTCTTGGCCAGTGGGGCATTTCAACTCCATGTTGGCCTCCTCCTCGTCAATGGCATCCCCTCTCCGATGCGGATGGACATGGCGTATAGGGTTGCTTACTTGAATGACGGCATGAGGGTCATCGGACTTCTCATATCCAAGTCGGATGCGTGCAGCTTTGGCCGCCGCCAATTCCTTCTCCGTTGGTGTGTCGTTGACTGCCACCGGTACGAGTGGCTTCACCATGCAGTGATCATCTTTTTTCACTCGAATCTGCAATCGCGGCAGAACACACATGTCTCCCATTCCTCCGTGGCAGATGTCTTTCGGACCGGGTTGGGGAATTCGTCGTCGTGCGGTTTGGCTGTCGCTTTCTTTGGCTCAAGAGATTTCGTTATTTTCTTCGAATGCTCCGTCTCTGTACTCTTGGAGACGTCTTTGTCAAAGCTCGCACTGGCAGATCGTTTCATTTTGTCCACCTCCTGCGTCGCAGTCCGTTTCAGAAGGCGGGGAAGAGGACCGTGTCCATACAGATGTGGCATAAGGTGTCTTTCTTGTGTTGCACGGAAAACAGAAGAAAAACGCAACATGTCGAGGGCAAAGACAACGATGGAGTATCTTCGTGAACGGACTCGGATGCGAAGAATCGTTTGTCGTTTTGCGCGTCGACGATGGAATGTCGCCGTTCTCAGTCGTAGCGGCAGCCATTGAGAATATCAATTGCACGTCAAAAATCGCAATACACTCCGCACGCACATACGTGGACAAGACCACATCGCTCAACGAGGGCCCAGCGACGAGACAGCGATGCGACGAGAGACCGTCCGGAGACGGGAGAGCCGACGCGTGGAGCAGAAAGCGACGCGGTGCGACATCGGCGACGAGAGATTTACGGTCAGCGATAGATCGCGCGTATGTCAAAGTGAAATGGACCGTACTTCGACGTTTGAGACGGTAGAGGACTGACCGAAGTATCGCTCAGCGAGATCCGTTGACTGAGAAGACGACGGAACGACGCCACTCGATGCGCTCGATCGCGTCAATGTGAAGGGTATACGTCTGCTGGCTTTACGTTGCCACTCCGCGGGTACCATCTTGATATGACAGAAATCATGTCGTCGTACGATGCGACAAGATGAGGGGCAATGGCACGTGGATTTGACCAGAGACAGCAAAGGACCCCCTCGACGGGCATGGACAACCATGTCTCGTTCTCGGACGCTGAAGACGGCGGCGTGGAGACGAAGACAGAGATCGATCGATTACAGAACGCACGTACGCACGCGTCATGTCCGTTCATCCAACCGCATGGCGACGTCGGAACCGATGCAATGCATCGGTTGTGTCTTTGCCGGCGACCTTGCTTTCTCCTCGATGTGGTCTCTCCACGGGCCAACGCGGCGCGGCGTCCGATCGGATGTCGGTCGCGACGGTGAACAGGATCATTGTGAGTGAGTAAGCAAAACCCACGGCGACGACGGTGACAGTGAGACTCGTCGCGTACGACTTTCCAGAACGCGAATGCGTTCAGTCTTGGCTCTGCGACGCCAACACGTGTCCCTTCTCTCGCCGTCTTCTTCAACGCAGCGTCGTCGACTGCGTGCACTTCTCGGCGGACGAACGTGGCCCCAAGAAGTCATCCACTCGTACAGAAGAGTGACTTCAGACATCTTAGACTATGTCCCTGTCTTGGAGCCTTCTCTAAACGTCGATGCTCGAGGGCATCGTGCACGGATCCACACTTTTCATGCAAGCATTGAGACAGTACGTTACACTGTTGTACTGAAGTGTCCAACCGACGGCGATAACACACGCGACATGCGTCCCGCTGCTTGTCCGCCATCGTCTTTCATTGCAGCTGCGGTTTGGATTCGCATTCGCTCACTGCGTCACGGTCGTGAGGGAGTTGCCTTCTCTGTCCGATGTGGCGATAATGAGAGTATTCATTGGTCGTTCAACGTCATCCGACAGCTGTTTCGCGGATCCACGGAAATTGTTTTGCCGATTTTTGTCGCATTTGTTCGTTCTTTGTCGATTTTCATGTCGACGGCCGAATCGTCGTCCTCAACAAAGTTCCCTTTGGGCTCCTCGGCACATCACGTCGCTCACTCAATGGACGCCGCGGGACAGCCGCTCACGACACCTGTGGAACCGAGGGGTAACCAAGGCTGGGACAACGAACACAACGACCTCATTGTCTATACGCACGACGTGCTTTTCAACGAAATGACGAACGCAAGGTGCGTCGTGGTCATGGTTGGGATCCATCTACTGATATAAATGCAATAGCTATCTGGCGGTTGATAAATTGGGACAGGGAACGTTTGGTCAAGTGCTACGCTGTTGGTCTCAAATGCATCGCAGTTTCGTAGCCGTCAAGATCATTAAGAATCAAGCTGCCTATCATCAGCAGGGGATGGTCGAAGTACAGATTCTTCAGTCTTTGAGTCGAGATTACAACCCAGAGCGTCACAACTTTGTTCGATTACTGGACTCTTTTCGTTTCAGAAATCACTTATGCCTCGTCTTCGAGCTCCTACAACGAAATCTATTCGAGCTCATTAAAGTCAGTGGATATCAAGGATTTTCGCTCAGTCTTGTGAGACACTTCATCAAACAAGTACAACAATGTGGACCATCTGTGAGAAAAGGGAAAACAGAATGCGACTGTGCGGTATAGATACTACAGACTTTAATGGTTTTGAGGCAAGAACATATCATACATGGAGACTTGAAGCCAGAGAACGTATTGATGGAAGATGAGAAGAGAGGCCTGGTGAAGGTCATCGATTTTGGATCATCCTGTATGGAACATGAGACCGTCTATTCTTACGTACAGAGCCGATTCTATCGTTCTCCCGAAGTGGTGTTGTACTATCCCTACGACTCGGCCATCGATATGTGGAGTCTTGGTTGCATCGCTGCAGAGTTGTACTTGGGACTGCCACTCTTTCCAGCCGATTCAGAGAGAGACTTACTGTCCAGGATGATCGAGACTTTGGGACCTTTTCCTGCGCCGATGCTCGAAGCCTCGAGACGTCTGCGTCGCTACTTCAGACGTGCTCCTCACAGAAGGATCGCTGCCAATGGAGATGTGATCTACGAGGATGCCTATCATCTCCTGACGGAGGCGGAGTTTCAAGAGCAGAATCAGGAAACAGCACCGACAGCCAAGAAATACTTCGAGTACTCAAGCCTACGTGACATCATTCAGCAATTCAAGCTGCGTTCTGGATCGAGACCTCCAGAAGATACACGCTGTTTCCTGGATTTTTTGTTAGGACTGTTGAAGATGGATCCACAGAAGAGATGGAATGCGGAGCAAGCGACCGCACATCCCTTCATCACAGGAGCTCCCTTTTTTGAACCTTTTCATCCGCCACCCTCCGCTCCGAGAACAGCCTCGAGACCTGTCGGTATTGGAGTGCTGCCGGAAGCGCGACATTTTAGCGCCTCGTGGCATCCACAAGCACCACATGCCTTCTCCAACAATGCGCATTCCATTGCACACGAAGCTGCCATGTTTGCTGTGAGTCAACTGACGAACAGTGTGGCATCGAACTCCTCACACATGGCAGCTGGACCGGGCTCGTTTGCTCCAGTCATGGGCTCTGTGCCTGGTGTCAACAGTATGTTGACAGCCAGCCCAGAGACGAATCCCATCATGGCAGCGGCTGTGCGTGCAGCACGAGAGGCATTCTCCAATCCTTCCTGTCCTTCCACACACCAAGCAGCATCGCAGTCAGCTGTCTCGCCCGGATATCGCAGAATTCATGGTTTCCATGTTGCTCAAACACCACAGTCCAATAATAACGCCAACACCAACAATGCAAATGAAGTGACTGCTCCTTTCTCACAAGGCCCGTTGTTTAATGGAAGTCGGCATAATCGTCCGATGGCACATATCAATGAAAATGGACCTCCAGACGATGGTCGCGAAATTTCCTTTGATCTAGATTCAAGTCTATCATATGCATTAGAAACCTGTCATCTTCAACCGACGAACAGCACTTCATCGGAACGAACAAACAGCAATGCCGTCGTCAGCACGTAAGCGGATCATCTGTTTGTATGTTGAGATGTCTGCTGAGTGTGACGCCTGTCTGTAGTGAAGGTCATCTGTCATTTCAGACAGGTAGAGCTGTGATGCCACCACCATCCCATGGGCCTGGAGGCAGCACACAGCCATCCCTGTTCACATACGGTCCATCCCAACGCGATCATGCGCCATCTGTCTGGCAGATGCCCATTCCTTCTCAGCTGCATGGATTCAGTGCCGGTTCTTCTCAGATCTCTGCCCCCAACCGAACGCAGGGGATGTCGAACACCAGTGGATGCGCATCGAGTGGAGGCTTCTCTGGACGACAGAACGTGTTGGATAGGCCTTTGACAATGAAGGATGCACATGATCCTCTGTCTCTCAATCAAGGAATCTCGTTCGACGATAACAACACCCATGAAACGGGATTCCGCACCGACCCGTTGATGCATGAGAGTGCACGACTGCCACAAGATGGATCGACCATGGAGCCTCCATTGCAAGCATTCCCAGAGGACGACGTTGTTGGATTCCATCCCGTCGAACCTATGAGCCCCGAGCATCTATTCCCCGAAGAGTTCCTGGATGGAGAATAAGCCATGTCTCGAGATCACAACACATCTCATTGGGATCAGAACTCAAAGAATGCAATTAAAGGAGTGGGTGGGTTAGTGAGGATGAAGCGGACATGACTGTTTGTAGGGCGGATTATTTGGCTGTGCATGCACGCATGCAGACACAAAGATATCCCTTCTTTCCTTCCTACCTCCCTGACGGACTGATTGACTGCCTGTCTCTATAACATGGATAGAACTGTACAAGAACGCGCTGCCAGCGAAATGCGTAATGCGTAGGGTCGATCTCGGTTCCATCCATGCTGTCCATCCACCACAGCACGGAACAACACCTCTTTTAGCGAGAACCGAGCATCTCCATCAAACTCCGCGGCATCTGAGCTCAGTAGAAAGCGATACGTGTGCGGAAAATGTACGCCCACAGACAGATGGGTGTGGTCACAAGTGGAGGAGAAATTGAAGAGACAGAGCAACGGACCGCGTTCAACGACGATAGTCCGAGTGGATTCTTGGATGGAACAGAAGATGGCATGCATGGGATCCAGAATATGAAAATCCTTCTCCAGCTGCATCATGGCTTTGTCCCATCGGGCCAAGCTCTTGTAACGGAGATGGGATGTCCGATTCAGATGCCATAACCGTCGACAACGATCGTGACTCCAACCATTGCCTTCCCTAAGCAGTCAACCACGTCAATGTGCCTATGGCTGTTTGGGAAAATTTTGCCGTGGGAAATCCACCCAATCTGGATGTCCGAATTCGTTTCCCATGAAATTCAGCCATGCGTTTCCCCCCAGAACGAAGGTCAGTAGGCGGATTGTCTTGTGGAGGGCGATGCCACGCTTGATGTTGGCAGACATAGGGAACAAGGCGCTCATGTTGGTCCACATTTCTGTGCCCATCAAGCGAAAAGCCAGCGTGATGCCTCCCACCATGCACTGATCGTGGCATTCCACATAGGCAATCGTTTTTTCAGCTCTTCTGCGATTCTGCAGTGCTTTGACGATGGCATCAAGGGACCATTTATGATCCTCGCTTTCCTGCAGCGTACGAATCCACATCTCTGGAATGCCCATCGCCATTCTGCAGATCAGACGTCTCACGCAAATCGCCTCCCTCTCCAGTTTCGTACCTGTAGTCAAATCCCACGCCTCCCCGCTCAACGGGTCTGCAGAGGGTCGGCATTCCAGATATGTCCTCCGCAAGCGTCATGGCATGTGGAGAGATGGCATGCACAAGTGCGTTGGCCAGCATCAGGTAGACAACAGCATCCACATCTGTGGACATGCTGAAGTACTCCTCATACGCTCCAGAGAAATGCATATTGATTCCGTGGTGATGGTAGAGCATGGAGGTCACTCCATCAAAGCGAAATCCATCGAAATGATACTCCTCCATCCACCACTGTAAATTGGACAGCAGCAATCGCAGGACTTCCCAATTTTGATAATTTAGCAGTCGACTGTCCCACACTTCGTGGTATCCTCTCTTGCCTGTTTTGAAGTAGTTACCGTCTTCGTGCGGATCCATGTCGAATCCAGCCAGACCATCGGCAGTGTTCTTGGAGATATGGCTGTGGACGGCGTCCAGGATCACACAAAGACCACAGCTGTGTGCTGTGTCGATCAGATACTTCAGATCCTCAGGCGTTCCGGAACGGCTGCTCACAGCGAAGAGATTCGTGACGTGATAGCCACACGATCCGTAGAACGGGTGTTCTTGAACTGCCATCAGCTGCAGTGTGTTGTATCCTTGATGCACAATATGGGGAATGACATTCTCTAAGTGCATACACACCAGTCCGTGGAATGCACCATCGAAGCGACAGCCCACCTGCAAAGTATCGATAGCCCGCCACTTCTGGCTTCTCCGAACTCATGCCCACATGGGCTTCGTAGATAGTAAGTGAACGTGGCTGTTCAGGATGAGGATGTTTCCTAAGACACCGCAACCAGTTTCAAAGCACATCCCATCCCACATCATCTTCGAGACCATTCATAAGGGAGAGGCGGATCCCAATACACCGCATCGAAGGGTCCATCCATTCTCGTCGTGTCTTGGATGGCATACGTTGCCCAGGCAGAGAGAACATCGATCCAGCGGCCATCTCGATGCTTCAACCGAATCTTGTACTTCGAACGGTGCGGGATCGCAGGTTCCCCGTTGAGATCTGCGATGTGTGATCAGGGCGTCACACAAAGTATGTGTGACAATACTTGGCAATGTACACGACCAAACACCAAAGGCATCGCGCTGCATCTGTGTTCCATTCCAGTTGTTGAAATCTCCAACCATTTGTGCATCGACAGCAGCGGGTGCCCACTCTCTGTACACCATGCAATGTCCATGGTGACGGAGTCCAAACTTCGTGTAGCTTCGCGCAAATTGCCGCAAACCGCCCTCCTCTTGCTGAATGCGCTCTCGGATATGGCAGAATCGATTCCAGCGATACCTCAGATGCTCTTCATGAGCACGCAAAACAGGGTCTTCGGAGAAGATCCCCTACAAAGCGTCCGCTATTGACGACTCTGTGCAATATCGTGTCGCGCACCAAGTCTGTGGCACCTAGTGGAAATGTCGGAGAGCCATTGTCGTGGCCGTTTGGAACTTCGGCCGACATCGACGCGATAGATCGACACGTTTAGCACAAATGCACCAAATCATCATTTAACAGAGTTGATATCTTTCTGTTTCTGTCAGACTAAATGAGCACAATGAAGGCATCCCGACGGCATAAGGGAAGTCACATCAGAACCTACTACATGTCACATCAAAACCCTAGCACTATAAAAGGGGGACAATTGCGTTGTTTACGTCATTCTGTTTTAAAGTCTTCCGCTAATGCGTGTGTTTGTTCACCAACGACGCGACATGGCCAATACCTCATTTATTAAACTTAGTCGATTATTCTATAACAGAGCCAACAGAGGAGGAGGAGGCTGCTTGTTGTGATGTAACAATAGACACAGATTCAGTAATAGTGTTGAATGAAATCAGTCGAGCCATAGATTTTGGCGCGTTGTTCGAACAGTATTCTTTTAATAACATAGTTATTCGCCGAAAATTGCAGTCATGTGTTGGTGACGGGTACGCGATAACGTTTACGGCCCCGCGGACCGGACAGGGTGTCCGCTTCCTGACGTGACAGGGGTCCGCGGGTGCCGAGGGTACTTAAGCTGACGTAACGCCCTGCCTGTAGCTTTTGCATTTGCTCAGGTTGTCTCCTCTGTTCGACGCTGCGCGTTCGCGCTAACCGCGGCGCGCGAGTCGTCTACGATACTCGTCAGTTGGTTCATCGTTTATAAATCCGTTGCTAATCATCAGTTCTTTAAGAGAGCACTCGATAGCAGTCCATGTTGTTGCTTGTCGCGACGCGGCTACAAATGAACGATAAAATATGAAGAACTTAAGCATCTATTCGATTGGCAACGCGTCTAGAAAACTCGGTAAACTGCGGCTGTGTGAGACTGCTGAAAACCAAATATCAATGAACGCTAGTACGTCTTCTAATACGTAATCTAATTTTTTTTCTCGGTGGGATTCAAAACAGTGCCTTCCATTTGTCGCTTCGCGTCTCTGAAAAATAGCGGCTTGGCACGTCGTCCTGGGGCGTCGTCGCTTCGCGTCTCCGAAAAATCTTCCTACAGAACTTCACACGCGTTAAATTTTTTTTATGGGATGGCGAATGATGCCATCAAATACCCGATGTGCTTAACCAGCTTCGAGCCGTTCGGGCGAAATGGGAGGCAACACATGCTATGTGATAGAAGACTATCACATAGCAATATACATCAGCCTTGACCACTGACGGGTGTACGACAACGGTTGCGGCCCCGCAGACCGGACAGACTGTCCGCCTCCTGACATGACAGCGGTCCGCGGGCGCCGAGGGTATTAATTGACTGGACGCATCTTGCAAGTAGTCTCAGCTTTGACTCAACACTGTCCCTCCGTTTTCGCACACGCGTCGGCGCGTTCGCGGCGCGCCAGAGTCTCTCGCATCCCTGTCAGACTGGTGGACCTCCGGGGCAGTTATTAAACCGTTACTGATCATTGATGACTTGAAACTGCACTCGATCATCGTCCACGTCTCTGCCTTTCTCGCAGTAGCTGTAAACGATCGACAGAACATAAAGAATTTCAAGGTTCGATCAACAGGCATGCCGGTAAAGAAATCGGGTAAACTTCGCGAGTGTGTCAGTGAAGAAAACCAAAGGTCAATGAACGACAAAAAGTCGTCTAGAATGTACTGCAATCTCGTCTTTTGGGTAAGACTCAGACCTTCCATTTGGCTAGCGTCTCTCCGTATGAACTCCTGCGTCGGCTTGGGTAGTCGTCTTCGTCGCGTCTTTCCGTATGAACGACGCGTCGGCTTGCTGAGTCGTCTTGGTCGGTCTCTCCGCTTGCTGAGTCGTCATGGGGTGTCGTCGCGTCGCGTCTCCGAAAAATAGCGGCTTGGCACGTCGTCCTGGGGTGTCGTCGCGTCGCGTCTCCGAAAAATAGCGGCTTGGCACGTCGTCCTGGGGTGTCGTCGCGTCGCGAGGATATACAAGAATCTTCCTACAGAACTTCACACGCGTTAAGATTTTTCATGAGATGGCGAATGATGCCATCAAATACCCGATGTGCTTAACCAGCTTCGAGCCGTTCGGGCGAAATGGGAGGCAACACATGCTATGTGATAGAAGACTATCACATAGCAATATACATCAGCCTTGACCACGGAACCGTCCGCCATCTGTAAACCCGTCACAATCGGATATCCATTCTCTTGGTAATCATACAAGATCTTTCTGTCATGAAAATGGATTGGGCACCGAAAAGAGGGACGAAAAGTGTTGAAGCAGATGCAGCGGTTACAGCAGATCCAACAGATGATCTCGAATGGCTGGCTGCAGATAAAGCCTTAGAACCGTCGTTAATTTAAAAAAGGACATTCTCCATTGTAAAGATACCTGTTTGTTTTAAAAAGAAAAAGGCGTTTTTGTTTCCTCTTATCTCCGTTCTCACAACATGGTTTCGCAGCGAGGCCAAGTGTTTTGGTCCTCCTTTAAACTGTTTATCGGCATCGCCTTTCTCTACTTCACGACGAGATGGATCCTACGTGGCGCAGAGGTTCCGACGGTATGGACTTATACGTTCCATACAAGGTCGGTTCTCCATACCTGGCGTGTTCTGACGTATGAGTATTATTATCTCGACGGCGCTTTGTATGAGTTGCAGCGTGCCCTGAACACGCTCCACGAGAATGCGGCGGTTATCTGGGTGCTCACCGCGGTGGTTGTGTGGCGCTGTGCGATTGCCGTATGGCGTGATTGGGAGTTGCTTGCTCGTGGGAGGATTCGCACGAGCTCGGGCCAATCACAAGAAACACCACGCACGGCACAGCCCCTCCCTCACCACTCAACCGCAGCCACCGTGTCAGACAAACCGCCAGCACTGCGACAGTGGTCACAAAGCCTGCATGAAGACATCTTCAAAGGTCTCGAGTTCACAGAACAGTCCGTCAGCGCAAGAATTCGAGTGCTCCTGTCACATTTTGATCGGTCAGATCCGTTTGGACGAGGTGTTCACACGAGAATACAACAACTTGTCAAGGAAGAAACAGGGTTGGACACCCTTCCGGCGTCAGAGCAGATGAGCGATGGAAGTCGGTTGGTGCTGGATGGTTTGTGGTGCAAGATTGGAGAGTTCTTGGAAGAAATGATTGTTAAAGTCGATGATGACAGGACAGTTCTCACCAACCACTTGCGCGGGATGAAACCCAAGACAAGGACAGCCGAAGATATTCTATCTCATGTGAGCAACTTCAAGTCATTGGTTCGTTCAAGACCTGGGCTGTTGGATGATCGAAGGGCAATTCAAATTCTTCTTCAATCATTGGAAAGACAGCAGCAAGCACTGTTTCGACAGTACGCTCTAGAAGACTTGACTTTCGAGGTGGTTACCAAGACGCTTAAGCAAGAATTTCAATACTGGATGTTCCTTGACAAGGGCAACACGTCGGAAGCACAGAAACCGAGCTTCACACGGCCACAACGCAACAACAACGCAAAGGGAGGCACGACACTTCCAACGACGCCATGCCCTCGATGCAAGAAAATGGGGCATTGGAAGGTTGATTGTCCCCTCAATCGCGGAAATCCTTCAAAACGTCCATTCGGCGTCAACGAGGCCGTCGTAGACGACAACGACGGAGGCGAGTATCGCCATCTGGAGGAGGGAATGCCATCAGGAGAGGTCGCAAATGCAGTACTTGCGACTGCGGCGGCATCAACTGCGCAGATGAGAGTCAAGGCATATATGCCACAATTGAAGCAAAAGGACGTGGAGATGCTGTTGGACTCGGGCGGGAGCGTTAATATACTACCAGAAGCATTGATTCCCATCGAAGAGAGAATTCGAATTGATCGTTCACGTAGAATGACGCTCACTGGGTTTGATGGCTCAACTCAACAATCGGAAGGCGTTTTCTATACAAAAATCCGGCTTGGTAGTTGCAGGACCTTCATGACATTGTGGTGGTGAAGAACACGCAGCTGCCACTACTCGGATTCCCAGGACTCCGCACTCTGAAGATCTCCATCGACTTCCCGAAGTTTGAAGCAAAACAAGACGGGAACATCCTCCCGCTCGTGTCGTCAAACTGACGGGGTCGGCGGGACAGTCGCAGCCCGTCGGCCCTGAGGCGACATGCGACAAATCAACACTCATTCTCACTCAACTCTGGGATGTCCCGGCCAGTGGCGCCGTGCAGAAGTCTTCCAATCGCACCGTGTGCATCCCTTTTGCACGTTCGCACTTTCTACAGCCACGAGAATGGAAACAATTCAAGCTTCCTTGGAAGATTGAAGCTCGCGGTCCCATTTTCACAGCATGCGCTGTCAACATCGCCGGAACACTTGCGTCGTACGCAATTGGCAAGAGCGGATGCGTAACACTAAACGTGTTTAACGCTCGAGATGTCGTGACAGTAATTTCGTCACGGTCTGCAGTCATCCGTTTCTTCAACGTGGACCGTTGCGAAGTAAAGAAACTCCCTCCAGTACAAGTCTCTACCACCGAAGGAAATCTGTGCGACGATGAGAAGCGGCTTACATCAATGCTTCTGCAAGATTTCCCCACAGTTTTCGACCTTGCACAACACCCCATCACGGCTCCAATGAAAAAGCTCCAAGTGTCGTTGGCGGAAGTCCCATGCAACGCCCCGAAGTCATTGGATCGAGGCAGACGGACATCGCTTCGGACGGACCAAGTGATCAAGACCACGGCGGTTGAGTCGCTGTTGGAGGAGTACATTGTCAAGGGATACATCACCGAGTGCAGCCCCGCGGAAAGGATCTATCTTAGTCCACTCAATCCAGTCTCCAAGCCGAATGGCGAGGTACGTATCACAAATGACTTCAGGGCCCTCAACGCATATTTTCCCAATGACGGTATGAGACAAGTGGATACCCGGCGGGCTCTTAACTCGATTCCCTCCTCGTGGCGGATTTACAGCATCATCGACTTAAAGGATGGCTTCTTTTCCATCCCACTTTCCTTGGATATGAGACCGTTTTTTGGTTTTTCCTTCGGTACGCGGCACTTTTTTTATAACCGGCTGCCTCAGGGTTTTAATTGGTCACCCACACTTTTCGCAGAGCGCATTGCTTATGTTCTCCGGGGAATACCTCATGTGCAGTACGCTGATGACCTTCTTGTTGGGGGCGATGATGTCGAAGAACACAATCGAAATTTGCGAATGATTTTTGGTCGGTTGGCACGATATGGATTGAAGGTCAATAAAGATAAGCTGCGTCTTCTTCGCAAGAGTATTCAGTACTTGAGGCATGAAATCTGCGAGGGGACTCGCACACTGGCTCCTTACTTGAGTGAGAAGCACACCCAGCTTGGACCGATCAACAATCGGAAGTCCTTAGAGAGGGCTATCGGTATTCTTTCCTGTCGGGAATCGCTGTAACGATGCGCTTCACACGAATCGGCTCTCAGCGCGAACGACGACGTGAACGCACGCTCAGACCGCGAACACAGGAATACGAGTTGGATTACATGAAACTGTCGCGTTTAAGTACTCGCGGTGGTTGGGGATTCCCTAACCTCAAGAGCAACAGCTGAGAACTCCTGCCCACGTTCAACAACCATCAGCCTACCGTTATTGCAACAGCAGGTCAAAGGCGAACACCCGTCGCGACCGATGGTCAGTGCGCCAGGGTGGTTCTTCGCCGACGCAACCGTTCTGATGGCTGTGGCGGGCGACGTGACATCTGCATATCCGACAGTGACTCCTCCTCACTCGTGGCATAATGTCCTCATGCTCGAGTGACAGACAGAACGAAAAACACACAGTCGGGACGAGGCAGAACAGACGGGTCTTCAAGTCTGTTGACACGGACCTCTGTCAAACGGAATCTTTCAGCCAGCATCGAAAACTTCGTCGACGTGGTTCGTCATAACTTCGTCGTCGGTTTCCGTGTAGCGCCGTCGCGATCGCCAGCGTCGCGACTCCTCCATTGGCGCAGTCCAAGCTTCATCCAAGATGTTCTGACCATGCGTCGAACGGTCAGCGTGATAACAGTCGGTGTTCTCAAGGAAACGAAATCGGATATCCGAGCGCACTTCTGGCATCTGCTCGGAGCAACAATGAACTTCGTCAGGTTTCTGATTGCGTAGCGTGAAAACGCAATCTTTTCTGTCGTCTTCTTCGCGGTCGCTGTCGTAACCGCAGAGGGTTCGTATTCGACCGTATATCGGACGGTCATCGCAAAACAGGATACGTTTTCAATGAAATGAGATGTGACGGCCGAAAGCACTTCTGGCTCCGGCTCGACATTGATGTGACGTTCCTCGGGTCTCTGGATACGCAGCGCCAAAACGCAGTTCTTCCTGTCGTTTTCTTCGCGGTCGCAAACGTAACCGCCGAGGCTGTGCATCGACTCCTCCACCGCAGCAGCCACTTCAGACTTGCTGCCAGAGTCGAACGCACTGTTTTCTGGCTTCGAGCATGCTTCGCTCGCCTGGCCAGCCACACCGCATTGGCGTCTGTCGGTTTGCCCATCCGCCACCCTGGCGGTTTCTCCGTCCGCTTCGTCCGCTCGTGTCCCCGTGCCGCCATCCACTCGCGTCGAGAGAACGAATGCGTTCGTTCTGCTGACCCGTCTCATAGGGTCGCCGCGTCCGTCGTAACGGGGCAGGGTGTCGACTCGATGCGCATGGTCTGTCAGAAACGAAAGAAAACGTTCGACAGTGCCCCGGAGGTCCACCAGATGTCGGGAATCGCTGTAACGATGCGCTTCACACGAATCGGCTCTCAGCGCGAACGACGACGTGAACGCACGCTCAGACCGCGAACACAGGAATACGAGTTGGATTACATGAAACTGTCGCGTTTAAGTACTCGCGGTGGTTGGGGATTCCCTAACCTCAAGAGCAACAGCTGAGAACTCCTGCCCACGTTCAACAACCATCAGCCTACCGTTATTGCAACAGCAGGTCAAAGGCGAACACCCGTCGCGACCGATGGTCAGTGCGCCAGGGTGGTTCTTCGCCGACGCAACCGTTCTGATGGCTGTGGCGGGCGACGTGACATCTGCATATCCGACATTTCCTTTGTGCGCACTCATGTACCGCACCTTGAGAAACTCTTGATGCCACTGCGCAATCGACTCACTCAGGCCAAATGCAATGTCGCGGATGAAGACTGGTGGGCGGAGACACAACGTACAACTTATGAGGCTTTCTCTGAGGCACTAAGTCGGTGTGAGAAAGTGGCACTTGCCAATCGAGAGTTCGTCCGGTACGAACTCTACTCAGATTGGTCGGGTTCTCATATCGGCTACGTACTTTTCGGACTTCCGTCATCGGGACGTGGCGAGAAACAACTGCTCGACATAGGTTCGAGCAAACTCGAGGACCAGAGATCGAGCAGCTACCTCGGGGAACTCAGAGGATTGGTGTATGCACTGAAGAAGACGAAGCCTTTGCGCGGTACTTGCCCCACAGCAGTCTTCAACGACAACCGTGCACTCGTGGAACAGTTACAAAGGGGCGAATTAGTCACACATGATGTGCGTGTGGCCAGATTGATCGCCTATCTCCTCGCGAACGAGGAAAATGTCGAATTTGCCTTTGTCCCCGGCGAGAGTAATCAAGGAGCTGACTTACTGTCACGTGGGATTGAAACAGCAAGAGGGAAGCCCAGGATACAATTAGTACAGCCAATCCCCCAAGAGAGACCCGATGTCCACGGCAGGGAGATGATCATCCGTCGAGGGCATCAAGGACACTGGGGTTTCGAGAAAACAAAAAAGAATGTTGAGCTCGACTACGGAACGTGGCCAGGATTGACAGAGGATGTCCCTTCTTTTGTGGAAAAGTGTGAGCAGTGCCAGTTTCACGCACCCCGACAGTACAGAGATGCTCCCGGAGAAGAGATCATACACAATTTCGCAGACAAGATGTACATGGACATAGCTGGCCCATTCCGCGATGGGAACTACCTTTTGGTTTTGGTCGACGCCGCAACGCGATGGTGCAAGGCTGGAGTAATCAACAGACCTGGTGTGGCTCACATTCTCCCTCTTCTTGAGCGTTGGACGCACCAATTTCCCAGACAGCCCAAAATAATCGCAGTTGATCATGGACAAGTATGGCAGAGCGCGAAGTTTCAACGCTGGATACTCAGGCGCAGAATAGAACTCAGGCCCACTCCAAGTTACTACCCCCAAGGAATTGGTCTTGCCGAACGAGTGATCGGAACATTACTCAATCGCCTGCGTCGGACAGTCGACGAAGCCGTGGAGGAATGGCCAGAAAAGCTGCAGGAAGTGGTAGACGCTTACAACACGAGTTGGCATCGAGGCATTGATTCAACGCCTATCACACTCGCATATGGACTTAGTCGAAATCGTCAACGACTGCCGTGGAATACAGTACGATCAGAAAGAGAACATGCCATCGACGTCCAAAGACAAGCAAAGGATTACATGAAGGCCCTGTACAACCGGAAACACCATCGATTGTCAAGGCCACTGCAAGTGGGTGATGAAGTGTTAGTCTACGACCCAACAGCACGAGCAAATCAAGGAAAACTGGCGCGTTCATGGTATGGTCCTCTCAGAATATTGGCACATCATTCAAGATCGACATGGATCGTGGCTAATCCGGCGGAGGCCGGAGGACAATTCTTGGCGCATTCGTCTCAGCTTCGGAAATATTACGCGCATGAAGGTGGATGGGCCCATGTTGAAACAGATGCAGCGGTTACAGCAGATCCAACAGATGATCTCGAATGGCTGGCTGCAGATAAAGCCTTAGAACCGTCGTTAATTTAAAAAAGGACATTCTCCATTGTAAAGATACCTGTTTGTTTTAAAAAGAAAAAGGCGTTTTTGTTTCCTCTTATCTCCGTTCTCACAACAAAAAGAGTGAGGGACCTGCATCCTCGTCGAGTGTGAATGGTTCCGCCTTTGGAAGCAATGTAGTTAACAATGGGCTTCAACAGCCGCTCGGCAGGAGATCCGTTCAACAGTCGCAACACCGACGCATCAGTCTTTGTCGCAAAGAAGAGGAAAATGGACAACATGCATCGAGCCGAAATGTGATCACAGTCCAGGAAGCCCAACGCATAGGCTGGCATCCACACCATCAGCAGACAGATGCAGCAGATTCAGAGATATCACACCTATGGGGTCCCAGAGACGGTCAATGGATGCTCGTGATCCACCATGGCTGGTGAACCACTCTGTGAAACTCATGTTGTCCAAGGCACGGACATCACGCATGCCTCCTTCCGGATCGAACAGCGCCCGGACAATGGGTGAGGTCCCCAGGGCCACAGAATTGGCTACTTTGTCGGCAGGACTCAATTGATCTGTCGAGAAGAAAGCCTTGAGGCCTGAAAAGAGCCAGAAGCACTGTTTAGTGTATCCCCTGCAGTAGAGCGGCGGCCTCTACCGTGGAATGGCGCTCCGATTCTCCGTCCGTTGATCTCGAAGCGAAAATCGAGTCCTCGGACGTCTCCCCCTTTGTTGATGAAGGTATGGATGTGTTCCTTCAGTTCTAGGTTTTCCAGAACGCCGCACTTTGCCATGAGGCGAAACAGATTGAAGTAGCAACCGAAGAACACATGCAAGCCCCACTGTAGCACTCCATCAGTGAGAGCACGGGCAAGATACCGACATCATCTGGATACCTCGATGTGATTGCCATCCTTGTCCACGAAGGATGCCAGCTTGCCCCCAATCCATTTCCTGCCTTCGAAGATCTCCACCTCATGTCTGAGACACTTGGTGTGACACGACGCAATGAGAGTGCGAAAAAAGACCCTTGATCGAGAAGTTCGACGGCAGTGGAGAGACCGGCCAGTCCCGCTCCGATGATGGCGACTTTGAGTTTGGGACTGTTGGGCGAAGGAGGGGAGGGTTCATCAGGGAACAGTGACCGCAACGGGGCGTCTTTGGGCGAGGCGTCCTGCATTGGAGATTCCCGCACGGCCGTCACGATGCTTCAACCGAATCTTGTACTTCGAACGGTGCGGGATCGCAGGTTCCCCGTTGAGATCTGCGATGTGTGATCAGGGCGTCACACAAAGTATGTGTGACAATACTTGGCAATGTACACGACCAAACACCAAAGGCATCGCGCTGCATCTGTGTTCCATTCCAGTTGTTGAAATCTCCAACCATTTGTGCATCGACAGCAGCGGGTGCCCACTCTCTGTACACCATGCAATGTCCATGGTGACGGAGTCCAAACTTCGTGTAGCTTCGCGCAAATTGCCGCAAACCGCCCTCCTCTTGCTGAATGCGCTCTCGGATATGGCAGAATCGATTCCAGCGATACCTCAGATGCTCTTCATGAGCACGCAAAACAGGGTCTTCGGAGAAGATCCCCTACAAAGCGTCCGCTATTGACGACTCTGTGCAATATCGTGTCGCGCACCAAGTCTGTGGCACCTAGTGGAAATGTCGGAGAGCCATTGTCGTGGCCGTTTGGAACTTCGGCCGACATCGACGCGAGAGATCGACACGTTTCGCACAAATGCACCAAATCATCATTTAACAGAGTTGCCAAATGATATCTCTCTCTTTCATGTAATTGACGATTCTGGCCAAAAAAGGAACAGAATTCAAGGTGCATGTATCGCCTACAAAAATGAGTTTTGCCCGTGCACGTGTCATCGAAACATTGATGCGTCTCCAATCCTCCAGCAGTGTTCCCGCGTTCCTATGTCATGATTCAGATGTGTGAGAAAGAGTGAGATATGTACGCTTCTGGGTTTGAACGCACGAAGGAGACAATGATGCACGGTTTGTCACGGCCTTGAAATTTGTCGACTGTCGAGACCTCTACTGCAGATGCTTCTTGTGGCAGACTGTCTCTGATCCACTGAATCTGGCGATTGTAGGGCGAAATAATGCCAATGTCATTCGAAGAAACGCCACAAGCATGCAGAAGACGGACAATATTGATGACAAACTTGCATTCCTTTTTGTTGTAGAACGATCCACGATACTTCGATTCGTAGCAATGAACTTGGGAAGTATCCACAAAAGCTAAACGTTTATCAGAATGGAGAAACTGCACAGGAAGTGTGACATGCAGAAAGAGATATCTCTCATGGACATACCGGCCATACAGTTTGCCCCTGCGGATGATCGTGCAGTAAGTGCAGCTTCTGTTCGGCGACATCCGGACGTGCACATCTCAGTTGATGGTTGTAGACAAGATGGTTTGCCAGTTCTGTAATTTCTTGGCACATGCGATATTGAAAACTCAATGGCACGATTGCCTAGAAACACAGAAAACCTTCACAGAAAGAAGCATGGCATAGAGGCACAGACATCTGGATGTGCAGACTGTAGAATGGCAAAGAGTGTCTCATCCAGTTTCCATTCGAGCGCCTTTGGACTGGAAACGAGAGGAGGCAGCTGCATGGGATCACCCACCAGAATGAATGAATGAGCAAGGAGAAGAGGACCCAGCAACGAAGGCAATACTGTCTGACATGCTTCATCCACAATACACACATCGAATTGCATCTTCTTGAGAAGCGGATGCTGAACACCCAGACATGTCACGCCAACCTCGAACAACGGGCGATCTCAGTGGACATGTTTTTGTGCATCTGGTTTGCCAGTACCACTTTAATCTCTTTCCTCACTCGATCTAAAGCTGCCGTCGAGGTGTCACTGTAAAGACCGTCTGCTCCTAGTACATGGTCTTGGATCTCTCTATGAACACTTGCTGCTGTTCCGATTCTGATGAAATCCACACCGATGCATTTCAGTCGAACTAATATATTATCTACGGCACTGTGGGTGTGAGAGGAAACCAAAACGGAATGCCCTAAAGTTACTAGCGCCTGTAAAAACCTCAATGCCACTGTCGAAAAGAGCATTGGACGATGGAAACCTTGATGGCCTGTACAATGGTAGATGTCTTTCCTGAACCTGGCATTCCATGAACGAGACAGTACTGTGGCCTCTCTAGAATTCGCTGAATCGCTTGACACTGGTCATCGTTTAGCCCAGATGTACAGGCTGCTAAGGTCGTTGCTTTCTTCTCTGGATCCGCCTGCATACCATGCTGCTCACTTCATGATTATCCATTTCTGTGAATTGTGTCACCTGTGTGTCTGTGCACGAAATCGGCGCCTTCAAATCAATGATGAGCTCTCTGAGTGTATGGATCGATGGCGCCGTCGATGTGACGAGTTCGAGAATGTTGCTTCGCTGTGTGTTGGCTGATTTGGTCGAGAAGTACTTGTTGACTCTCCACCTGAACTGCGTGTCTTCCCATTTTGTAGGCAAACGCACGTCTGCCAAGACAGAGACAGCATTCTGTCCATGCAAAACACGAGCACACTCAAGAATCTCTGGTTTTGGATTACTGGCGTGGCAGTGTGGATGTGCCCTTTAAAGATGCCAATTTGGTCGTCTTCGATGCTGACAATCACGAAATCGTCGACGACAAAGTTCTCCTGTCCAGCAACTTCTGAGAAATGATACAGCCAACCGACCCCCTCAGCAGTCACACGCTGCACATGACAAGAGTAAGCGGCGTTTCGATCTTGACGACGTCTGACCTGGAGTACTAGATTTCTGAGGCCAGGTACCCCTGCATGACGGCAACGCTCTTCATCTGGATGCCAAATGAAAGACAGCTTGGAATGTTCCTCAGAGTATTCGTGATCCAGAGCTGTCAGCCATCGTAAGAGGAACGCAGCACCGTCTTCTGTGACGTGACTTGTTAGGGATTCAAATGCTGGACCCATCCCGGAAGAACATTCAGTCCCGTTTTCAAATGTCTAGAAAACAGTTGTGCGATCTGTCATGCACATAGTGTTGCTGAGAGGGAACTTTGTGAAGAACGGCGCATTCTGCTTGGAAGGGACATCGTTGACATGTGCGAGTGTTCATCAACATCTCTGGCAGCTTCATGCCGTCGTGCTTCAGATAAGCGGCATAGAAATTGCGTGCTTGAATCAAACTGTCCATATCTGCCTTGCGCATCGATATGGTTTCCATCTCTTTGGGTCGATCCACATACCAAAGACACGCCGTATCCACTTCCTTGCGATACCGTGTCTCCATCAACAGCAAGTACAACAGAAGCTGTCACGTACACAGGGTCGATATCATTGTCGGATGTTTTATGGTATCTACCTGAGCAGTGTGTGTGAAGTATGGTTTGCCTGTCTTGAATTCCATAGGAATCACCATCTGATCACTTTCTTTCGATGCATCTCCTGATGGATGCAGCATTCTGCCGATGCTTTGCGGACGGTCAGATTCCGAAGAGGAGGCCGGATAGCAGGAGTACAAAGATGAACTAACAGTTGAGCTATGCCTTTTGGCTGAGCGACGAGATCGTGGCGCTGTGATCGAGAGACTAGCATCAATGCGTCCTTTCAAACCATATTGCGGCGCCCAAATGCACTCTTCGATATCCACTACCTCGATAACCCGCGTTTTATCATCAACACCTGAATGGAATGCATCCCTTAGTGTGCAGAAGAGGAGTGAGAAATGACTTTTTGAAGAAGCAAACTCTGTGAGCCACTGATGGAGATAAACCAGTCGGCTGTTTACAAATTCCTGTGCGTCTGTCTCTATCTTGCCGCTCTCAAATAGAGAAAGACTCGAAGCATCGATTGTCTGCCGAACAATATCTTGCACGTCCAGGCTCTCGCCTCTGTACGGTACATATCTCTTGAGACAGTCCTTGTAACACCATAACACGTGACAACGCTGTTCGCAGCGAATCTCGTCTATACCTGCATCACTTTGTGCATGATGTTTCCCATAACAGCACTGTGATGAATCGGTCTTCTCTCTGCAATTCTCTCCGACAGATATGCCCGTCGAATGCAATTGTTACCCACTGGCACTTGCGATCCTGTTCCTCATCGAATTGTCACACTTTTGCAAAACAGAGACGGCTGACCAGAGATCAAAATATCGGGACAGAGGATCAAGAAGCCATCATGAAGATCAATGCAAGTGTGCCATGTCCCGTCGCGATCGACTAAGGTACTGATGAGATGTATGGTATCGCCTTCTTCCACAGGTGTCGCCTTCCATCCATCATGGAGCTCGCAGATGAGCGGCTCTCCCTGCGTCACACAGTCAACGAACTTCTCATTTTTTAAGCACCGGCTAGACTCGACCGTTTCTAACAGCGTTGCTGTCACAGTAACAGGATGTGGACGGGCTGCACGCTCAATAGATGACACCACACAACGATATAGTCCTCTTCGTACTGTGTCATCCTATCGATGGCAGATTCAGATCCACTGCAGGTGTTCAGAACACAAGCTACCTTGCACTCTTCAATACTTGTGTTGTCAATCATTTCTTTCTTCTCGGCCCTGCAAAGATGCTGAACATCGAAGCGTTGTCGTAGACGAAGTACGATGTCTGTTCTGCCAGGTGAACGGCAAGGCGCTCTGCGATCAGTTCCTCCTTCGGACGAATCCCACGCACTGTCTTCTGATACATCTTACTCTCCTACAAACGCCATTTCTATCATGATGTGTTTGTGTGAAATGCTTACCGCTCTGACCTTTCTTGTCACCTCTCGTTTCACACTTTTCTCCACTGAGAAAAATGCGGCATCGAGTTTCAACTCTACATTTCACACCTCTAGGCATTCTGTACTCGAGCAGTGGACAAGAGATACTTCGCAGACTCTTGGTCACGTCATCGCTCTGGATGTTGTCCTGATTCACCTGAACGTGACAGGACGTCATGAATCAAATGTATGTGCGGTCGGAACGCACGGGAGACTCTGTCAATACATGCAATGCGGACAGCGCTTCCTCATCGATCGACATCTCCCTTTCTGAGCACAACACGACGCCGCGATGACAGCACAGGGGAGAAATGGAGTGGATCGGGGGCTCTTACGTTGGCGCTTGCTTTCGGAAAAGAATCGTCGAGTCTTTGGCGTCCTCGTTGGCGAATCGATCGACGCGGAACGACACGAACGAGGCGTGTGTGCATTCGCGTCAGAGACATCATCGCTTTCGTGCATTTGTCGAGCATCCAGAATCTCGAGAGGCATCAGTTTTCGTTTCCTCTGCGACACAGACATTTGGATGCGTCCCTCTTTTTTCCGACGGATGCCCAATCGCACCTCCGTTGTCGGTTGCGTCGACATCTTTGGTACGGAGATCGATACAACGGCCAAACCGCACGACGTCTTGACTTCCCAAACGAAAGTGTCGTACAAAAAGACTTATCGAATGATGTCGTCACAGACCGATGTACTCAAGCAGCTTCGAGCCGTTCGGGAGAAATGGGAGGCGACACACGCCGTGATAGAAGACTATCAAATAGCAGTCGAAAAAAGCCTTGACCTTGAAATCCGCGTCATGCAGCTCAACAAAGAGAACGATGAGCTCCGAGATGAGTGTGAGGACAAAGAGCACACCATCTCCAGCTTGAATCAAAAAGTGCCGTTCTGCTGTCTATGTGGTGATTGATTTATATTGCGATTTCATTGTGACAGGTGGCCCATGCTCAGGAAGACATCCGACGTGAATACGATGAGGCCGTCCAGGAGAAAACAGCCCTGTTGAAAGAGAAAGAGATAATGGCGGCTTCGTTAACCGAAGAGATAGAAACCAGTCGTCAAGCCGCAGCACAGATAGAGCAATTACAAAGCGAAAAGGCATCCCTCGAAAAACGCCTCGCAGAAGTGGAGACAGCCAAGTCTCTACTCTTTTCGGAGATGCAGACCAGCAAAGAAGAGGTCGAAGAGATGTGGAGTAAGCTTAGACAAGTGGAGGAAGAAAACCGCAACCTCGTGGATCGCATAAAATCAGACAAGACAGCCATGTTGGAGAAATGGCAGGTCCTTCGATGGGCTGCTTCACAAGGACTGTTTCTGAATGCTGTGTGATAGGAGGTGACGACGATGGAGGAGATGGTGCAACGAAGCTTAGCAGAAGCTGAAAGGATTCGGAATCAGTTAGATCTCGAACGCGAGCTTCAACAAGATTCTGGCCCCTTTCTGCCATGGAAGCGAAAACAGCATCCCTTCTCGAAACGCCTGGCATCTTGCGCTCGTTTGATCGACAGAGGCGACACGGATAAGGCACTTCAAGCCCTCGATGTTCTTCTCATCGAGATAAGGGACGGACAAAAACTGAATCACAGTTCATTGGCTCGCACCAGAACATCAACGGATGGAGGCTTTGTTGTACTGGAGGGTGAGGAAGAGGAAGAGCGTGTTCCATGGAAAGACGCACAGATCTCGATACCCACAGACTCGCACGAAGGGCACATGAATCATCACGGAGGCTGCACAAGTGCCACTTCTACGTTCTCTGGACACCTCGTTGCCACTGGCGGCGCTGACAAGCACCTGCTGGTATGGGATCCAATATCACTCACCGTACAGTTCATTGCAAGAGGCATGATGGAGGGCGTACGGGATGTGAGCTTTACATCTAATGCAGCTGCCGTTCTCGGAGCTGGAGCGGACAAGACTATACGTGTTTGGCAGACATCGAGTGGGCAGAACTCTCATGTCATGACTGGCTGTTCTCGCAGCGTCAACTGCGTGGCGTGTGATCCAGGGAATGCAGACAAAGCAGTGAGCTGCAGCGAAGATCGGTATATTCGTTTCTGGGATTTGAATCGCGGTTATCAGATCCAGAATCGTGAGATCAAGTACAAGGAGTGGACAAATGCTGTCTGCTACTCCTCAAGCGGAAACATCGTCATTTCTGGACACTCCAAAGGAAGTCTCAAGATTTGGGATGCCCGTACTTCCGAAGCGTCTTTCGAGCGTCCCGTTCTCCACAACGATGCCATTGTTTCTCTTTGCCCCTTTCCTATGAGTTCGCATCTCTTGCTGACGGCTGGGAAAGACAGCCGAATCAAAACGCTCGATCTACGTAGCGATGCCATTGTGGAGACATTCGAGGATCCTCAGTTTACCATAGGGACCGCCAGTTCCATGGGAGGGGCAAAATGCTCCATTGACGTGAGTCGAGACGAGCAGCTCATTGCCGTGGGCAGCAACAACGGAAAAGTGATGATCTGGAGATCCGATGGATCACGATCCAAGTTGGCACAGAAACTCGTCAGTCCTATCCACACAAAACCTGTTGTCGCGACAGCCTGGGCAGATGAACGACTGGTCTCGTGCGATCAGGCAGGCAAGATCGTCTTCTGGACATGAGACGAGGACAGATGTATGATAGTGACAGGTTTAATGTGTCCATTTGAGTACATCGTCGGTCGTGTTGCGAAACGGAAGATGCCGCGCTATTACTGCGATTACTGCGATACGTATTTGACGCACGATTCCGCTGCAGTGCGTAAACAGCATAATTCCGGATACAAACACAAGGCCAATGTGCGCAACTACTATATGCAGTTCGATGATTTGCATCCAAGTCTGGCCACGCCTCCTCCTGCACAGCAGATTCCTGGAGGACTGCCACCGCATCTGTTGGCAGCTCACATGGCAGTCGCCCAAGCGCATGGACAGCTGCCGATGTCGTTTGCACTGCCTGGAGCTCAGCCCGGTCAACAGTTGCCCATGAATCTCCCGCGGCCGCCTTTTCCTTTTCCACCAGGAATGATTCAGCCAGGACAGATGCCACCGGGTTACATGATGCCCCCTGCCAATCCAGCAGCAGCACAGCCAGCAGGCATGCCTCAAGCAACTGCATCATTTGGAAATGCTGAATGAAGCGCCGCCACGAGATGATTCAAAGATAAGAGAACCGCGCCACCCGATGCCATTTACAGAAGAAAGTTCGCATCACTCTTTCCCTCATTACTTGTCTAAAGACTTGGACAGAATCTCGTATCTGTAAAGAGGACAGAAAATATGATCCATTACGCGTGTCAGTGGACGTGTCTACTTGGCAGATATATCGGAGTCCGGAGATGTGCGATCTGCTGTGTAGCCTAATGTGGAGTAGAAGCGCAGTCCTGCGGCATTCTCTTTCATGCACGTCAGCACGAGACATTCGAGATTCAATTCTCTGGCCTGCTCGCACACATGGATGGGATTAGAAGCACGAGTCTATGTTGACGCATGCGTCACGAGGTTTTCTGAAAGGGTCATCAGATGCCGTCCAATGCCGAGCCGACGATAGTCTTCTGCGATTTGCAGCTCGTAGACATACATAACAGATCTATCATCGTACTGCTCCACACTGAACCACGCTGTCAGAGAATAGGACAACTCTTCTCCGTGTCTTACTCCACTTGACAAAATCCAATGCTGTGGATGGGATGCTCGGATGCAAACGCCACAAAGAAATGCGAATGTGCCTGTCCACATGTGGCAGCATCTTCCAAACATTCGGTATTATTCTGAGACAATGAGTGACCCTGTGCAGTTGCTGCATCTTTTGTTGATCGTTCCATCCCCAGACAGGATCATATAACTGCTCCATGTTACACTTGCATAGCTGCAGAAACGCATTTTCGTAATCCGAAAGTGTGAGATGGGCTGGATGGGACGCTTTGGGACCAATGTGCCCAAAGACAATTCTTCCCTTCGATGTCTCACATCTCTCCAAATCCTTTCGATTTTTCAAGAACACCTCTGCCACCTGTCACCCCTCAGGATCTCGGACACACAAAGCAACTGCAGTGACCCTCTGGGCCGTTTCGAACGTTTTCTTCAGTGCCAGTCTTGATGAGCGACGTCGCATCGCAACCGAAGACTCTGTGTACGTACGACACAGACAGACTCGAACGGGATGCCATCGTTGTCGTTGCAAGGCGTCTGTGATGAGCTCCACAACGCGCAGCATCTCTTAAGCGAATTGGGACTCTATCGATCGGCGACATGGGCTGGAGAGTTGTTGGAAGACATCGCTTCCGAAGCAGATGAGTCTGGCTACCGTAAGACATTACTTGAACGCAGCAGCAGCAATGTTCCGACCACTGCCTTCGATCCCGATGTGCATTTCTGTTATGGTCGCGATCTTTTCGAAGAAATGGTCAATCCTGTCGATAGAGACACATTGATTGTGAAGGAACATCTGATAGGAGTATGAGAGAGCTGCCGCAGCACTGAAGAAATCCAAATGCGAGCACGCACCCTTTCTGCATTTTTACTGTCAGTATCTGTCACTCCACAAACAAGCAGCGTGAGATTATACGTACGTGTGAGAAAGGCGGCGTTGAAGTGTGTGGTGGTCCAGGGAGAAATGCCTGGATCCGAAAAAGCTTCGAGAGGCGGATATGACGGAGACAGGTGTGTTGGAACATGAGATTCGCGAAGCGCTGTCGCAGGCGAAAGACAGTCCATTGCTGAATTACCTTCTTGGACTCATTCTCATCGATCAGTACAATGCTCCTTCGTGCCACACGTCACATCACCGCTGTGCTGCTAGACATCAAATGGAGGAAGCGCAGATCATGCTGTCCAGGTCGATTCGATCCTTTTCATGTCACTGGGGAGCATGGCAGGCATTTACTCGTTATGTTTTGTGCGAGAGAATTGAAAGAGTGACCTGCAGGCATTGATTGAGACGTCACTCTTTTGTGAGCGGGAATCGCACGAACTGATAAAACCAGAGGGGCATTGGATGGTGATGTTTGGCCGCGCAGTGAGATTTGATGCGGCGAACGACTGCCACGATGCAATGCGTGAAATCGAACAGATCGAGCAGCACTTTGGCAACACGCGTTTCATCACCGAACTAGTTGTCCTTCTCACTCTTCATGTAAGTGTAATTACCGGTTGCCTCTTTGCAGAAAGGACACGTTCTTCACAAACTCAAACAAAGCACAGAAGCCGCCAAATGCTTCAAATCTGTCTTGGAACGAGACCCCCATCGTTTGGACGTAAGATCTCGCCCGTGTCTCAATATCTGTCGCATCATCTTTGTTGTCCAGTCCGCGCATCTGTACTCGAGTGCCCTTTCGGCATCTGAAGATGCAAGAGAGGATCTATGTGTTCTGGCAGATGGCTGTTCGGGAACGGACAGCCATCGTCCTGAAACATGTATCGCTGTTGGCAACTACTTTGCACACATCGGGGAACATGATCGCGTTCATTTCCTATTCTCCGATAGGCAGTCAAGCGCCAGATGAATGGTGTAGGCCGTGGAGAGCTATGAGAGGGCATTAAAGATGGACAAGAATTTCAGCACGGCCTGGACGCTGCTGGGTCATCAACTGGTCGAGGTTCAGAAACCTGTTCAAGCCACACGTCTGTGTTTGTGCATAAGTGCGAGACTCGCAAGCGTAGAAGTGTCTAGGTGCATACAGCAGAGCGTTGGAGCTAAATCCTAAAGACTTCAGAGCCTGGTATGGTCTCTGTCAGATTCAAGAGCAACAAGGAAACATTGCCATGGCCATTCAGCACGCTAGAAAGTCATCTCGTCCCCTCTTAGAAACCTCTCTCGCATGGTGCCGTGCCCTTCAGAGCTGTCGAACTGAACGGCGAGGATGATCGGATGTGGATAGCGCTGGGAGTTCTGTACAAGAATACGACCATCATGCGGCTGGAGACCGCATTAAAATGCTTTGAAAAAGCCACTGTCTATGGCGACACTAACGGTGATGCCATCCGGTACTCGGTAAGATCTTCTCATCCACACACAACGACTCCCTGCATCCAATGTCTGTGGCCAGGCAGAAGTGTATGACATGCTCTCTCTGCCAGATAAGGCTGTCGAAGCCTATCGCAAGTATCTGGAATTTGCTTTCAAAGAACCGGAGAAGTTCAAGACGGAAATCGAATCCGCACTGATCTACATTGCGATGTACCATCTGGAACAAGGCGATATCGAAGCCGCCGTCCGTGACGCTGAACAGCTTGAGCAACTGAATGGCGACCGAGCGAAGCTCGACAAGCTCCGTGAGGATATCGAAGCAACGCGAAGCGGGTGTACGACACCAGGAGGTGAAGATCAAGTGATGGAGACTTGAAGGTGTTCTGTCTGCCACCAGTACTCAGCGTCAGATAACGTCTATCTTGTAATCAGTACCATCAAAGTGTGGGATTTGAGTGTGTGTGGTGAACTAAGGTATCTTTCGATTTTCGCGCAGTTCCCCGAGCCAAACCTGATATCACTTGCGTTAACGCGGCACCCCGTTCTGAACGGTGGCTTCGTTCGATGGGCGTGTGGATTTCGAGACTAGCTTCGCTCTTTGGCGACAGAGAGGCGCGTATTCTTGTGCTGGGACTCGATAATGCTGGCAAAACGACGATTCTGTGTAAGCCTGTTGTACTCTGAAGACGACTCCGTGACGTGACTGTCTCTTAGACCGGCTCCAACTGGGAGAAGTCGTTTCGACGATTCCAAGTCTGCACACCTGGATCTATGGTGTGCTGCAGACTGACGCCGTGTTGTGTGTTTAGCCATTGGCTTCAATGTGGAGACGGTGACGTACAAGAACATCAAGTTTCAGGTATGGGATCTGGGCGGCCAGACAAGTATTCGACCGTACTGGCGATGCTACTATCCCAACACCCAAGTCACATCACACAACAGCCATAAGTGTGAGATTGAGTGAGCGATTTAGGCGATTATCTATGTCGTGGATAGCTGTGACGTGGAACGGGTGGCGACATCGAAAGAGGAGTTCCATGCCATTCTCGAAGAAGAAGAGGTGAAAGACGCTTTCATCTTGGTCTACGCCAACAAGCAGGTCCACTCCCACTACCGTCTCTACGATGTGACAGCCATGAGACAGGACCTGCCTGGAGCACTGGACGATGCAGCGATTGCAGAGGGATTAGGATTACATCAGATCAAGAATCGAGATTGGGCCATTTTCAAGACATCAGCGATCAAGGGAGAAGGCATTTTTGAAGGATTAGACTGGTTGTCGAGTATGCTGAAGCGGTAGAGAGTGCCACTCGATCTTCCACTGACCCACCGACTCGTGTCGAATCTGTAATCCTCCGCACTGTCTCTCTCAAGAACGAATCCTAATGAGCTCAATTTCGAAAAGAAATGGCTCTTGAACGTGATTGACGATTTGACGTTTTCCGGCAAAGCTCGGCGGCTGAGGTTCGAGGGATGGATCCAGTTGGTAGCCACGTTCAGGTGGAATCAGTGCTCTCCTTCGACCACCTACCTGCTGAAGATTCAGACAGCGCGTTCTTAGAGATTGTGGTCGTCCTTTACCTTCATGCCCACCAGAGCATCACTGAGACCAGGAAGAAGCGATGGCGAACCAATCTCGACATCAATCGGACCGATGGGAACATCTCTCGGCTGAAAACTGACTCCCTCGACTGTCCTGCATGGAAACCGTTCCGGAAAAGATGATGTGACAGGAGAAGGAGGGTAACTGACGAATAGACAAAGTATCCGTTCGATCGACGCAGGACGTAGTCAAGTTGGACGCGATCGCCTGGGACAGCTGCTCTCCCTTTTCCTTTCTCGAGGTCCTGAATCCGAACTCCGCTTTCCGTCTTGAGGAACCTGATGAATAGAGTGAGGAAGGAGTGAGATCGTGATTTGACATTCACCGTGGTAAGTCGTCGTTTGCCACCCGGACGTCGAGTGCCACATCCGTTTTCTCCACTGCACGAGCGTTGCGGTTTCTCCATGTTGGCGTGATCAGTACGACGCTCCAGATGATTCGTCGTCGATCGATGGCCGTCGCGCACAGACGAGACGATTTCGCTAGTGGACGGACACCGATCGTTCGACACGTCGCCATCTCAACGATCAAACACGATGCGACGTCGAACTGCGAATCGATTGATGAAACCATTGGCGAACGATCGATCGATTCTCCATCATGGATGATGAGTGTTTGCGTTTCATCGCCGAGGACTTGCGACGCCATGTCGAAGTCAAAGACCGCACTTATCGTTTAAGAACTTATCCACAGTGTTTCGTCGGCACCGATGCCGTGAAGCATTTTCTTGAGAAATCGCACGCAGAGACGGTTGCAGATGCGGTGGCGCTGGGAGAAGGTTTGCTGCAGCTTGGCGTCTTCCATCACGTCACCAAGGAACATGCCTTCAAAAACGAAGAGCTCTTTTACCGATTCGCAGAGGACGAGGCTTTTCATGGCGGGTACGTCACATCATTGATCGCGCCGACGCACGCGCCATGCGAAGGACCTTGTGGCGCATTTCGCGCTTCCCAACGAGACCAAATGTGCGACAAAGAGTGCGGTATAGGCAGAGCGAGAAGCCCGGCGGCGGCGCACTTAGTTGGGGAGATGCTCTGTTACGTCCGGCGACGTCTGTTATGGCGACGGAGAGTTTCCAACCGTCCATCCCGATCAGTGATTTGACGCAAGTTTCGGGTGAAGTGACGCATCCTCCTCTGGCGCCACTCGATGAGTACAACGTCAAACTGTTGGACAACTGCAAACCTCAAAACTGGCAAGATCCAGATCCGGGGGACACAAAGTATTAGACACGTCACATCATCTATGAATGTTCGTTTTTATGAGATCTGGCTGGTTCAGATACAATATGGTCGCCATCGGTGCTGGAGCCGGAGGGTTGGTGACGTAAGATGGATGGGAATGGAGTGGGTCGATCTGTGACAAATGCCTGTAGGGCAGCCGGTTCGGCAGGAGTGGGTGGAAGAGTGGCCATCATTGAAGAGCATTTGATGGGAGGCGATTGTCTCACTGTGGGATGCGTTCCCTCCAAAGCCCTCATACGATGTGCCAAAGCCGCCCACGAGGCAAGACTCAGTGACATGACAGGCGGAATTCTAAAGTATTATCCGATGTGACAGGTCCGCCGGGCAGCAGAGTTCGGTGTAAATGTGGAAGGCGTGTCCGTCGACTTTGGCAAGGTCATGGAAAGAATGCGTCGTATTCGAGCGCAGATCAGTCCCATGGATTCTGCTCAACGTTTCTCTCAGGAACTGGGCATCGATGTGTATCAGGCACGGCCAATGAGTACAGGCACTCCATGAGCGGTGCTTTGATGCCAGGGTCGTGCTGTATTCACCGGAAAGGACACGATTCAGGTGAATGGCCAGACACTCAAATTTGCTGCCGCTGTTGTGGCAACGGGCAGTTCTCCGAGTCTCCCGGCCATCGAGGGTCTCAAAGATGTGCGCTACCTGACCAATGCCTCCATCTTCAATCTGACCGAGCTTCCCAAACGCTTTGGTGTCATTGGACCGGGCGTCGTCGGTCTGTCTTTCTTAGGTCCTCGTCACAGGCGGGATCATTTCTGTGTCGATGACAGGCATCGAATTGGCGCAGTGTATGGCCCGGTTTGGTTCTGCTGTGTCGGTGTTGGGTCGCTCGGGGAAGATTCTAGAGAAAGAAGATGCCGATGCCGTGGCCATCGTACGCGAACAGCTGGAAGCAGATGGAGTGCAATTCTATCTGAATTCCATCTATCAACGCATTGAACAGAGTGAAGAAGGTACCATTAAAATTTACACAAAACAACAAGACAGCACAGAAGTCATCATCGAAGTGGATGAGCTGTTGATTGCGACTGGAAGAAGTCCGAATGTAGAGAACATGGGGTTGGAAGCAGCCGGTATAGACTATGACAAAAGAGGCATCAAAGTTTCAGATTTTCTCCAGACAACAAACAAGAACGTCTACGCAGTTGGAGACTGCTGCTCCCAATACAAATTCACACACGTTGCAGATTTCATGGCGCGTCTCGTTATTCGAAACGCGTTGTTTTTCGGGTCAGGAAAGTTTTCTGGCCTACTGATACCGTGGGCCACTTACACAGAACCTGAGATCGCCCATGTTGGACTCTACGAACATGATCTGGAGGAAAAAAAGATCCAGTACAAGAAATTCGTGCGCCACCTCTCAGATGTGGACCGTGCCATTTGCGATGGAGAAGAGAGAGGTTTCGTAAAAATCCTGGTGGCGGAGGGATCGGATAAGATCTTAGGGTCAACCATTGTGGCATCTGATGCTGGCAACATGATTTCCGAAGTCTCTGTGGCCATGCAGGGAAATGTAGGACTGGGAGCTCTAGCTTATGTGATTCATCCATATCCCACACAAGCAGAGGCCGTTAGACAATGCGGAGATCTGTACAACAAAACACGTTTGACGTTATTTGTCAAATCGGTGTTCAGAGGTCTGCTTGGGTGGAGACGGAAATGACTGGTGCTAAGAATGAAATCTGCACAAAAGAACAGAGTTTTCGTCTAAGAAAGGATAATGAAACTAGTCATTGAGCATAAACCCACAACTGTCTCGCAGCTTTCAACTTTGCATGGACCGATTAAGAAAAGGTGGCACATGGATAAGACGGTGGTCGATTGAACGAGCAATAGACGATGTGTCAAACAATAAATTTGGAGGGATGGGGTGGGTGCGCAGACGGACAAAAAATAGGAAGATACATTCTCTACCCTACGATTCACTAAACTCAGAAGATGGCTGGCCATAGCAATTCGTGCCATCCATGATAGGTGCTGATGCTACGCAGATCCAGTGAAAAATATCAATCCAATCCTTTATTAAGAGCGAAGACGTCCATCCGTCCATCCGTCATCAGACAGTGGCGGCGGCGGCGGCGGCGGTTGGTCATTATGCATCTGGTACACTACCAACGCTGTCGTGGACATTGTAAGGCTTCAAATCAGCTGAATTGAGCTCCATGGTGGAATGAGGACCGTGTGCAGTTGGGGTGCGGAGAGAAGTATCATTTGAGATTGACAGCTTTTGGAAAACCTGATGCATTTCTGCGATACCTTCGAGGGTCGATGCTGTCATACGTGTGACACAATCCTCATCCACACACGTCCAGGATTCAAGATGACTACATACACACACCAATCTCAGCCGACAGTCATTATCCATACATTACATTCAAAGTATGTGTGTGCCCAACCACCAACCAACCAACCAACCAACCAACCAACCAACCAAAAACGTCTATTTCAAGGGCAGCAATGTCTAGCAGATGTCTTTGTTCACGCAAAGCACGCGTCTCAGCGGTACCTTGGACATTTCGAATCTCGAGCGTCATTCTCTTCCATCCAACTGCTGTGCCCACTCGAATCCAAGTCTGACGAGAAACTTGACGATCGTCGGCTCAGAGATACGTCTCGTGGAGTGAGATTCCGGTGACGTGTCAAAGCAAGGTCTGGATTGAGCCAAGGATGCTGCAGCATTTCGGATGCCGATGCACGCTTGGCCGGGTCGTACTCAAGCATCGGAAGCAGAAAACTTGTCATTTCCTCAGCCTAGAATACAACATACCCACATACCCATGTCTCAGTCACATGTGGCACACGCCCAACAACGTCTGACTGACTTGTTGATAACTAAACTTGTATCGTTGCCTGAAAGCACGTTCCAAAGAACAGTAACGAAGGTTCTTCACATGCCTAAGCTCCCCCCTATGATTAAAGTACCTGCGTCCATACTCGCCTTGCAATGCAATCTAGACACAGCCGCGCAGAGAAATGTGTGAGAAATGCCTCGCGGGAGTAACGGTTATGCATCTCACTCTTTTCGGAACAGATCCAAGAAGCTCAATGAAGAGGGCTAGATGATCTTCGTCTCTGTCGTAGTAATGTCCAGCTTTCGGGTCGAAAAGAAAGTCTCCAGTAATCAGTTCAAAGACAGTACATGCCATTGACCACATATCTGCGGATGTATCATACGAAGCTCCTAGGATGACCTGACAACACCACGACGCTGTCCTCTGCTGGACTGCCCGTTAAGCATCGTACTTCAGGACATCGGTACTGGCGCGTCTGGATATCTTTGGAGAAGTGTTTATGCGTCCAACAGGCATTACCAAAGTCAACAATCTTGCAGCCGACGTGCGTCAGATCTTCTTCTGTTAAGGATCTAAAGTGTGACATTACTCCTCATCAAAAGTCCCATCATGGATCGTCGAAATCACACCTCTGTTCATCTCGCATATCCTTTTCAAACGCTTGGTCATTATCTTTGTGATCCAGAGAGTCCAAATCCTGTCACACAACGCATCTCTTGCTCCATGTGTGAGAATAGTGTGACAGACAGTGGACATGGATGATTCGGATTGCAATGCCTGCTTCTTGAGCTTGGCTTTCATTCTTCTTTTTTGATTCTTGGAAAGCTTTCCATTCACAGATGACATCGGGTGCAAACATCCACGCTTCGCGATTGACTCGACATCAACACTCGGGCGAGGGTGCAATGGATCCGTCAACATGACATTCTCCAACTTCAGATCTGTGTGAATTATTTTCAGTTCCCTAAACAGCAGCACTCAACATATAGACGTCGAATACGCTCTATCCCGTTCGACCTGTGCAGGAAATCCAGTCCAGTAAGAATCTGTCGGGTGAGGTTCTTGACGATGGGGATCGGGATTCCCTTGTAGTTGTATTTCTTGACGAGTTTGAGTAAGTTGTCGCCAAGGGTTTCGAAGATCATGCAGATATGGGTCCCATGTGGTCCCTTATGCTCAAACCAGTCATACAAAACACAACAACACTTCTCTCGATTCGGATCGCCGTTACTGATGTCATGCAATAGATCGATCTCGTCTCGCGCCGCATCCGTATACTGAGAAGCGCTCTTCTGAACCTGTCCCACAGCATCGTCGTGATATGACATGATGTGACAGCGCTGCCCTTCTCGCACCTTCATGGCCAGTTTTCTGTGGTATCGTGTGTCCTGTACCAACCAGACTGTTGAGAAATGACCCCATCCTAGCTTCTGTAAGACGATGTAGCGCCCATCTCTGTAACGCTCTCCAATCGCCACAGGATGATACCCACCTTCGATGCAGTCAGTGACTAGGATCATATCTCTTTTTCAAGGCATTGTTGAGACAGACCTTTTTTGTAGCCATCCGACCCTTCACAGTCGCTGTCTCCACTCAGTGGTTCATCGTAGGGATGCGGTTCGTTGTTTATTGGAGGCATAATCGGCGTTGACTTCTTATCTGCGCCCTTCTTCGAGACATCTGCGTCCAACATGTTCGGCGAAGGGTAACCGTTTGCAAGACATGGGTGATGGAATACGTTTCGCGTATTTGTGGTGCGGTCGCTTCGTTCCTTTCGGTCGATAGGGACGCCCTATGTGAAGCGGTCTCGTGAGGACGAGGTTTCGTAGTGCGACAGACGGGTTGTCGTCACCGGTGGATTGCATTATTCAAGTTCGCGGCGTCTCGGTGAGCTGCGTGTGTTCGTTCGATGAAGACGCCAAAGAGATGTGTAGAAAAAACGACAACGACAAAATGGGACGAACAGATAAATTATCCGTGAGCATCATCGCTCCATCAATTCTGATCTTTCGGCGGCGCAGCGTTCGTCCTTCTACAACATGGGCAAAGCAGGAAAAGGAACTGGCAGTTTTGGTAAGACACCCACAGATCGCACACACACCCGATCGAACAAACGCACGAACGTTGTAGGCAAACGCAAGACCAAGACGCATATGATATGCCCGCGTTGTGGACGACGCTCCTTTCACAAGCAGAAACGGCGTTGCGCTTCCTGTGGATTCCCATCCCCCCGCATGCGCCATTGTCAGAGGGATGCCGCTCAGGAAAGAACTGCTGAATGACAAGAACGTTGTGTAGATAATTGGAGTCAGAAGGCACGAAGAAGAAGAACACAAGGAACCGGTCGCATGCGACACATGCGCAAAGTGTTCATTCGTGCGCGCAATGGATTCAGAGAAGGTCAAAACGATGATCCCACATCTCATTCGGTTGATCAACGATGGTGGGTCTGTTGCGCAGAGGAGTTCCGTTTGAGCAAAGTGGGCATGCGAGCCCTGCAAAAATCGACCGAAGGCGCATCGGCCGAAGCGTAAAGCCTTAAGGAGTAATTTGCATGCAGAGAACAGATGTTGATTGTTTGTCTGTCATCTCACCGTCTCTGAAACTCTCAAATGATGTGACATCTGATCATTTATCCTCTTCGTTCTAGCGGCATGCATGTTGAGGAGGTAAGTCAGAAGGGGGTCATCTACGGATTAGTAAGATGTGCTAGTACGTGGAATAAGGGGCAGGCGAATAGTAAAATAAGAAATGAAACGGGATGCATTTCTTCTTCATTTTCCGTTCTGGAAAACGCGATCGAAGTGGAAAACACCATGACCCGTTCCGACGCGTCTCAACTGGGAGACGTACTCTGAGACTTTCTTGACATCATCGACCTGTTCCGTCAGCAATTCCCCTTCTACGCAAAGATCACACGGGAGGTGGGTGAACAGAGGAGACACGCATATGCCTACCAATGAAATCGCACAGCGCAGGATCGTTGTGTTTATCCGCCACGCTCCACAAGTCCCGGAGCTTCTGAAAATTCAGTTTCTCCAGAGAAAGCGAAAGCTCCATTGCGTACAGGGCGTCACCCTAGTGAACTCGCTCATACGATATCCGTCTCTGTCACACTTTCAGCTCACTTTTTCTTTGTGATAGAATTCAGAACGGGGAGATGAGATGCCCATGAGCTTCACGCGGCCTCCACGCTTGTTCTGATATTCCATCAATTTCTCGGCGTGTTCGCGTTCGTCGACACTCTGATGCTCGAAGAACTCAGCGAGTCCAGGCAATGCCACGTTATCCCGATCAAAGTAGGCATAGAGTGCGTGATAGACATAGGAAATGTTGTATTCCACGCTGACAATGGATGCGGTCATTCATCCATCTTTGTGATCATCTGAGGGATCCTTACTTTATCTGCTCATTGAGAGCCGCCTCGCACTCGGACGAGAAATCACTACGGGCAAAGGAATGGAAAACGTTGTCTGTTTTGTCCACCGTGGCCAGCTCAATTTGAACCTAAAGACCCTAGTGTCGGCATAAAGAGCGCCGACTAAGAGCTTACTTCGCTGAAGGGCTCGAAGACGACGCCCGTGACCTGTTCCGGGGCGGCCCTAACGTGTTGAATGCGTTTAACGGAGCGGCTTTTTAACGACCTAGAACAAAGAGTGCCGTGCAAGGGAAGCGCTGCTTTGACGATGAGACCTGACACGTTGTCTCGGTCGGTGCGTCGACGCAACGCGTGCGGTGATGGTTGGGCGATGGGTTGGCAAACTCGTCTGGAACATCTTCCGCGCTTTGGTCGAAATCACGTAACGTGCGATAACGCTTACATTGGAATCAAGAGAAGCATTGACGGACGTGACCCAACCTGTCAGTCATTCAGTGAAGATATCGTCAAGTTGAGTGTCGAATCCCAACCTCCAGGCTACAAGGCATGGCGATGAGAGGATCGAAGACACACGGAAACACAAGTATCACACTGTTGAGATTGGAGAATGGATCAAAGGGGAAAGTTCGATGGCACTATAGAGCATTGTGCAATGAATGCAACCGAATTCAGGTCGCTCGTTTTTGTAGAGTGGGGAGAGGGTGATGGGACACACATTTTGTAACAAGCATATACCCTTTACATTGATCCAATGTCGCATGTACATGATCAAACCATGGGAAATGCCTAGGTGCTAACCGCCTTATAGAAACCAATTGATCAATCAACTGCTGTCTTGTCAACAGACAGTCTTTTCTTCAGGAAATGTACGAATTGAATAGGATAAACATTCGTCGTGGAATGCAGACACGTATGTTAAGGAAGTCTAGGAAGCCAAGAAACAGGCTTCTTCGGTCGAGTGAAAATCGCATTTCTTGGCCAATCTGTTGTAGGCCTTTTCCAACTTGCGGTCTTCCTCGATGACTCTTCTTACCTGATAGTCCAGAGACATGACACACTCTGCAGAACAGCCATTGAACCAAATGTGCGTGGACAAAACAATTCACCTCCGAAATGGTTTGTTGTGCACTTCGAGTTGGCAATGCAGACATCTGAGTCGGTGATATCTGTGCAAGCAGCAGACGCTAAAGTAGCAGCATAGTTGCAGAGAACATCGGATTCGTCGCCAGCATCCGCGATCGCTCTGTCGGTCCACATTTCAGAGACTTCGCATCCTTCATATGGATTTTCGTCTTCTGCATATACTTTCCAAATGCACGGATCTGTACAGAGATGTTAAGCATGTACATTGGATGGAACACTGAACTGCTTTACCTTTGCACGCAGTTCTTTCTTCATGAGACATGCATTCAAAACTCTGAATCAGAATCTTTTTGTCCGCTTCAGGCTCTACGTATGAAGAGAAGATGTTCTAAAGGACAGACGTGTTCAAGACGGCCAGAAGACAGTGTGACGTACTTTAACGGCATCGTACCAATTGGAAATCTCTGTTTCGTATGAAGCATGACATCTTTTGGATGCTTCATCGATATCACACAGTGGATCTGAGGAGCATTTCTCCAGCGAAGCGCCTTGGTATCTGAAGTCGCAGTAGAAAGACTGTGGAGCGGTCCTTGATAAATCGCTCGCAAAATCACACACCTGCCAACAGAGAAACGATATGTTTCGCACGATCATTATTCAACGAAGACGAACCATCGGATCAGACCATTCGGGGCAAACCATCTTTGGTGGTTTCCAATCGAGAATAGCGCTCCAGTCAGGTTCAGCGGCGCCCACATCAAAACTCGAAGTAAATGCTTTTTCAAGATCCTGTTCTTCTCGCACCTGTAAGGAGAACCGCGATAAATCGAAGAATCCTATCACATATCATACCTCGTCAGCAGCTGTTTGGAGAGACTCTAAAGAAACGCCAATGAAGAAAGGAAGAAAGGTCCCCGAACACGCATGATCTTCGTCTTCCCTGAAGAGGTACCCAATGCGGATGGGCATCGCGAAGATAAGAGTTAGTTACCAAATGCAGAACGGATCGGCGATGCAAGGAAGCTGTGTTTTGTGCAATTCGCATCTTGGTTCCTCCAACGCAAACTGGACATATCCTTCTGCGGCGACAGCGCAGGGAGACTTCTCGTTTCCTGTGTAGAAATCTAGAAAGAAGCAGCTCGACGACGCGCTACACACATTCACCTCAGTAAAAACGGAGGAGTCCACACGAGGACACCTGTCCCAGCGGCACTTTGACATGTCGGCGCACGCGTTTTCATCAGCCGCCGACATACATTCCTATAGACATTCCCGTTGAGAGTACCCGAACGGAACGTCGACGAGAAACTGACCACAAATTGGGCCGTAAATTGAGCATGTGCGTTCTTAGACGCCGAGAAAAGTTCAGCGATGGCGTTGTAGCTGACAACACACGTTTCAGCGACGTCGTTCCAACGGCAAGTCGGGGCATCCTCCTCTGCGTGAAGGCTTCTCCCGAATCGATTTGAAAGGTTCCGTCGCTGGAAATGGCGACGTACAAATGATGAACTGTCAACATTTTTCAGATCTCTAACAGCCGGCCTGCTGTTCCTTTGAATGTATGGGAAATCCACAGCGATAGCATTGTTTGCGACGGGCTTTGCCGCCAACACTGACGTGTAGAAACTCACCAAGGACAAAGCGAAGGCAACGAACGCCAGAGGGCGAAACAGATGCATGGCAACACTGGTAAACGCCTGTGAATAATGTGCAGTAAAGAATGTTCACGACGAAGAACGAGCGCTTTTAAGTCGTTCTCGCGAGTATTCGCGGCAAGAAAACCACACTTGTTACTATGAAGAAGTCATTTATTCACCGATTACGGTATATGATATGTCACAGTGCTGACGTCGTCCTTGGCGCGATGGTGGAAGTCATCCGCTGTCCTCCACATCGAATTTTTTGCACTCATAACGATCTCTCTGTTAATCAAGCCGACTTTACGTTGTTCTTGACAAGGGCAAAGTGCGAAGAGCGGCGAATCTGTCAAACGTGCGTCGAAGAACTCTTCCTGTAAACTTTGCGTTACAGAGAATCGCTAGACAGAAAAGACCTGCAATCCGGCGACGAAAGGAGAAAAACACTCGATCTTTCAAATGAATGTGCAATTGTTCTGCTCTCTCTGCTCACCTTTATGGTAATCTCGCCCCAAGAAACCATACATTTGATCGTTGCTTTTGCGAGAGTAGCTCTTGCGACGGTCCTTGACAGAAGGATGCATCCGACGACCCTTGTACTCTGTCTACAAGCGACGTCCGTTCACTCATAGAACGATGTGCAGGAGGCAGTCTCATTTTCATGTTAGGTGGAAGTGACTCGATATCGTGTCCTTCTGGATCTGCTCCTACAAAAAATCGAGGATCTCCGTCACTGTCTCCGATGTATTGGAAACAAATTCCTTGAAATTTACGCACATCAAACTGCAGACGAAATCTGAATCCATCTAGTAAAGTGGTAGACCAAAGACTTGTGTCACGGAAAGTGCCATCTGATCGCTTCGATTCACCACGGCGAAGGATGGTTGGAAAAAGGACCGATAGAGGAGTGGAGATGATGCCCGACTTCGTCCCAGAACGCCATTAAAAAATGCGATTCTGTCGATAGGTCTCATGCCAAGGAGTTCCGCATATTCCGTCAATTGCTGGATGTCTTTTCAAATGTGCTGCCAGACTCGTCGTCCCAGCCTTCTGCCATCACACATCCACGCTTGTTGAAATTAAGAGTGAGACACAATGTGAGAGGTGTTACGGGGAATCCGACGATCTAGAAATCTGGGAGATTTCTCCAGAGAGACAGCGCGAAGATTCTCTTCAGTACATTAATACAGTACGAAGCTTTAAACGAGATTCTCGACAATTTTATTAACAGTCCACAGCTCTTCAACATGTGCGGAATAAATGGACAACACCAGTAGAGCCTATTGGCCAGGAGGACGCTCGGAGGGATCAGCAATGTCCCCAGAATGGCACAAAGGGAGGCAAGAAGATACCATGCTGCGAGAAAATGCAGCAGTAGAGGCATCAGGACATCATCGCAACCCTTTCCCATTCTACTCCCGCGTGCCGCATCGATCGGTCACGTCGCGACATCTATCCAATGCTGTGTCCCTGGCCAAGAGTCGTCTGTCACATCCGGCAAAAGGGTATGGTCACATCGTTCTCCGTTCGATGGCCTTGGCCCCCGAAAATCCGGCTCAAGAAAGCCCCCGGACGACGAAATCCGATGCCGAATTGGGGGTAGAAGAAGAGGTGAAAGCTTCGACAAATGACGACGAACGCGCGTCCGACATCGTTCCTGAGCCGAGCAGCGGCGAACCGGCAGAGGAGGGGGAAGATGACGGTGCTTCCGAGATGCTCGAGGCCTTTCGCTCGGCACAGGATACTCAGTCGTGGAGATGGGAACAGCATTGGGTCGACATCGAACGGTGTGTCCTGCCTGACCCAAGACCTACAGACCCATATCTCATGCTTTTCATGTTAGTTCGTTCGTGGCACCACTGCGTTTGAAGAAATGGGTCCGAGTCCCGACGGAAGGCAACAAAGCCAGCAAAAACCGCCCCGTCACCGTCGAGCGCGGTGCGTAAGCACTCAACTGATCGCCGTTTGATGTGACATCTGCATGACAGGGAAGGATGGGACCAAAATTTTGGTAGGTGGGTTCATGGAGTACTACTGTCCGCATCCAGGCATGATTCTCACTCTTTTTGACGTCCTCGCCCATTTGTGTGCGGCATAGGATGCGGAAAAGTTTTCTCTGCTGTCGGGTCACTTCGCAAACACATGCACATTCATGGCGAGAAGCAATTCGTCTGTCCCGTCGAAAACTGCGGCAAACGTTTCCTCGACAATTCTAAACTTAAACGTCACATGGCCATTCATTTTCGCGACGCAGCTGAGTAGAACCGAAATCGCTGTTACAGGATGTGTACGATGCAAAAGCCACATCTGATCCCCATTTTAGCGATTGGCCTTTGCAACGCGTTCGATCTCATCCTTTTTCTTGATAGCGTAGCTGTTTGAGGACCCCTTCGAGGCATTGATCAATTCGTCAGCCAAACACTCTGCGACAGACTTGATGTTGCGAAACGCCGCTTCACGTGCGCCTGTGGTGATCAAGTAGATCGCTTGATTGACGCGTCGCAGTGGGGATACATCCACGGCCTGACGCCGAACGACACCAGCAGAGCCAATACGCGTGGCATCTTCTCTCGGACCCGAGTTCTCGATCGCCGTGACGAGCACTTGAACGGGATTCTCGCCAGTGAGGAGATGGATCACTTCGAAGGCATGCTTGACGATACGTGTGGCCAGGAGCTTCTTTCCGTTATTGCGTCCATGCATCATGAGCGCACAGGAAAGACGTTCGACGATGGGACACTGAGCTTTGCGAAAGCGTTTTTTCTGATACTGCCCTGCCGTGTGGGGTACGTAAACGGCATAGCGCAGCTTCGATTCGCTAGGAACGGCGATGTAGTCATCCAGCGAGATGTCCGTTACTTGCAAGTCTACAAAACTCCATTTGCCAAAGAGCTTTGGCATCGTGGTCTCCATTGCAAGAGAAAAGGCAGTCGATAAACGCCGCCGTCCGGAAAATCGACTCAATAATGTGACGATGCATTCATGATCGTTTGCATGAGGGGACATCTGGACATCGCTGCGATTGGGACAGGCTCATGTATCCGGAGTCTTGCGAGATCTCTGACGGATTTGCGTCAATGCGATCTCCTCCATCAGCATCTCCTCTTCGATGCGTTTCTTGAACGGCGTCGTGCGAAGAAACACCGGCCGACTTGGGTGATACTTTGAGACGGAGTTATTCACGCCCGCGATCTGTGGGTCAGACATGGAAGGATGTCATCCAGAACGAAATGAATGAGATACCATGAGCTCCGGGGTCGACTTGATTAAGAATCGTCGACTGGGTGTTTCGCACTCAGCATCGCTGCCGTCGCTGTGCGCCTCCGTCGGAGTGGGACAGAACGGTGGCATGGTTTTGGGTGGTAACAGACATGGTGTCTCATGTTCATGTCCTTCGGGATTCGTCTCGGTGGGATAACCTAGATGACGACATACGACTCTTAGCGTCGCGATTTCGGAACAGTCGAAGAAAACCTTGACTTCTAGAGAAAGATGCCCATTCTTTGAACCACGCCAGACAGGGGCACAATACATCAACAAGTGTCATGGTCTCGCCAACTCGTAACGTTTTCGACAGCGACGTGACGTCGGACATCTGCCGCCATTCAAACTTGTTCGCACGAGATATGCCTTTCAGCCTGCGGCGCTTCGCTTCGGGATACTACGTAGCGAATACTCTGCTTCTGTGCTCCTATATCTTGATCCGACAGTATTTTTATGGACAACCCGTCTCGCCATACGGAACAGTCCATCATCATGCCGAACTCGAAAAATGGGTGCAGCTCGTTTAGCTGAAGTACGCAGACTTGTCTTCTTTGACGGTTAGGAGCGACAAATTGCCGGACTGCTGTTGGCAGCCGTCGCTATAAAGGTACTTTTCACTTCACGCATTGACGAATTGCCATTCCTGTTGACCGTCTTGGACTTAGTATGTTCGAGCTCCTTCGATGGAAGCATTCCTGTCGACGCTGTTTCTCTATGGCAAAGTGACGAGCAGACTTCCAATACTCGACACGTTATTGACGTCTCTGTCAGACAGCGATGGCCATCCTGACGTTCCAGATTGATCTGCGCATCTTTGCATACTTCGTGATATTGAATATCCGTAAGAAAAGGATATCTGAGCAAACACAGACGCCGAAGCTTGGTTTTCTTGTCTAGTGATTTTTTTGTCATGTCCTCAACAGCCATATCAAGGACCAGGTATGTGTCTTGGACAATCTGTGATCTCCAGAGGTATTTCTAGACAACATTGAACGGATGACGCCATTGGTGCTGAGAAAGTGCATCGCGGACAGCAAGAATACAGGCATCGTGTGGCTGGTTGGACCTCAAGTTATGTCTGTCGCGCTGTACTTTTGTACTGTGTGCAGGTTCAGTTCTACGCTGCATGGTCACCGGCTTCGGTACACCTCGAACCAGTATTCGCACAAATCTCGCATCGGTGTGTCGCATGACCCAGATTCATATCGGCACCGTTGAGCGTCTTTCTGTGCAGATACCGGACTGAGCATCTGAGATTTGCCAAATTAGACCTGTCTAGGTGGCCAGGAATTGCCAAGGAATACCGCATCGATTTGAGCGGGGCCAGTCCACAAGTCCCAAGTTTCGTCATGTTCGAAAAAGGCGAAGAGATTGGCAGAATTCCACACATCTATGGAGATGGCACAGTTGCCAAAGGAAGGTACAGAAAGGTACTCTCCATTCTTCCAATAGCATTCTGTCTATCATCCTGCCGACGCATAGGCGGATCTCATCAAAGCGTTCGAGCTGGATATGCGATATGCAGTTTCTGTAAACCGTCAATGCAAAACAGCCAGTCAAAGTTCTAAGAAAGAGCAGTAAATGCTGACGGATGTTTCTGCTGAAAAACCTGCGATATATATGTCTCTCTATTTTACGAACCGGCATTTACTGTTCTATCGAAGCAAAGGAGCATCATTCTCCCTGCGTACTGCTGTAAAACGGTAAACGAGACGGTTCAGAGGACTACACGAAAATAGACAAAAGGGAGAAAGGGATTTAAGAGCATGTGAACATCCTGAAGTATTTATTATCCGTCATTACTCGCTACCACATATTTCACGCCGAACGCGGTGAGCGCGTCGAACTCGCTGAGTCTTCTTCTGTTCTTTGCGAATAGAAGGACATTTTTCCGCAGTTTTCGGTTCTGTGCTGAGCGTGCTGTCTTGGTCCGTGAGTCAAAAAAAGTGTCTAGTAAGCTGCGGAAGATGTCCACCTCAGCGGGCAGCCAGAGAGCTGTAAACTACCTTGAACGACGCGCCGACTTTTCAGCGCTGGATGCGTTGGTTTCTAAGAGAAGGGGGATAGATGCCTTGAGAATGAATGCTGAAACGGGGTGGCCTTCGCTGGCGCCGATAAAGGTAAGAGGCCCGCAGTATTCGGCCTCTTACTGCGTTGGCGGCTGCAATTCGGCAGTAGCTTCAGCAAGCACAACGAGTTACTCATCCGGCAGTGGACAGGCGAGCAAGTTTGATCCCGATTGGTTCAGGATTGGGTCCCCTGCTCCCAAACGCAGCGGATCAGCCTCGTCTAAAAACAAAAAGAAGAGTCACCCAAAGAACAAGAGTTCTACCGTTCCAAGCGACAAGAAAAAATCACAACCGAAAGACAAGGAACTGTCCGTCAAAGGAGATAAGCAGAAATCTCTGTCGAAGAAGTCTCTGTCAAAGAAGTCTCTGGCGAAAGACGAGAGAATGCACATGCATGCAGACAACAAACACATACCAACATCCAAACTCGGTGACACCAGTTCACGAACAAATGATGTAATCCTCAAGGACAACGAGGCCGCTGCTCTTCGCAGGCGCCTCGAAAGGAAAGTGTCTCGCGAACGAGAGGTGCGTTTTTGCTGTTTGCAAGTATTGGACATGAGTCGTTATGTTGTTTCCAGACGAGGAGTATCCGAAAGGCAAGATTACGTTCGATGGTCCGCTCCGTACAGTTTTCTTCGAAGGAGGATCTCGATCCTGCTTTGCTCGAACACACAGACGACGAAGAGCACATCTATCATTATCCTTATTGCGCCAATGCGGAGTCTCAATTCGTCATTACGATTCCTCAACCGAGATCGAGAAGTCGTCGTTCTCATGCCACTCCTCATACATCTCAGTCCACTCAACGTCGACAAACCAATGCACCGAATGGGGTGCGATCCGTTGCGAGGGTTAAGTCAGGTCGAACAAATTACCGTGCTTGCAAGAGGTCTCTGTTACGATGGATGGCGCAAACCATGTGCAAACAACCACTTACAAAACATTACTAGTACAGAGCCCTGTCGTCAATTTTATTAAGAACTTGGTGTGAGGTGGAGCTGAGCGTCGTCGTCAGTTTCGAATAGAATGCATTTCGACAATCTGCAGTGCTTTGTGTGTGACATCATGTGATTCACGGACTGCTTTTTCGTATGTTTCATGAAATAATCACTATCTTATTTTTTGCCGTATATGGAAGTTCGTGCAGACAAGAAGGACAATGGAAAAGGTTATGGAAAGTCTGCGGTATTTTTCATCATACTGTTTGTTGTTTTGAAACACTTTGTATAGACATGTTCACTTTCTCATCAATAAATAACAGACGTGTCAACGTTTTCGAATCACAGATGGGTTATTAATAGAATGGTCTCCTTGCCTTGCCTCTTGTAATGAACATTTCTGATGTCGTGGGCGTTTAAATGAAAATATGATTTATGCGACGAGTTTTCCTGTCCACATTCGCAAATATCATTGACGACCCTGTTGTAACCATAGGGGCACCTTCTTGATCGAACATCCTCCAATTCGATGTTGCTTCAACGGGCAATCATGCACCAATATGCCTAACAGATGGGTTACCTAGGGATACGCTTTTGGGTTTAAGTAAGATTAACCATGCGGGTTCCTTTGTAGACACATGAATGGAAGCGTGGGTGGATAATGACGTACAGATCAAGCAAGGGATGTTTAGACAGAGCAGTGCATTGGCGGAGAGACGGAATGTTGAACAAGTCAAGATTTGATAAGCAAGCGAGTGGAAGAGTTGGCCGATTTGAAAGTGGTTTGATGCAGAACTGAGCAAGAAGGACAACAAAATACAGCCTCAATACCGTGATTCTCATTGACAAGAGTGGCAAATTGTGTCAGAAACTGTCAAGAGTTCAATGCATAATAAGATGTACTCGGTCATTGTCCGAGTCGAGGAAAGTATGCCAAGTGGCTGTCCAGCAATCAACGGCCAAACGTTTACTTAGCTTGCATATCAAAGGGACATCGATGGAATCATTGTTTTACTCTTATGAACAAAAGATCATAGCGAAGTCGCGACAGCGTTTAGATCAATGAAGAACATTAGGCTTCGGATGAAGAAAACCCCTCGAACCTAAAAATGTGACGTGATAGTTGCTTCCACACACCTTCGAGTGAAGTTTCTATCTGATTAACAACGGTCGGAGTGTACGATCCACCATCTGCCTCTCCACCATGCTCACACTACAGTCATTGCCTGTAACTAAGGCTCTCCACAAGAATCGCGAACTTTCGAGTGTTTCGTGCTCTTTGCCAAACGTAATCGTGTTAAATAAAGTTGACGTATAAAGAAGGATAAATGACGGAAAGTGTTTTACATAGGGTCTGTATTTGGCACTTCTTATGGAAAGGCTTGATATTGGACGATATTAATTTTGCTACGCGAGCATCTCTGTACTCGTACCGTAATAAGTGACAGTTCCTAGTGTCCGTCCTATCTCTTCTTTGTGTGATCAAATAATAAACTAATTTCTCAGCAATGTTATAAGGCATCGTGCTTCGAGATCCAACTCAGATGCGACGGCAGCTTCTTTGCGATCCATTGGATAGAGGTCTTCTTGATGAACTGAGATCATGGATGTCCAGGATATCATAATAGCTAAAGAGAGGGACGGCAAACGGACAAGGAATCTCAAGAAATCGAGAGCATCGGGGAAAAAGACAGCTTCGATCAGTAGAGATCATTCCTGCAGCAGGAGGAGAGTATGGACGATCTCGAATCTTTGCAGAGCTTAGATTTGGGTGACCATGCGGACATGGAGGATGGTCTGGATGAAATGTTCGCCTCTGTCGCCGAAAAGAACACAAAACTGTCAGACGAATTGTTAACTATTCTGATCTTGCGCAAAATATAGAAGAGGCTGAAGAAAGCATTGATTCTTTAGATGACGGCAACTGACAAGACCTAAACCCTGTTACAGAATGATATTGCCTGTATTTAAACAGATGATCTAGATTCGAGAGGATATGAGGAAGTGAGTGATGACGGTGAGATGACAGAGGATAACGGTCTGCCCGCTGAAGGGGTCTCTGACCCTCGTTCCGACACATCGGACACGTATTCTGACATCTTCCCCTTCTGTTCTGAGTCAGTTCTACAGAGAAGACGAATCTATGCGATCGAGGGAAAACAGAAGACATCCAAGGCCAGCCTCCCAGCAGATATCGCGTCAGCAGATGACTGTGGTGATCTATGAGGTGCAGTAATCACCGTGGCTCCTGTCACATCTTTGACTCTAGATTCGGAACAGTGGAGAGAGCCAGTGGGAGTGATACGGGTGCTGGAATCGGTCACCCTTTTGCAATTCGACTGTAATGCTCTCACCTTACATGCGTGACTTTTACGGACGTCAATTGCCACACTCGCGCGAGTGACAGATCCATCTTCCAGGCAAGGTCGCGACAACGAGGCCGGGAAAACGCAGGGTAGGCAAAAGAGCAAAATGCAAATTAAGCGAATCTGACACTCTTCTTCACACGCTTGCTGATGCCCGTCATTTCGCCGCCATAGTGATCAGGCGCTTTCGAAAACGATGGCTGCTGCTGTCCTTTGCGTCTTTTCTCCTTCACTTCGAACTGCAGACGATGGCGTCGTCTCGGGTTTTTGCGATCTCTCGTGCGAAATGGCGTCAGGCCTCGATTCTTTTGTATGACGTCTGAGATGGCGCGGCGACCTGTTGTCTTCTTCACGAGCTTTGGTGGATGAGACGTGCGCTTTTCGGAGATCTTCTTTAGCTTCTTCGACGCCGGCATCGGCTCCTTCTCGACGTCGTCATCCAGAACGATCGCGTTCGAGACAGCGACGTCTCGCTGTTTTGGATAGCGAAAAGGAAGGTCGCCATCTCCTGAAGGAACCGTCTGCTTCTCGACATCAACACCAAAGCGACTCTCTTTCGATGCGTCCTGAATGGCGTCGATGGTGCTCTGCATATCGGCGGCGAAGTCCTCGAAAGAGACGCCACCAAATGCACTCGGTTTTCCCTGTGCCTACATGCCAGCCGGCGTCATGCCACCACTGTCAGATCGCTTATGAGAAACCGTTCGTTTCTTCGTCTCTCTGCTCTCGTTGCGCCGACTGAGAGAGGCCTCTTCTCCGAGCTCTGCCCAGTCCGCCTCGCGCCTCTCTGTCAATATCGATTTCATTCGGTCTGCCGCTGTTATGCTGGAAGAGATCTCTTCGGGGGCGCCTGTCCACTCGCGGACCACTTCCGAAACCTGAGAAGATCGCTGTCGTGCTCGTGTAAGGACGGAAGCAGAACCATGGCATCTTCAGCAGCTTCCTTCTTCTGCCGTTTGCTCTTTCGCCTCTTTCTTGTCATCTCGTCGCCCATGGACACCGGATGCAACTTTGGCGGCCGGTACGCTCCGTCCCCATCTCCAATCCTGGGCACAAGCTCTCCGGGGCGTGGAGCCAGACTCTCTTCCTCTTCGTCTGCGTCTGGATGGGAGAGAGACACACCGGTCAGATGTTGGCAACGACATCTCGACAGACGACGCACCTTCAGTTGTTCGTGCTGCCACAGAAACTGCTCTGAGTAGCTTGTCGACTTGAGGCTGCAGTCGAGCCTCCAACGGACGAAGCTTCTCCAAGTACGCGCGAATCTCGACGAGTCTGAGCACTGCCGGATGATCTTTCACAGATCCGCCTTCCAGCTTCAGTAGAACGTAGAAGACAAGACACTGACAATAGTGCAGGAGCAACAGGTGCTTCGCCTCCAAGTAGCTCAGTCCTTGCTCTGTGCACAGACCTCCTTTCTTCGCCTGTACGCCAGAGTCAACGAACGGACAGAAGCGATGGCAAATGGAAACGCACCTCGGCAAGCAATGGACCGATTTTGAATCGCACCTCATCGAGACTCTCTTTAAGACCCTTGCAGAGGGAAGTCAATCCATCGGCGCCAGCGGCGACAGCATCTGGCCTTTCCTCATCGATACCTGTTGGCAGATCTTGTGTTGCATCTGCCGTCGGAATGTCGAAATCTGCATCGCGTAGTTGCTCCAGTTCGACTCTCTGAAGCTTGAGCGTCTCTTCTATGTCCTCTATCATGTCCTCGCCCTAAAAATCGAACTCTGCGGTCACGACAACACACAGATGGAATCCACAGCTGCCTGCGTTTCGTGTTCGTTCGTTCCGTAGAACTGTCGACGATTTCCCCATCGCAGACGACTGTCCTCGGCAACATCTTCGCTCTCATCCTCAGATGCCCGAGTCCGCTCCAGTTCCCTCCTCAAAACCTTCGCCTGCTGGGCCACTAAAGCAATGATCCGTGTAAGTGGCTAGACTGTCCAATGGAAACGACATAAGCCAATCTCTCCCGGTCTATCCGCTTCGAGATCGAGATCGATCTCAGAATCCGCATCGCGGGATTGGAAGGGTTCCGAATCCATGCTGCTTTCCATCTGGGATGCGTCGGACCCGGCTTCTTCCTGCCATCCACGAAAAGGTCGAAGAAGGAGATCGTCCGAGGACGAAAGTTTCGTCTTTACGGCGTCGGACTCCTCAATGTCCAATTCCAACAGTGGTTCGTCGTCGCCGTCTTCGCTCTCGGGAACGGCATCTTTCCGAACGAACGGCGGCGAGTTCGACGTCATCTGCGTGGGTCGCGCAGGCGTGCGAACGTCGCGTCGACGATGGGACTGCGAACTCTGAAGTGACTGTCACATCGGACGAGTCACATACACCATGTCGGACGCAAGCGGAAGTTCGCTTCGCCGACATAAATGTCCGGCCATGGAGCAGATTTTGCGCCGCTTGACGATCGACTTCGTTCGTCAACGCGGGGCCAGCGATCGAGGCTTCGGCCGGCGCATCGAGCCCTCTCGCTCTCACGAGCGATCGAGTCTGCGCCGGCATGAGGACTCTCGCTGCGGCGATCGAGGCTTCTGCTTCGGCATCGAGGACTCTCGCCCGCGATCGAGGCTTCGCTAGCGCATCGATCCCTCTCGCTCTCACGAGCGATCGAGTCTGCGCCGGCATGAGGACTCTCGCACCCCCGCATCAGCGGCGCCAAAATTACCTCCGGATACGTATCCAATTTTTGAAGGCGTTTTGCGCCACCCCCAAACCCTGTCGGATCCAAGCGGAAGTTTCGGAGTCGAACCGTCGAGTCCATGCGATCGCGTCGCGTCGTCGACGAGCATCGTTCTGCGACGATTTTGCCTGTTCTGTGACTCTCGCTCGATTTGCTGTGCGCATGGTTGCTTCCATCGTGCATTCCCTCGCACTGCTCGACGAATCTCGACAGCGGAGGTAAGGACGCGTCCTTCCGGAGCCATGCATGGAAGACGCCCGGAGACGAGCACTCGAGCGGAAAGATATCCATCTCTTCAGGACCGTTGCTCGGTCACAATGCATCTACCCTTTTGCTCTGTTGCAGTTGCGAGATCACCCCATTGTCTGTTTGTGCTCTCTCAGATTTGCAGTGGTCGTTGCAGGAAGGCATTAACAGCGCAGTGTCTGGGCGATGTGTTATGGCCGTGCGCGAAACTGGACGGGGCGGAGGCATCGAACACAGATCCTCGCAGAAATGGAGATTGAACCGGGACAGGAAGCAAATGCGCATGAACTCACGAACGCATTGTGGTCATGGAGCTCCCTGGAGATCCACGAACAAACCTAGAATATCAGAAACTGCTCTGCCCACTTGCGATGTAAAGAGACTTCTTTAAAACATTCCGGGCGTAAATAAGAAGTCGAATAACAAATCCGCATCGATCAGGGTGGTTGATCGCTTCGGAAGCGACCTTGGAGGAGGCAGGATTGTACATTCTTTCAAGTCCGCTATCGAACTCCATCACAGTTCCTTATGTACAGCAAGAAAGTTTTCAGATAACACCGGTGCAATACACTATGCAGCCCGAGTAATTGAAGATTTTGCGACGGCCGTCGGATGAAGAGGAACGGATCGAGAGCATTGATACCTCGGGATTTTCGACAGTGATCTACTACACGAGAGATCACTCGGCGCCATCAGAAAGATGGATTTTCTCGTGCGAACGGCCTATAAATTAGGAAGAAAGCAAACGAGGTGATACTTGCTTCACTGCGTAATATCGACGGCCGCCACCTGCCAGTAACCAAAGCAGATTTAGAATCGTGCCGCAAAACCCCAATCATGGAAGATTCTTCCAAAAGCTTAAATACGAGCCAAACACACTAGCATAAATCTCGACTTTACATTGAGTAAATGTATGTGTGAACCACATCAGGTACGCTGCCTTAGGCCCTCCCGCCCCCGAGGGACCAATTTTGATCATAATCAATCTTGGCTTGTATGGATTTCTGGAAACCTGAAGGATAAAAGCGACAGAACAACAACGTGGTGCTTCTTCATGAGCTTCTCATTTCCTATCGCACCGCCTGATCGATCTTACATCTTTCCATGACATGCCTCTTCTGTTTCGCAAGAGGAACACACCGCCTCCAATTCATCGTAGGCAGCTTTCAAATCGCTGTCCGTCTCTGCCACATCTTTTGCCTGGTAGTCCACAGATACCCAGCAATCTACAAAACATACATTTCCTTTGGAGAGAGCATGGGAAGAGGCAGGCGTTACTTCCGGGTAACAAGGAGGTGCAGTCGGGTTCTGCATCACACGCTTCTGGATCTGTGATGTCAACGCAATTCGTTTTCGCTAATGCACTGGCCATTCTGCAGATAGGATCCGAGTCATCTCCAGCCTCGGCAACCACATTGTAGCTCCATGTGTTCGGAATCCCGCAGATTCCAGTTTCATTCGGCGCTGTCTTGTCCGCCACCCACACACATGGACCTGCACAAAGCCTAAGAATGCACATCCCCGTCGATGTCTGGGTCGCACTTGTGCACTTCTCCTTCTCTTCGATCTCTACACACTCAAAGGATCGAAGCAAGAGTTTCTTGTCGACAGGCAGCTGAACGTATTTTGAGACAACGGTCTGTTACAGACACCCATCTATCACGTTGCCTAATCTCGAGATCGCAAACAAATGGACCTTAATTCCTTTGAAGACTCCCGAACGAAAGGATTCGTCTGTCTGTCTGCAGGTAAAGGAAGACGGATCCAGTTCGCACAGCGGATCTGTGGCACATTCCAGCAATCCCTGAAAACCCTGGTGCTTAGCGCCACAGTAATAGGACTGTGCCATCGTCGACAGTACGCCATCTGCATAGTCGCAGACCTGCAAATCCCAAGTGATGCACTGTGCCTGCCCTCTCCGTCTATTCTACCAGCTGATCTGACCAGTCGGGGCAGCTCGTTTCCGGTATTTCCCAGTCCAATATGTCTGCAGGTTCGAAGCTCTCGCCGAAGAGGTCAAAGGAAGTGTAGAAACGAAACAACAGTTCGGTAGACTTGTGACCGATCACCTGAAGAAAGCAATCTAAACAGGCGTCGGTAAGGAGATACGGCAGACCGCGTGAGCAGCATCGACCACTTTGCTGATAGGAACGCCGATAAAAAACGTAAACAAAGAGGCCTCACACGACAGCTCTTCTTGATTCCTGTAACGGCCGACATCTCGAACCCTTCTCCGAGACAGCGATAGACACACCATTCACAGGAGCGATCTGTTATGCATGGGAGCTGGGACTTGTGCAGGCGACACGTTTCTTTCGCAATTTGTTGCCGAACGAAACCTTCCGCTCCCACAACGCATGGCGATTTCTCATGACCCGTGTAGAAATCCAGAAAGTGACATGTCAGTGAGTCCCTATAACAACGTCGATCGAGCCAGGTATAAGGGAGGGGCACGAATCAACGTGTCCCATGCACAATTGGAGATTGCTGCGCACTCCTCTGCATCAACAGCTGCGAGACATCTCTACGGAATCCAGATGCGGCCAGGATGCTGGCAGTGACGCTGTTCACCTCGTAGTTGGCCACAAATTGTGCTTGAGCGTTGCCTGATTTGCCGAAGACGTCGGCGGCGGCACTGTAACCGACGACACAAGCGTCCTTCGCCGTGTCCCAACGACAGCTTCCCCTGCTGTTTACGACTCTCTTTGTCGCTTGCCGAAACTGTATGCATTCTGAGAATGTCGGCAGCGGGCGGCGGAAGTTGCTCACGCTCTTGATGCTTCTTGTCATTGCCGCGATGCGGTGAGGAATGGGTGGCATCTCCTGCAGCACGGCGCTGACGTCATAGTTCGCTGTTCTCTCCGTCACGGAGGCAGACGACGCGCAGACGACGCACCCCAGAGCGAGAACCAGACGCAGAGGCAAAGCAAACATCGCCATCGAATTCGCAATGATACCGCGTGGACTGTTGGTTAAGCGTGGTGTTTAATTCTAGTAGATTCGCAATGGACACAACATCTGTGCCGGCCGTCACTTGTCGCAGAGAGCAATTCCATCTGGAGTCCAATCACAGGATGGTTCTAGGCGGCCGCTTGGCACGCCTCTTCCGTTTCGTAAGAGGAACACGTCGCCTCCAATTCATCGTAGGCAGCTTTCAAATGACTGTCCGTCTCTGCTGCATCCTTTGCCTGGTAGTCCACAGATACCCAGCAGTCGACTAAACATACACTCCCTTTGGAGAGAGCATGGGAAGAGGTAGGCGTGTTACTTCCGGGTAACAAGGAGGTGCAGTCGGGTTCTGCATCACACGCTTCTGGATCTGTGATGTCAACGCAATTCGTTTTCGCTAATGTACTGACCATTCTGCAAATAGGATCCGAGTCATCGCCACTGTCAGCGATGGTATGGGATATCCACGTTCCACGCACGTCGCATTCTTCGCTCTCAATGTCGGCCTCTTCAGCGTAGTTCCATGCACAGGGACCTTCAGAATTCCTATAAGTGTAGATGAAGAGCCCAGCATCCTATTCCCTCACTCTTGCAGAAACCTTCCGTTTGTATCTCTGAGCATTCGAGGAGCTGAAGCAAGATCTTCTTGTCGAGCGCGCCTTCCACATATGTTGAAACAACATCCTGAAACACAAGTGATAGAGGTGGGGAGACTGGATGAAGTCGTGTCGAACCTTGATGCCCTTGTAGACTCCCGGAAGAAATGTGGCATCCGGTTGCTCACAGCGTCCGGATTGCAGTTCGATGTGACACAGAGGATCCAATGTACAATGCAGTCGGTCACCAGGACTGCTGTACCGAGCTCCACAATAGAAGCTCTGTGCAACCAAAGACAGCACACCATCTGCGTACGTACATATCTATAACCAGCAAAATCACGGACCCACTTCGCACACAGTATGTCTACCAATGGGTCGGACCATTCAGGACAGCCAGTGGCTGGCACTTCCCAGTCCAGAATATCTTCCCATCTAAAATCCTTGGCTGTCGTGTTGTAGTACGAAGGGAACAGCGTCTTCAGTTCTTCCACTTTGGAGGGAACCACCTATGTAGGGAGGAAGGATATCTGAAGTCTTTCGGCTGGTCGGAGTAACCGTTTGGAATACTGTGGTCAGTTGTTCGATCGAGATACCGATGTAAGAGACAAGAATGTCAAAGTCACACACTCTGAGATCTTTGTTCCTTGAAATCCGCACCTCCAAGACGGTCTTCCCAAAAATGAGCGTACCATCCGCAAAGAGGATCTCTGTAGCAGGAAAGCTGGGTCTTGTGCAGCGTGCACGTTTCCTGCGCCACCAGCGATTTGAAGAAGCTAGAGGCCCCGGTGGCACAGGGAGAGTCCTCATGTCCAGAGTAGAAATCTACGAAATGGCACGTCAAAGAATCCCTACAGAGAGATCCCTCGAGCAAAGTGCCGAGAGAGGTGGAGAGAAAACGTGTTCCAAGAGCAGTTTGATGCGGAAGTGCAGGTTTCTGCGTCTGTGATTGCCAAGCATTTCTGAACAGACGTGGTCAAGGGGCATTCATAGTGGCCATGTGTCTACGGCGAATTGTGCGACGAGCTGAGCATAGGCGTTGCTCGATGCGCCGAAGGTGTCTGCGATGGGGCCGTAACCGACGACACAGGTCGCTGCCGCCGCATTCCAACGGCACGGTCCGCCAACGTTTGCCGCGTTCTTCACTGCAGTTAACACTTCTGAGAAGCACACCGCGATAAGACAACGTTACCTGCGCCATTTGTATTCTTTGCCTCCCTAGACCTGGTTGCTTTGGCATGACGGGTTGAGATTTGGCGAAGGACGGAGCCCGCGTCGAGAGAAGCGTCGGAAACGTGCCAATTCAGAAGGAAGAGCACAACAAGCCAACGGCGAAGAGACAACATGGCGACGCATGAATCGACGGGGCAAGTGAGAGGACGGCCTTTGTATCAATCGCCCTTACGGAGGCGACGTAACGTCGCAAGCATCTCCTTCGTCCGTTAGGAACGGTCTACCTGGTGTGTCTCAATGATTTGGATTTCGGCCTTTTGAGACTCGGGACTCGGAGCAACGCAGAACCGACGTATCTGGATTCGTTAACGAACGTTTCGCTATGTCACCATCTAGATAGAATTCCCCCTCGGGCGCAAATCTGCGAGACTGGTAGACGGTCTAGCTTCGTCTGTTTTTCGATAAGTACGCGGCGAGAGCTGAATGCGTTGATGAGGACGATGCGTTCTTGCCGTGTGGCGTCACAGACTGCCTGGGCTTTACCGAGGAAAGCGCTCCAAGCGTTCCATCATGGCTCTTGCGCCCTCTCGTCGTCATCGGCGTCGTCGCTACAAAAGAACAAACGATATTGACTGTTCAAGTCATTAGCAGGAAACCTGCTCTCGAAGACGGACTTATGGTGTTCCTTCTACGCATCTGTAGCGCCTGTAGCGCAAAGGTCTATCGACGATGGTGCCTGCCATCTTTTCACCTTTCCTTCTCCCGAAGCCGTTTTCTTTAATGAGATCAGCGAACGTCGGTCGGCGGTTTTGGTCATCCTTGACGAGGTTGGATCCGAAAGTGCAAAATTTGTCGCCGAGTCAGAAATGCGAGTGTTGCGTAGACGCAGCTGCACGTTGTTACCATCGCATTCGATTCGCAACCTACGCGATCAATAACTGCACGAAACAGCCACACAGAAGATGGCATCGCCAGACGTTTCTGCCTCATCTGCGTTGATCGTTATGTCTGCCTCTTCTCTCAACTTCTGCGAATCTCGAGCTTCGAATTTCGAGAGACCGCCTGCGGCGCCATTCATATCTAACATCCCTGCCACCCCGCCAATGGAATTCTGAGTTTTTCTCCCTAGACGCGATTTCGTCGCACCTGCTCCGCCTGCCATTCTTATTGGCAGCTGCCTGAAATCCGAATGTACACTCCTTGCCTGTTGGCTGACATCGACATCTCGATCCATCACGAGATTGCTCATCGCATTGTTCAAACGCTCCTACGACACAAACGCTATACGCGATGAAAAATCCGAAACTGCCTGTTACGAGTTGTTGAACATCTTGTGGAAGTTCAATTGTCTGTTTGAGACGCGGCAGTAATGCCAAGGCGTGTAATCGGACATTCGGCACAGGATCGTAGAAAACCTCAAGAAAGAACTCCATAAAGAACGTCTGCAAACACGACGCTTTCCTCTGAGCTGATGCACGGGCTGCATCTTACTTTGAAGAATAGCGAGCTGAAGTCTTCCAAGATACATGTGGCGACGTCGACGAATCGCATACGGTGTCGACAGGATGTGCTGTTCCAGAAATCGCGGATGAGTCGGACATAGATATGTGTCCTTTGCTTTTCTCTTAGATTTGCTCGCATTGTTGCAGATACGGCCTTGGCAGCTGCTCGACAGACGGCAACGGTTCCATTCGTCAGGGACTCGAAGAAAACCGGCAACATCTTGGCGAAGACGACATCGCCTTCCACCAAAGACATCAGCCTGTCCACAGAGAACAGCGGATGCGTCCGAGAAGCAAGAACCGTACTGTGTCATTGAGTGGAGCGCCTCTTTGTGCAGTCTCCAGTTTAGACCCGAGGCCTTAGGTGTCGCGCAGAGACCTGCGACGCGGCTCGATGGTCGCCCATCTCGTCAATTCTCGGCCGTTTACTGTCGATCATCGGTAGGAGAGACTCGGCGCGGGAATTTCGGTCGAGGAATTCCATGTGTTCAAAGATCTTGCGCAGATTCGGCAGAATGCGTTGCTTGACGGCGTGAGCTTTGTCGCCGACAAGATCCGAAACGACGCGGACGAGGTACCGAGCAGCGACGTCACCGCTGAGTATCTTCGTCACCTAAGACCATTTCACCCCCACAGTCTTTCCTGTGCGCAGAGGTCCGCCAAAACGAAAAGCACTTCGGCAATCTGCGCAGCAACGACGGCGCGAACGTCTTCGTGTGTGTCCGTTGCAAGCTGGACGAAGGTGTCATGGAAATAGGCCGGATACTTGAGATGCCCTGCGACGTACAGCATAGCTGGAAACTGTCTCGCACAGTCGAGTCGCAGTTCGTGCTGTTTTCTGGATGCGAGAAATCGATAACAAGAGAAAAACGGATGGCCGTCGACGTCCGTCCGAAAGCACCGCGATAACTGAACGCCATCAGAAAAGACGCGCTTCTATAGAGGCACTTACCTCGACGACAATCCTTCCCAGTAAACTGCCCAAACAGTGCTGCATGTTTGCGTCTAGCTCCCGAGGTTGCATGTATTTCAGTATAACTGGCATGACGATTCGTTTGAGGGTATCGATATTCAGAGATGGCAACGCGGCTGTCAGCGCTTTCATGGCTTTCACCCGAACGGTGATTTTCTCATCCGCCAGCAGCTCGAAGAGCTCCGAGAGAAAGTGCTCTTGGGCCGAGACATCGTTAAGAGCTTTGATCAGTCCAGGTAACGCCTCGCAGAGACAAGAACGGATCTACAAAACAAGGATCCAATACGTCGTCGTCGTCGTCGTCTTTCGTCCAACTTGATAGTCGGTATCTTGACACAGAGCCGCCGCCAGGTGCTGAATGGCCTTGTGTTCAGAGCCTTGTACCTGCAGCCGCGTGAATCGTTGTACGATTATGTGCATGGGTATACAGGGACGTCCATGAAGCAGCTCAGCAACTTGGCGCTGATGATGCGCGATTCAATAGACTCCTCGACGTCTCCTTTCTGCATCGCAATGGACAAGACAGTTTCCAACACGTCGTTTTTCTGCAGCGGCCAGATTTCGCGCAAGCATTCACACCAAACATCCAGATCCTAACAGCGACATAATCCGACCGTATGACATCGGTCGTTGCTGCACGAAGTGCCTCTGGTCGTTGAGTGTTGGACAGCACGTCGAGCACCATCGGCGTCACCCAGACGGCCACTTCGGCGGCCGTCATTGCATCCTCCCTCACGATCTCCAGCAATACATCAGCGAGTATGGTCTGCTACTCCCGTTCCCACAGAGAACAGTTCCTTAGCGTGCACGACCTTGAGTTCGACGTCGAAGTCTTTGTACTGGTCATGCAAGGACCGCAGTATCGGTTCGTATTCGCACTTCTTCAACGTTGCGACTAAGTGTGGCAACCTACCAAGTACGAAAACGTCTGGCGACGCGCAGCCGAGTCGTGACACCGACTTGTCGATCACCCATAGCTGTTGCGCGGGATGTCCTCCTTTGAGAAACATCAGTGCTTTGTCGCGCTCGAGAATGTCTTCGTCAATCTGCGATAGCGTTTTCATGTGGTGGACGGATCTAAAGGTCCATTCTACTGTGAGCCGACGGATCTCGCCTTCGTCTTTGAGATCTTCGCCATTCGTTATGTTCTTCTCTTTTGTCGGGTCGCCGTCGAAAGAAAGAACTTCAAATAGACCACGCCGCATGGCCGCGTTTCTCTTTAAATGGATAAGGAGGGTTTAGCGAATTCAGGCGCCTCGAGCTGACCACAGAACAAGCGGCTAACGTTTTAAATCACATTCATATGCGTGTCAGGCGCGGATGAAGAATGACGATCTTAGGACACACCTCGTCCAATGGGAGCTCTTTGATCGCACAGTAAGCATCGTTGATGTCTGTCCTTTTGCTTCTTTTAATGCCAAGCTTCTTCAGCGTTCGATGCACGAGCTTCTTCTTTGTCATGGACTCGTTAACGTCATCGTAGTTAATACGATGAACTGGCTCAGTCGATCGCTTCTTGCCCTTTTCGTCCAACTAAAGTGACGGACTGTTTCCTGACTGAAGAATAAGGGTGGTCAAGGATGACTTCGGTGGTTAAGAAATCGAAGATGGGTTGTACGACGAGATCGAGGAACTACTACCCACCATCTCCATTCAGAACCAACTCTTCCAGTATCCGAGCTTCGTCCTCCTCCACTCGCGTCGATTGACAAATGCGCTGCAATGTGGGTTCGACATCTTCTCTGACCCATACATCCCGCAAATCCGCAATTTGAGCCGAGAACAATTGACGGAGTTCCCGTCGAGCGCGTCTCAGATCTTCAACCGGCTGCAAACATCCAAGTGAAGAATACAGAGTGGTGTGCTATCCCTTACGCTTTCGGGACTGCATGGAACACTGAGGATGTTGCCAAGAGCAGATGAAGAAAGATTGGCAGCGTTTTCGAAAACAGGGCTGAATCGCATGACCCAAAAAAGGAAGTTCAACAGCTCAGGCGGATGCCTGAGATTGTGCGCTTCTGTCCAAATAAGATAGGACAGCGCCAGTTCAGACACAATCAGATTGCATGCCACGTCGCTGAAAGGATCTGCCGTGTCAAACCATTCGCTTTGAGACCGTGGACGCGACGGAAGCTTCACGTGTTCGGACCACGCGTGATAACTGCGAAACACCTTTGTGTGCAGCTCCCAAACAGACGTCATAAAGCGACAGCGAACATCTCCTAATAGACAGAAGATTCTTCATATGGGGTTCCGGATGTTATCCGTTTACCATCAGCTGTGTTGCGCGTGAGCAGATGGTCGCTAAAGACAAAAACTGAGCTAGGTATCCGTGTTTCGCCTCCGGCTGAGGGTGTTGACCACTCAGAAAGAAATGTATATCTTCTCCACGAGACAGCATGACCAGTGACGGCGTCGGACTCCTCAATGTCCAATTCCAAAAGTGGTTCGTCATCGCCGTCTTCGCTCTCGGGAACGGCATCTTTCCGAACGAACGGCGGCGAGTTCGTCATCTGCATGGGTCGCGCAGACGTGCGAACGTCGCGTCGACGATGGGACTGCGAAATCTGAAGTGACTGTCACATCGGACGAGTCACATACACCCTGTCGGACGCAAGCGGAAGTTCGCTTCGCCGACATAAATGTCCGGCCGTGGAGCAGATTTTGCGCCGCTTGACGATCGACTTCGTTCGTCAACGCGGGGCCAGCGATCGAGGCTTCGGCCGGCGCATCGAGCCCTCTCGCTCTCACGAGCGATCGAGTCTGCGCCGGCATGAGGACTCTCGCTGCGGCGATCGAGGCTTCTGCTTCGGCATCGAGGACTCTCGCCCGCGATCGAGGCTTCGCTGGCGCATCGATCCCTCTCGCTCTCACGAGCGATCGAGTCTGCGCCGGCATGAGGACTCTCGCACCCCCGCAACTGCGGCGCCAAAATTACCTCCGGATACGTATCCAATTTTTGAAGGCGTTTTGCGCCACCCCCAAACCCTGTCGGATCCAAGCGGAAGTTTCGGAGTCGAACCGTCGAGTCCATGCGATCGCGTCGCGTCGTCGACGAGCATCGTTCTGCGACGATTTTGCCTGTTCTGTGACTCTCGCTCGATTTGCTGTGCGCAGAGTTCCGATCTGTCTTCCATCGTGCATTCCCTCGCACTGCTCGACGAATCTCGACAGCGGAGGTAAGGACGCGTCCTTCCGGAGCCGTGCATGGAAGACGTCCTGGGACGAGCACTCGAGCGGAAAGATATGCATCCCTTCAGGACCGTTGCTCGGTCACAATGCCTCTACTCTTTTGCTCTGTTGCAGTTGCGAGATCACCCCCTTGTCTGTTTGTGCTCTCTCAGATTTTCAGTGGCCGTCGCAGGAAGGCATTAACAGCGCAGTGTCTGGTCGTTGTGCTATGGCAGTGGGCGAAACTGGACGAGGCGGAGGCATCGAACACAGAGATCCTCGCAGAAATGGAGATTGAACCGGGACAGGAAGCAAATGCGCATGAATTCACGAACGCATTGTGGTCATGGAGCTCCCTGGAGATCCACGAACAAACCTAGAATGTCAGAAACTGCTCTGCCAATTTGCGATGTAAAGAGACTTCTTTAAAACATTCCGGGCGTACATAAGAAGTCGAATAACAAAGCCGCATCGATCAGGATGATTGATCGCTTCAAACGCGATCTTGGCAGCTAAGAAACATTATAAGGAATCTTTAGAGGAGTGTAAGGTGCCTTTTTCTGGGTAATTGTAAGATTGCTTCGCGGCCGATGTTCAAGCATCCACAAACTGTCGACAACATCAAACTTCTCTCTCACACACTCTGCCATTCAAATAACAAAAAGTACAAGATGTTGCGATTGCGATGTGGAAGAGATAGAGGTTCGACGAATGCGACATTGCATCCATCGAATATCTCAGATCTCTGTTGCATCCGGTAACTGTACGACGCGTTTTGTGATCGAGGCTATCGAATGCTATAGTCTTAATGGCCACCGTATACACAGAAGATGTACTGCTGGGCTGTCTTTTATTTTGTTGCAGCCCAAGAGGTTAAGCAGAACAGTCGTCATACTGTCACAGAGTGACGAACCCTTATAAAACAGCTATCAAGAACGATTGACACATAACAATTGACTGTCAGATTACACATCAAAAACTCATCGAAACGAAAACATGCATCTTTATCACAAGCTCGCTCTGCCCATACTCTTGCCACTATCGGCAGAACGAGAACGCATCGTCGGCTACAAGACACACAAGAATTAGGGGATGCTCGACAAGACGGACGGCAGACATCGAGGAAAGGGGTGCGCATATTGGCTTCGATATCCTCTGAGGGTCTTCTAACACTCATAGGCGTTCCGTCTGTTTCTTCACCCTCTTCGTCTTCACGTTCCTCCTCCGTGATGCCGCCAAAATTGCTTAGAGTTCTGAGTCTTCGCGCTTGTTTACGTGAAACGGAGAGCTCTAGCAAATCCATGACTCTTTCCTGAGATTCTTCATCGGGATACTCATGCTCTATCAGACGCTTGAGTGCAGGCCAGTTAGCCTTGTCTTCAGTAAAGATGTCAATCCACTCTTCAATGTCAATGAAATTTTCGGCAGATTTAGCGTTGGCACGGAAGCGTCCTTTATCAACCTCGGTGCTTGTCTCGCCCTGGCGCATGAGGAAGTCCGTTAAGGCTGCCATTTGCCAATCTTTCATGTCTTTCTTCTTCTTAAACAGTTTCTTTAAGGTATCGAAAATCTCTTTCCTATCCAGCTTCATGGAGCAATTCTCATCATACCTGCTTTACACCCTGAACACAGACCGTTTGCATGCAAGTGGACGCACTTCATAAAAGCATATCCAGCCACACATGCCTGCGCAGCATAGCGCGCATATTCTTGTCTCCAGTCCACATTCTCACGCATAAAAGCTTTGTAGAGTTCAGAACTGATGCCCAATGCGTAGAGTGCCACGTATGTCGTGATGACCTGGGCGACTGCCAGTAGAACCGAACCAGCAACAAGAGCATTGATCAAAGCAGCGATATCAAAGGTGCCCACACTCCCTACAGACAACGGGCTATTCCGGAACAGCAAATGTGCTCGCTAGACGAACCGCTCACAGAGAAGATGATCGTCAGTCCGTGGCGTTGGATATCAGTTTGTGAAGCAATGAGCTGAGGACCGGTTCTGTTCTGTCCCTTGAGGTCGTCGATCATCTGTGGAGTGATAAACAATGGATCCTGGGGCTCGTTCATCATCTGTCGGATATCAGATCCCATGAACGACCACTTCATCTCTGGCTTGATATCCAGCAAGCAAATAACGTCATCTGCGTTCTTTCCTGCCGCCTTATGATACGAATCCGGTGCCAACCTAAAGCACTGGCCTGTCCATTGCCACACAGATCTGGAATTACCGTCTCGTATAGTAGTTAAAGCTGGCATGGAGTGTCAGGCCGGAGAGCCGAGCGAAGGGATATTGCCAGGTACCATTTTCGAGTTTGCGGGCTTGAGATTTATCGACGGCCGCAGGATTTGCCTGGTATATCACAGACACTACGTCATCTGTATTTTCACTCTTGTATACAAACCTGTTCATCGAGGCGGGCGTCCAAGTCAATGCCGGTGGTGCTTAGCAGTTCCGTCAGTTTCAGCTCCAACTGTTCGTCCTCTAAGCATCATTCAGACATCAAGAGGTGATGATCGTCAGTACATCCATCCAGAATTACTCTGCTTTTCAACCGCCTTGCCGTTGTAACCCGGAGCCCGGATGAATGTTTTCGGCAGCGTTCCGCTCTTGTCCACGACTGACGACGTGCGATAGCTGTGCAAAAGAGTGAGGTTCACGGCCTCAGGATTGATGGGAAAATATCCCTTCGTTTCGGAATATACACACACTTCATCGAATTCAAACATCTTTGCGTAACCTTTCCCTAACTCCTCTTCCTTCACACAGGCATTAGCATTGCCTTTCGTGTAGTAATGCATTTTCTCGACTCGAATGGCCGTCGTCAGAAACACCTAAGATAGATACATCCTTAATCGAAGATCTCGTGCTGTGCTTCTTGCCTGAGATTCGCCGTCAGCGAAGAGCGAAGGGGAATCGAGAAATGTGCATTCAAAGTCACTGTGGCTAATATTACCCCACTTGAATTCATACTTTTCTGGATGTGTGCAGTACTCCAGTTTCTTCTTCTCAACATCCTATGCATCTGTCAAGTCAGTTCAAGAATCTGCCTATGTCTGCATCGCCTCTTTTTGCTTCTCGAATTCATGTCGCTTCATTTCGAAAGTCTGTCCATTCGGCCAGACCGTCACCAATCCTGTCGGCACCTGATGACGTCAACTTTGCGAATAGGATCCAGTACGGCGATGCACCAACCTCGGTCGTAAGGTAAGACGCTTTCAGAATAATGTCGGTCAGCACATAGACGAGAATACCGACTTGAAGGATGCGAAGAATCACGCCCTAAACGTAAAAACGCGAAGTCGAGACATCGCTGCTAGGATGGGATGGCGCATCGCCAACAAACCAGTCTCCAGTCTTTGATGAAAACATATTTGTTGGCAGTGAAATTGAAGAAGGGCTGAAGGAATGTCAACCAGCCTGCACAAGAGCCCTGCATCGCCTTTGGAAGTGCACGATAATGCGACCGCAACTGCGCTTCGTCTGTATAACGGGACGCGCACCGATTATCGACCGATCAAATGAAATTCGATTCCGGGTTCGCCTTCGAACTAGCAGAGAAGGCAATCGGCAAAAAACAACGCTCCGTAAGGGAAACGCCAATCCACGTACAATAATAGAACCGGCCAGATCTGCACAAGCAAAGTGGAACTGTTCCTTAGGAGGACAGCGTCAACAATGGAAGACTCGATGTCGAGGATCCTAGTATAAGCAGGCGGCTCCAAACGGAGGTTTTGGAAAGGAATGCATTCTTCGAGAAGCCGGTGGAGCAAACAGGAGATCCAACGAAATTCGCGATGCTCAATCTGTCTAAACCATTGCTCAAGGCGTGCCGTGCTTTACATTACACAGTTGCGACACCGATTCAGGCAGCAGCTATTCCTTTAATCCTCTCAGGAAGGGACATCTGCGGCAGTGCCATCACTGGTCTCTACGTTTGAGTCTGTTTTGTACTCAAACCTTGATCTAGGATCTGGTAAAACAGCGGCGTTTGCGTTGCCCTTGCTGGAGAGACTACTTTATCGTCCGGCAAGAGTGGCAACGACCTATGTACTGATTGTGACACCCACCAGAGAGTTGGCTCTCCAGATTCACAACGTTGTTAAAGAACTGGCCAAATTCACCAACATCCAAGTGGCATTGATCGTCGGCGGATTTGCGCTGCAGGTCCAAGCTGCAACGCTCAGCGCCCATCCAGAAATCGTCGTTGCCACTCCTGGTGCATCACTTTCGTTCGTGCTTACAGATGTGTGAGAATTGCCGATAGGCCGGTTGATCGACCATCTACGAAATTCCCCATCCTTCGACCTAGATGACGTTCATGCTGTTGTACTGGACGAGGCCGACAAGTTGCTCAAGATGGGATTCATCAACGAGGTGCAAACGATGAAAAACACAAACACCTCGCATCCATGACATGCGTTGTGCTCGCAGATCAAAGAGGTCTTGCGTTATCTCCCGAAGAAGCGACAGACGATGCTGTTCTCGGCGACAATGACGGAAGAGGTTAAGAAACTGATGCAGTTGAGTTTGGATAAGCCTGTCAGAATTGCAGCCGATCCAAGCGGGCGTGTTCCAAAGAACCTCATTCAGGCACAGAGCCACTGGTCCTTGCATTAGACCGGCAGGTGTTCTAATAGGAAATCGTTCGAATAAAAGGAGACGAGATGCGGAAACAGAAGGAGGCGATTCTCTGTGCTCTATGTGCCAGAACATTTGCCAAGGGACGCGTCATTATCTTTTGCTCCACGAAGCGTCGAGCCCATCGCATCAAACTGATCTTTGACATGTTGAAGCTGCCATCCACAGGTTTCTGAGTGTATGCACTCGTGCAAAACGGGAAGTGTGGTTTGATAGGTGAATTACATGCCAACATGTCACAGTCTGCCCGGTTGGATTCTCTGGAGAAATTCCGAAATCATGAGTTTGCTTACTTGGTGGCAACGGATGTCGCTGGCAGGGGATTGGATATCGTAGGGGTCGAGGTGGTGATCAACTATGATGCACCCCCATCCATCGACACCTATCTTCACAGAATCGGCAGAACAGCCAGGGCTGGCGCTGAAGGGAAGGCAGTGACTTTCGTGACAGATGCAAATCGTGCGCTTCTCAGGGAGGTATTGAACGCCACCCGTCAAAAACTGACGCATCGTATCATTCCTTCTGAAGCTATTGACTACTTCTCACGTCAATTGCAACTGCACCAGCGCCATCTGAAGCTCATAGAGAACGAAGAGACGGCAGAAGAAAAGCTCTCTCGTGCAGAAATGGAAGTGGATCGTGCGAAGAATGTCATTGAACACGAGAAGGAGATTCTGTCCCGTCCGCCAAGAACATGGTTTCAAACAAAAGAGCAGCGCAAGGAGACACAAAAATTAGCAAGATTGGAAGACGAAGGACGCCTTGCAGGAGAGATGTCAGTTGAGGCGCTTTCTGACGACAGGCGTACGAAAAAGAAACCGAAAACGAAAAAAGGAGAACAGGTATTGCAGCAACATCCGAACAAGACAGAAGCCAAAGCTGCTCGAGGAATGGCTCGCAATTCTAAGAGGCTCCATCGACTCTTTGAAGAACAGGGTTCGAGCGCGAGATCTGCCAACCAGAAAGTCTTGGCTGCTGTGACCTCTGCCAAGCGGAAGAAAGGAGAGCAGGATCCTGAAGAGTATGAAGGGTTCCTCAAGGATCCATCACACCTGCAACGAAAATCCAAAGCAACTAGAAAAGCAGCAGCTGTCACATCCTCGCGCGAAGAAGCTGCAGCGAAGTCACGTGTCTACGCCGGAGGGGCAAAGAGTGGCCGTGTCGATCAGAAGAAAATAAGCAAGAAGCAGAAGAATCTGATGAAGAGGGGCGGAAAAGGAAAACACGCCTTCAAAGGCAAGAGGAAGTTCAAAAGACGTTAACTGATATCCCAGACATTGTCATCCGGATTTTGAAGTTTTCCGCTTCGAAAATCCTCGTATGCTTGCTGAATCTCTTCATGGCTGTTCATCACAAACGGCCCGTGTTGCACCACAGACTCGCCAATTGGCTGTCCTGCAATCAGTAAGAAACGCAATGCATGTGTTGCCGAAGCTACGACGGCGACGTGATCTCCTTGTGCAAAGACGATTGCTTGTTCAGCCCGAACAGCTTGACCACTGAAGACCCCATCTCCATCTGCAATGTAGGCCATTGCATTCCAGCCTTCGGGAATCTAACACAAAAGCGCACGGGACTTGAGTGAGAGCGGCCATTTGCACGCACAGGTTGCTTGAATGTGGTACTCGGTGGCATGATGACGTCCATTAGAATCCCAGGATGACGCAGCTTGATGGGACCTGTAATGTTATCTGCCGTTCCAGCCATCACTCGAATCGTGACACCGTCCTTGTTACAGCTCGGAACATCCTCTGCTTGATAGTCCTGATATCTGACAACGAATCGTCCACTGCTTAAAATGCCATTGGCGATATGTGATTTTTGAAAAGTGCCTGGGTTTGATCATTTTGTCTTTCTTCGGGAGATTGATCCACAACTGAAATCCCCAACATCGTCCGGTCTCCGATTTCTTAGGCATTTCTGAATGAACGATTCCGCGTCCTGCTGTCATCCATTGCACACCACCTGGCCCAATCACTCCCTAGAACCACGCACTCTTGTCACCTTCTCTGTTCTCCACACGCTTATCGCACTTGATTTCCACAGGAATCTTTGTGCTCCATACGCCCCTCCAGCATGATCGTACATGTCTCAAATCCGCGATGTGGATGAGACGGAAATCCGGCAGAGGCTTTGTCATCCGGTAAACGCAGCTCATCCAAGAGTAAGAAGGGATCCAGTGTGCGTAGCATGGGCGTTCCGAGCTAGACATAGGCATTAGCCTCAATCCAGTTGTGCTGAGTTTTGAGGTACCGTACGGCAGACGCGAACGCCAGCCCCCTCTAGGGTTTTCTTTCCTTGAACCACCTCCATATGAAGAACTCTTCTCTATCCCAAACGACTTGCGAGATCGTTTTACTTGGGCAACGGCTCTCATTTTTGAAGCCATCGAAAATGAACAGTCACTGTCCCTTTTGGCAGCAGTCATATCGTGGCCTCGTGTCCATCGAGTCTTTCGTTGCGCTTTGTCGTTTGCTGTCAACGTCTGAGATGGGTGGCACGTTCTCGAAGCTCTTCGCGCGCCTCTTCTCCAAGAAGGAGATGCGCATTCTCATGGTAGAGCCCACGCGTCTGTCTGTTCATTTGCGTATCCGCTATGTACCAGGTCGGGCTGGACGCCGCGGGTAAAACGACGATTCTGTACAAACTGAAACTGGGAGAGATCGTTACCACCATTCCGACGATCGGTGACGCATGTTTGTTCGTTGCCTCGTGCCGTATCTCCTTCACGTACAGGATTCAATGTGGAGACCGTAGAGTACAAGAACATCTGTTTTACCGTGTGGGATGTTGGTGGACAGGACAAGGTGATTTGAGAAGGAAATGCTAGCCGAGTATACGAGTTGTGTATACCGTGTGTAGATTCGTCCATTGTGGCGTCATTATTTTCAGAATACACAGGGATTAATTTTTGTGGTGGACAGCAATGACCGTGATCGTGTGGGCGAGGCTCGCGATGAGCTGCATAGAATGCTCAACGAGGTGATCCTTGTGATACGGAATGCCATGCCATGTGATGTGATGTCTCTGTCTAGGATGAACTGAGGGATTCTGTCTTGCTTGTGTTCGCTAACAAACAAGATTTGCCAAATGCGATGTCTGCTGCTGAAGTGACGGACAAATTAGGCTTGCATTCTTTAAGACAGCGTCACTGGTACATTCAAAGCACATGTGCCACCTCTGGCGAGGGACTCTATGAGGGACTTGACTGGTTATCTGCCAATATTGCTAAGAAATCTTAAAGAGAGAACCCTTACATGCTTCTTCTTTTCGAAAGAACGCGGAGATCGTTGTTGTTTTGTCGGCGTCATTGTCTTGTAAACGTGAGTTACACATTTCCTGAGCAGTTGCTTTGAGCTAACAGATATGCGATCAATGGAATGATGGGACGAATGCCTTTTTAGCTCAGTTGGTTAGAGCGCTCGCCTTGTAAGCGAGAGGTCCAGAGTTCGACTCTCTGAAGAGGCATCCTTTACTTTCTTTTATTGCGCGGTGCGCGCACCGTTCATACAATTTTCAGGACAACAGCCAATCAAAGCAATGGGCAAAGTTCGGTCACTTTGATTGATGAACGAAATGAAAAGCGATCAATCAAGCTACGGAGTAAAGACTTTATTGCTCTTGAAGCTGACCCCGCCCCTCAAATCCGCCAACGTTTGACCGCCATGGCTAGACTTGCTTGGAGCGATCCGAACCTCCAGACATCATTCCCGACCCTACATCACCATCAATCGCCCTTCCGCTCTCTTTCCTGATAAAGAAGGAGGATACTGTGCGAATTGCGATTGGGCGCAACTTGTGGCTGCATGTGATGCTGCACCGGGTGCTGTTGATATGTTGTCATTGGTATCGGACGTGTACTGCGCGCATCTATCATTCTTGGAAAATTCGAGGATTGCTGCATGTGATGATAACTTCCAGATGACAAGGCAGGTGATGGATAAGGACCTTGAGGAGGGGGTCCGTTCATGTAAGGATCGGAGGGTCGCACATACATCTGTGGACCCCCGACAGGGACAGTGCCTATTGGCGGCTGGGTTCCCACTATAGCACACACATCCAATGAGAAACATCCTGACGCAACGGAACGAACTTGGTGGAATCGTTGTTGGAACGTAGGATGGTGGAAGAGGCTGTCCAGAAAGAGCGGCAAAGGTCCCTCTTCCAATGTCACTGTGGGCACGCACGTAGTCATCCCCATTCACTACGACAGATGATCGCCATCTTATGATCGCGCGTTGTAAATTTCTCTCATCTCTCACCAACAGTCCTGACATTCGCGGCCTCTTGGTCTGAGAGTTTATACTCCGGCATCGCGATTGCCGCTGTGGCATAGGCTAAGGCGTGTTTGGTCGAGTTGAATACTCGCAACTGCAGACAATCCACTCTGCTGTCAATTCCTTCGGTCATGGGCTCTCCTATACCTTATTGTAACCTCCCTCATAGATGGCATGGCCCTCCAATGCTTGTTTAGCAGAATTCGCGCTGGCTGCTGTGGCATACTGCACAACGGCCTAAGGACACATCTCTCTACATCTTTGAAACGGCAGCAGGATGGTCTACTGACTTGCCAGACACCAGAACGCTCGTAAATCACACGTTGGACAACTTCTCCGTAAGCTTTCACGACCGTCTCCAAGGCGTCCTCTGTGATGGGATACATCATGTTATCCACCTAGTCATACAACCAACCGTTCTCTCCAATGAGACCACGGGTAGTATTAGGCAGTCTGGAAGTACCATACAAAGGACGACATTTCCTTCGTCTTCGGTGCGTGGTAGGGCGGAGGGACGAGGACCTTGAGACGGAGGATAGTATCCCCTAAACAAAGCGTGGAAATGCTTGATGCATCACGGGATCCGTTTGAGAAAGTGACGTACGGTGCTTGCATCCTGCGAAGCTAAATGGAAAAAGCAACCCGCACAGCTTCACGTCTACGATGTCTGATGTGACACACGCCGGGCGAATGGGATCCCATTGGACCTGACGGTTGGACACCGGCATGGCGGCGATAAATTTCGCGAAGCAATCTGTCCATAGGCAATGCAAACCGAACAAAAGAATGCGATGTCGTACAGTCCAACCATGTCACAATCGACTCAACACTTGAAAAGGATTCCGCAGGATCAACTGTTCACCCTCTTCCCCTTTTGCAGAACGGACTGTCGATTTTGGATTCACTAAACGTCCCTTCACGGCAGCCGGATCATCGCCTGGAAGTGCAGCAGTCTCTTTCTGGCGTTGGATGTCGCTGAGTGGCTGCCGAACGCGGAAAGCATCTCGGACACCACCTCCGAGAGCATCACAGGCAGATTTGAATGCTTGAGGTGTTCTGAATTTCAATCGTGCCACTGTCTTCGAGAGAAACTCCATCTCATAGTCTCCATCCCAACTGATGAGATACCGTCGGATGTTGACAGATTTCTGGATGTCCTCCAAAAAGAGCGTCTGCTTCAGCGATTCCTTAAGGAGATCGTTGTAGTCCTCTTCGGACATCTTCCCAGCCACATGCGCCAATCGTTTGGCGGGCAGGCAGCTTCGAGGAGTGAGAAGGACTTCGACGGCATTCGAGGTATGGATCACACGACCAACGGCGCCGTAGCTCTCTGCCAAGCATACGACAAGTTTCTTGGTATCTCTTGGCAGTCCATCCAGAGTAAAGCGCTGCACATCTCTCAAACGCACATGCCGTTGCAGCCGATCTTCGATTTGCTCGACGTCGTTAGGCCTGTTTCGTGCCCATGTGATCAGGTCTGCAGAAAACTGGACGTCAAAGGCCCCTGCATAAGTGGCAGTATCGATGTTGAAAGCCTCAGCCAATCGTGCACGGCGTTGTGCTCTCTCACACTCTGCATCACACTCGAGAGGCGCTGGTTGAGTTCCTTCTGGTACGAGAACGGTTTTGGAATTTCGGCCACAAGGGCAGGACCGTTTCATCGAAACCTTCTTCGGAATATTGAGGATTGGCCTTGGCGGAGGCTGAGAAGCGGCTGGCAATGCTGGAAACTCTTCCTGGCTGGGCAACGTTTGAGCAGAAGGCACAATCGGTTGTCGGTTACGATGAACAGGCTGAACAGCACCATAAACAGGCGGCAAATCATCATCGATCATAAGGAAGCCAGTTTCGCCTCTATGCAGCACAACCTCAGGAGAGGGGTACAACTGAAGGTAATGTCTCTACCGTCGCTGCAGTTCATTGCCCGCGAACCCTCTTCGTTGAGTATGTGCTTGCGACGGCGCTGTTCGATTTCTCGATCCCATGCCAAGGAACTGTGGATGCAGTGTCCGTGTCCCGCGTCGTCCTGCTGGCTGTATTCCATGATGCTCTGCCAAATGATCGTTCAATTCCTCAGCCGTATTGAAGGCAATCAAACTCTCTCGGCATTCCGCCTCCATACACGCAAAATGCATTTCTCTGCCAAACACACCCTTGTCATTAGGAGGCCCCGAGAGCGGCATCTACCTCCATCCCTACCTCAAGTGTTGCCTATAGTGCTCGGTGTTCTCAAAGTAGACATGTCGACGACCTTGGCTGTGGCATAGCTGGCAGAGACAGTGCTTTTTTCGCATGTGACTGAAGAGCTCGTCCTTTCCAAAATAACGATGCCCACAGTATTCGCATTGGGGATGCGATTCCAAATGCGCCGCAAGATTCTCGTCGTTCTCAAAAATCTCCAGCTCTCGTGGAAAGTAACGATTTGCCTAAATCTCCGTCCATCGAACGGATGCTCTCTCAACGAACAGAGCTCGCACTTGATAACAAACATTGCAGATCGTGGATTTGTGGTGCCGTTTTCTGAAATGGTCTCTCATGTCTTTGAAAGATTGAAATTCTTCCGAGCAGGTTCCAGAGGGGTCACACAAACGACACGTTCTTTTCATCTTCGATTTCAGATACTGTACAAGAGGCTGCCCGGAGCAAAGGCTCTGTTTATCCACCCAGATTCCACTCGGCCATCTTTTGTCTGTCTCAAATCGATTCCTCTGAGCAACAAGTTGTCCGTAATTGAGTCCAGCGCCATTGCCCAACGGTTTGTTCGTGATATAGACCCTCTTGAGATGTCTCTTGCAAAATGGACAGCCGTTGTCTCGGTAACAAATCCTCAGACGTAGCGTACAGATGGCACAAGTTAACGCATGTTGACATGCTCCCACCGCCACCGCCTTCAAGAATATTCCCCTTAGTCACCGCAAAAGACAGTCGTCGACGGAACATCGATCGATTCGCAGCAGATGGAACAGAGCTCCGTCAATCCTTCTGTCTCACTCGCTGACCCCATTCGCCCGTCACAGTTATGATCTTCGCCAGACATGTGCGATAAGCGAAACGCGAAAAGACGCGCGGGACTAAACGCGATGATGATGTGACAGTGAATACGAGATGGATAACACACAACTTCGGTATCCATCCCGACAGCTACCTTATCAATTCATGCATGGTCTCCTTTATTGATGGATCTCAATCACACCGTGTTTTGCATATCCCAATTCAAGAGAGCGAAAGAGCTCGGTCACTTTTTTCTTTTGTTGCTTTGGGGTCTCTTGACCTCTCCACCTCTCTGCGGCGATGCGCGAAAATTTCCTACGTGTCCTTGCGGTGGCCTCTGCGAATGTGGCGGTGGTGTCCTGACATTTCCCAAACCATGCGGACGCGGTTCGAAAAAAGCAGGTCCACGGATGTGCGGCTGCTGTCCTCCTTGCATAGGAGACTGTGGCATGAAAGATTGAAATCCAGCAGGAAACTGTGGCATCATGAGAGGCGAGTAATGGGGATGGATATTGTGCTGCTGATGCTGATGCTGATGCTGCGGTGTCATTGGGAACATCGGCTGCAGGTTCCCAACCATCGGCTGCCTTCTTGCACGTTCACTCAATCGAATGGCTGCGGCGGTTACGGCATCTGGTGGAACGGGGGGTGGACATATCGATGGACTTGTACTGCCAAGATGCCCTGTCATTTGCATCGCCATCCTGGTTACGTGCTCTGGCACAAACTCAGGAGCAGATGCACGGAGAGCGAATTTTTGCGGTGTCGAACGTTGAGGAGCTTCATCTTTGAAACGCGGACCGCTGACGGAATGGACAACAAAACGATGGGCAGCATCTCTGTCAATGGCAAACTGAGGTCGTGGATGGGAGGGACGCGACGGCGGATTGTTCCCTGCTCTTGGATGCTCATGCCACGGCTCCTGTTCTGGAGGAATGTCGTAAATCGTCAGTCCAGTCGACTAAAGACACACACACTTGTGACACGCGGCTGCAGAATTGCGTCCTTACCTCCTCTTCAGCCCCAGACATGAGTCGACTGAGGTGTTTTTGGTGAGGAGGATTGAGGAAAGATCCCATAATGACACGATTCTGTGTAATATCTTCTCCTAAGTCAAAAGGAGCAGGAAGAGTTTCGGGACAATAATCTTCCGTCACACAGAGATGTCCATTGAGTCCATAGCTTTTCTCTGGATCGAGCTGCATTTTGACAACCTTTGTAGCATTGTCAAACGACGCTCCGCTCTTTATATATTCCGTCAGTGGATGCTGCTCGCCAACATAGAACTGCGTCAGTTTTCTCTTGTTCCTTTCTTTCTCTTCTTCCGTAAATTCACCAAAGTACTTCCTGACACAGCAAAGAAGCTACAAGGAAGCTAAGCAGATGAACGCAACGCACTTGGTTGTATTGATCAATCTCTCTTCATCAATGAAGGGCAGCAAGACAACGGCCTGCCAAGAGAATCTCTTTCCGTTCATATCACACTTGAAGTTTTCAGGATAGAAATCGATGATTGGAGAGTCATGGTCGACAAACAAGTGTTGCAGACACTGCCATACAGACAATGCGTTTGTCTCGTCTCCTCAGCATGCTCTGTCTATTACTTGAGGGAGGCAGAATCGACTGGCAGCTGGGAGAACGGCCATGAGTTGGTTGACGGGAAGGAAAGGCTCTCCCAGCTGGAAACTGGGTTGAATGTGCGCGATTTTGACCATGTCTGAGGCGAATGGAGCATAGTGGTAGGGATAGTACCATGTCCACGAGGCCACTCCTTCATAGTAATAGGCCATCACCCACATCAGTCCCTCCACAAACTTCTCCACCATGTCTTTCACCACTTCTATTCTTTGTTTCTCCGGTACATCTGGGATTTTCATTCGGTAATAGCGCTCCTTCCATCCTCGCATTCCATATCCAATAGCTTCTCCATGTTGGACCATAGAGTCAAACATGTCAGCCTTTTCATGTGCCGAGTTCTTTAACCGCGTCTGAACCATCTCTTCAATTTCATTGATCTCTTCGTTCGAATCACTCTTGGGCTCCTCGGGCAGCTGCCAACAGATCATACAGTTTGCCGCAAAACGGATGGAAGGAAACACTTACGATATTCTCTGCCTTTTCAGCTGGACTGACAGACATCAGATCGTCCCAGATTTTTCGAGGATTGACAGGTGTTGCTTGCTCAGTGCTCGCATCGATTTCGAGAAAGCTGTCTGTCAGCAAAGCAGAAGAGTGAGGTTCGATTCTGTACACAGATATTTGACATTACCACGGGCACTCTCTTCTTCTTCTGTTCTTTGCTTCTTCGGAGTGCCTTTGCAAGACTCTAAGGCTGGATCGGTAGTGATTGGAACTCGTGGTGGAGGTGTTACTGTATCCACACTCATCGGCCGTTTCACAGCAGAATTTCTGAAAGATAGCATTGAGCAATAGAGAGATCGGCACTTGTGTGTTCGTACCTTTTGGACTCTTGATTCTTCATAATACGCATTCTTTTCTGTAATATCCGCTCTTCGCATCTGGCCACTTCACGGATGATCACTTCCACACGTCTGAGATGTACTGTGGCTCCATCGCAGAGCCAGCCTCCCAAAAAAGGTAACTGACGTTTATAGATCGTCATCAGCAAATCAATTCCTCCTTCACGAATCTCAAGCGTTGGTGAGTGGGGAAGAAAGTCATTTCCCACAAAGAAACACAGGAAAACGAAATCATCATAGATCCGCTCTTTATCAAAGTGAAAAGGCAATCGCACGTCATTAAACTCCAATTCCAGATAATCCCTAAGAAGAGAGATCTTGAGGTACTGATAAGGAACTTTGGGCTTGGCTCCTCCTTCCGGAGCATCTCCTGCTGAAGGACCAAAGACGACTTCACGCAAGATATGAAAATGTGGCTCATGTGTTGCCAGGGCCAAATGAATCAAATCTGCGTCCAAGCCAGAAACCACATGGGTCATATTGGGCTGCCATCCTGGACGACCCCTCTGCTCACGAATGTACTCCATGATCTTGTGTTCCCCTTCTCCAGGAGCATTCGCATCGGAAAGCATTACCTGATTGATACACATGACGCGTGTTCAGATCACATATGCCGACAGTACATACTGTAAGGGGCTTCCATGCAGGTTGCGTATTGATACGTTGATGGATGTAATACTGTAGTGCAATAGAGAGCTTAGCCATGAAAGCAGTGCCTGGGGTGATGATATTGCTGTCTCCCAGGGCAGATGTCTCGGAAATGCCTTTTGCATCGCGGACTTTCATTCCCTGTGCCTGTAGCTCCGCACGAATACGCTTCTCCTCTGTTAACTGCCACACAAAACAACGGTCCTCCACGATGCGCTACATTTAGACCAGCAGCACCTTGTCTTGTGCATCTTTCGCCGATTTGAATCTCCTGGAGCGTTGCTGGTTCATCTTGGCGCGTGGTGCCACACCATCTACATATGCATCTATCTCATCCGTTGCTCAAAGAAAGAGAAAACATACCAATCGCCATGAAAAGCAGCTTTCGGGGACGGACAATAGCCATGATACGATCAATATAGGCAAAGATATCTTTAAAGCACTGTTCAAATGTCAATGGCGCCGCCTGTTCACTCACACACACCATCACATCCGACATCACACTTTCTCACTCTACTTTGTCTTCTGGATGGAAACATGGATGGATGATGCCATTCATGTCCTGCTCACGAGACATCCGTAAACGCGAGATTTTGATGGATGATAGAGGTAAACCAGATAGAGATTGTCCACATGGCCGTTTGGACTCTCCTGAGTGCAGTCAATTGGAATTTCGATGCCGTCCACCACAGCCGGCTCCTGTTCCTCTAGCAAGACGACACATTTCGGATACCTGCTCGGGGTCACATGTCAAGACGCTGGCCGTGTTTAATGAGTAGATTCCGCAGAGACGGAAAAAGTGGGCGTAACGCTCGACGTACCTGGAACTGAGCCAACGGTAGAAAGCAGGGACGCCCATTTCTTCGACGCCTTAACGAATTTTTTACAACGTCACGTTCAGTCGAATCACGCTCGAGTGCGAAATGGAATCATGATGGCATGCATTTCCGGATACATCCACCCACATTGCTCATTCTCACCGTGAGGATCGTCTGACGTGACGGACATCCGATCAGCGATGATGCTAGGAAGGGACATGCCAACATGGCCACCCTCTTTATTATAGAAACGCGTTTAGAAGCGCATGGGTTTCTGTAGTTTCAAATAATATCTGTCTGTCGAGCACTCAGAACAAACAAAGAACCAAGAATGTGCACACAAATGATGACGGACTCCGTATCAGACGAATAAAGCAGAATCTCTCTCGTTGTCTTTATGACAGACTCTCGTTCTTTACACCGGACTTGACGTCATCTAACTCGTCAGAAGATGATTCGGTGTTAAGGGAAGAGAAATAGCCATTCTGTCAGACATCGAGACGTGAGCTTGACGCAAGAGAAGATCAGTAGGGAGGGGGTACTTCTCCAAACAGACCCTCTGTCTCTTCTTCTCCTCTGTCCTCGAAGACCTCTTGGAACGGCGGGGAGACCAATCCCGTGATCTCGTTGTCGCCATAGGTCGTTGTTTTGAAACCGCCTTCCCTGAGGTACAGCAGAAGGCATCGTTACTCTTAGATCCCAATCGAGCAGCCTTCTGTGCTGTTTACATTCTCGACATGCCTCGTTCGCGTCGTTTGCGTTTCATCCGGTCCTGTGTGTTCTCAAACTGTTTCCGACGCTGTACCTTAGAAAGCAAGAAAGGTCACACTTCTGATGTCACTCTGGCATTCACCTCGGTATACACGTTCGTATTTCGGACTTCTCGAACGAATCGCGTTAATGTTAGATCGGGGTCTTCATCCGTCTTCACACCGACCTGTAGGACCGTGTTCTCAGCTAGTGCATCGAGGCGATAGGGTTTGGGCACCTCCGTTAAGAACCCTTCTGATTCCTCCGTCGTCGCCAGACGCTCAATGAAGCCAATCTGTCTACGCGGCAGACCGTGTCGCGTTCGCGGGAGCGTGTATCGCAGAGGCGTATGCGGTTTGAGAAACACCATCGATGTCATCGTCCTATCATCGACGGGCATTCGCTTGGATCTTACTTAACACGAATGTCACATCAGCGTGGTATCATGATTCACTGTGCGCCTGAGTTCTTTTTGCGCGCGTAAGAGATGCGCAGATGCATGGTTTCGGGCGTTGTGAGATCCATGGCGTACCCCTGTCGATGCTTCATTGCATAGGACGCCTGAGCAATGGTCTCGAAACAGCAGAATCCACTGACGCGTCTCTTGCCTTCGACAGCATTGTCGAAAAGTCTGATCTCCTGAAGTGAATCTCAGATGATGATATGAGCAAAAGTGTGATTTACCAGACAGCCCTCGAAAGGACGAAAGACATGTGCGAGTTCACGCTGGGTAATATCTGGAGGCAGGCCACCAATATGCAATGTCGTGCACGGCGTCACTGAAGGTGGTGAATGGACAGAAGAATCCGAAGATCCAATATCGTGAGATGCTACTTGGACAGTGTGTAACGCAGGAAGATCATAAAACGCTTCTGCAGGATTCAGAAGATACGGCAAACGTTCGTTGTAGATGAGATCCCGTTCATCCTACAAACAAGAGCAGAACACTAGTCATTTGGATTCTAAACAGCAAATTGAGCATCGACTTTGACGGATGGGCAATGAGGAGTGCCTTTAAGAAGGGCACCGGTGTCATCCATGCATTCAAAAGGATGGTAGGACAACGGAAGACATGATCCACCGTAAGTCCTTTCTCCAGCGATACATTCTATTGACACCGAAAAATGATCATCTCGCTGCCAAGGCATAAATCGTACGTGCGACAGATTTCGTGGCATAACGGCCGGCGTGGTCGTCGCTTCTGAGTTTTCGCATTGTATAAGGCAGTCCTGGAAACACGACCCCTTCAACTCCTTCTGTCTGCGATCGCGCCCAAGTCTCGACACTCACTTGGCATTTCTCGGCGAGGATCGATTGGCGTCGCACATCTCAGACGCTGATCGTTTCCCACTGCATGAGATCTCTGTCTCGCACATTCGATTACACAATAGCCGCATATGATGAATTCTATACAGTGCGTTACCTCCAAAAGAGGGTGTCTATGATCGCCGACATGGACAAAGGATGTCTGTTGGAGAATAGCGTTGGTGGGATGAAACGCTACAGCCAACACGTGCGAATCCTGTACGTCCTTTTACACATTGTCATTGTCGTCACCTGACCGCGGTCGTTTGGCATATCGACTGTACGATGCATCCGTTCCTTCGGGCATCTCGGGAACGCAAAGCCCGAGTTGCAGTCCTCCGTTCGGCGCCCACCCTTGCCATCCTTGCAGTCTCTCCACCGCGTCCAGCGCACTGTGACGATCCACGTACTCCAACAACCCTGCCACTCTTAAACAATCGCGTCTTGTCGTGTCTTAACCACAAACCGCCGGAATACTCGTTTTGTCGGTTGACCATTTGTGCCCTGAGGCATCCAGCTCGACCCTCAAAAAAATGCCGAAACTCCTCGTCGGTGACGTCTGGTGGAATGTTCGCCACATAAACGACGACCGTCATCAGCAGAGCTTCCGTCGAATGCGAAAGGATCGAGAGATGTCTGCATTTTAACATCTGATACGGATGTTACCGTCCGTCCACTCGTCCGCCGTAGATGTGTCGAAATGGAAGGTTCCTCAGAAACACCGGAGCAATTAATAAGGCAACTCACATCGGACGTCAGCGAAACGAAACAGCGTCTTGCCTTGGCCAAGCTCACCGAAGTGGCACGCTCGACTGCTGGGAGACGCGGCATCGTTAATGCTGGCGGCGTGCCACGTCTCGTGAAGTTGGTGGCGGTCCGTCAAGGTGTTTTGCGTTTCGGCGCGGCACATGCGTTATGCAATATCGCCAGTGACCGCGAGAACCATAACGAGATCGTCAAGCACCGAGCCGTCAAAGCATTTGTTCAGTTGTTGCATGATGGTACTCGCGATGGCGTCTGTGCCGGAGCCGTGAATTTGGCGAATCTTTCGCGAAACGCACATTTTGTGAAGCTCGTGCTCTCCGAAATCGGCGGACCACGTGTACTGGCAAAACTGCTTAAGACTTGGGACTACTGCTCTGCTCGTGATATCTGCGCAGATTTACTCGTGAGATTATCATCCAATAAAGCAAACGAAGCACAGTTCCTGTCGGATGACGGAATGGAGGCCATCGTGTCGTTGTTCATCGACAACACACTGAGTATCGAAACGAGAGAGAAAGTCTTGACGGCACTTTTTAATGTCTTGCTCAATAAGACCGAACACCTCATGTAGGAACAGCGCACAGAATGCTTGCTCTCTCTAAGAGATAGATGTCTGATGGCTGCAGGAAATTTGTTCGATCTGGCGCCGTGTCAGCTGTGATAAAGATGCTCTATCACGCTTCATCGAATGGGAAGTTTTCGGCGCTGCTGATGACGAAGAATCTTATTGTGAACCGTTTCGAGGCTGCTGTCTTTCATAACGGAGGCGTCATTGCTGTCGCTCGATTGTTCGATGCAGATCTGCAAGACCTTCACTACACAGAGCCGTTTCATTTTCATAAAGAGGTGGCGAAAACGCTGTACGAACTCAGTGCGGAAAGGGTCGAGATCAAACAGAAGGTCATCGATACGGGTGTCATTCCTAAACTGGTCGCTCTCATGGATCATCCAAATGACAAACTGCAGAGCGCTATACTCAAAGTACTGTATGGACTGGCGATTAACGACAGTGGCAAGGTCTATCCCAACTGTCTCCTGCTCAAGATGTCACGTCAATGGTGGGTTGGATTGTTTGCAGAGGGAGATCATCGAGACAGGAATGGCACCAAAGCTCATTCGGCTTTTGTACAAGAACAACCGTCATGCCGAACATGCGGCGACCGCTGTTCGGAATCTGGTCTTCGATAACAAGCAGGTCGGAGCGATCTTGGTTCGGGAGGGTGCCGTGGAATCGCTCATGATTATCATTCAATGCAATAGCTCCCTAGATGCGCGGAAGCAAGCATTGGCTGCTGTTGTCAATCTGTCAAACGAACCGGCAACAACGGCACCAGAGAAGCTCTGCAGCACTGGCGCAGTCGACGTTTTTTGTCAAGTCATCCCACACGTCCCTAACACCACGATCTCATTGGCGCTGTGTGCGGTCGCAGGAAGTACTCACATTTTCAAGAAGTCGTAAGGAAGAAGAATTCCAATGGGCTGCCTGGTGCGCCGTCGTTTTACATAATCTGATGGAGTACAACGATATCTTCGAGAAGGTCGTCTCTGCCTTCCATCGTCATTCACCAAACTCCCCGTTCAGAAACAAGGTCAAGACATTTAAACCGATGGAATTCAAAAGTTGGATAGCGAGTCTCACAGCAAGATCTGCAGCAGACTTTCTTTGACTCCTTTCTGTGCAATAATTTTTTCATTGTTCGGCCACTTTGTGTAGTTCTCCTCCAATATCTTTATACAGTGTTGTACTCATGGAAGTGGTATCGACATTCGTATGGTATGCCAGATCTCGCTTGATGATGTTCTCACTCCATTTCCAACAGTCTTGATATCTAAAATCAGTACCTCTTCAATTCTCACGCCTCTTCTTAGTACAGTCGCCTACGCTGCAATCAAGTTCTGCAGTTGCGTCCATGTAAAAGCTTTGTGATGATCTGCCGTCCCAGCCAGTCGCTTCGAACGCTCTTCCACGCGCGTCTTCCAGATCGTCTCGTCCTTTGCAATGCACTCAATCAGAGCCACTTTGCCAGAAACCTAAGAAGAGCGCATACACCGCAATCGGCGTGTTGGCGGCGGCCAACCTTGTGGCAGATTTGGACGAGTCTTTCGTAATGGGCCCTTCGAGCAAGAGGCGAGTCGACAATGCAATCGAGTCCTGCCTCGAGCTGCGTCTGGACACTTCGAAATAGAATGCTGTAGGAGACGTCGTTCAGACGACTCTCATCGACAACGCCGCCAAGGGTATCGCATAAAACGCTCTTGGCATCGTCTTTATCGATCAAGGCGCACCGCAGAAAGCGACAGAGTTCCCGCGCGAGGGTGGATTTGCCGCAGCAGGGGTGACCCTTCAACAGAATGAGAAGCGGGCGACGTCTATTCACCTCCATATCTTCTTTTACAGTGAAGTGCACATGAATGCCTTTGTTATCTAAACTCTTCGTTTTCTGTTGGAGACGCTTCTGTGTGTGCGGAAAGCGAAAGCACAAAAGGACTGTCGGGAAAGAAAGCCCCTCGTTGCATCTGAGAACGAAATGGCATCTGCCATCTCTCCTGAAAACGCCGGACGTATCCGAGCTCCTGCGGCGTCAGAATCTCGTCCAAGCATTCGTTGCCCGTTCCTTGCCACGGCGACGCATCCAAGTGTGGACAGTCGCGAAGGGCATCGAGCACTGCCTCGTCTTCATTGGTCACCTCCGCCCGACAGATTGGGCAATGCAGGACATAAGATCCGTTGTGTTTCTTCGGCAATGGCTGTCAAACAAGAACCCCATCGGTGCGCTTCGATGGACTGCATCGCCTACCATTTTGAGACAGCCAGTTCCGTTCTTCTGAATGCGTTCCTGCTCTTCCATTTTCAAATCGAGCTGTCCAGCATTCCACCACTCAAGAAAGCACCACCTGCAGAGGTATCCCCTGTTGGATCTCTATCTAATGATGACGCACTTGTGAAAAGAATGGTAACATGGACAGAGGACGACATCATCAAGGCATTCTGTTGATGGCATTAAGCTCTCTAGACAAATAGCACAGTTCCCTAAGCATAACAGAAACGGCTGATCCCTTGCAGGACCCTTGGTCGAATCCTTTGCCTTCAGGAAGGTTGATATCATCGAGAAGATCTCTTGCCGTTTCGCATAGAGTCAGGATAGATGTATCTCCACAGAATTCTGCTGCATTTTCGGAAAGAGACTTGAGCAGACGCTGTTTGCGTTCTTCTCCCAATCCACGAGTGGAAGGTATCTCTATCTTAGGTGGAATGGAAGGATAGCCATCGGGGATGCGAAAATGCAACGTTGCTTGGACGAATGATTTTTCGTTGCCGAGAGCGATATGGGGATTCGCGATGAATTCGACCTCCAACGAGGGCGTTTGGTTAATGTACAGTTCTCGGTCATCATAGACCGAACGCAAAGCGTCGATTTCTAAGGCGATGTCTTCGTCGAACGGCATCTGTGGGGAAACAGACAAATGACGGAAATGGGAAATTCACGATGGTTGGTGTATACTATTGACGTAACCTTTCCGCGCATCCCGGCATCGTTCAACTGAAGATAAAGGGACGCGGACATTGACCTATCCACGCCGCTAGAATACTCGACACAGACACTCGCAAACAACTCGTACACGAAAGGTGCATGAGTTGGTTGTAAGGACTCCATCAATGAAGACGATCGATCCTTTCTCGACGAGCGACGCTTCTGAGAAGATGCGATGGAAAAAAGCTTCGCGGCGGACATCCATCGAACTTGTCTCGTGGATGCCTCTCACATCTATCATTATGGACTGCAGAATTGGGTATGCATCAGGCAGCAGTCATTGAGTTTCCCGAGACATTCTCTGACGATCTGCTCCAACCAAGACTTCCACGGTAGGTAGATGTCTTTTCACAATAGGGAGGTTTGTTAAACCACAAAGGCATTGATCGCAGAAGAAATGGCAATCGTTTACGTATACAGTACTTACAGTCGAACAACCGTTTTCTCGTGTCATTCGTGGACACCATCAATCCTTTCGGTTTCGACCACTTCGCCACCACAGATATAGACTCATCAAGACAGCAACACCTAATAAACATCTCAATGATGACGGATAGATACATTTGCAGAGAGGGATCGATTCACCTATGACAGAGGAGGAAGCAACGAAGCCCTTGCTTTGGAAGAACTCGACTGGAACTTTCGAAACGCCGATCAACATCTCTTTCTCGCGGGTCGTGTACTTTCCAACAGGCAGCTTTAGAACTGTGTTTGCTGACAAGAGTCGGTCACCACCGTTGGATCTGTCAGTCAAGATGTGTCACCATGAGCATCTTGTAAATCAATGTCGGGATTGAGCTTCACAAGCTCCTCCATGGCGATGCCGCGTTTGGTGACGATGTCTGCAATGCTCTCCCCTTGTCGAACGGGATAGGTTCTGTAGTTGCTTCCAATTCCGTCAAGAATTTCCCGATCCCTCTCCGAGAGCTTCTCTGCTGGAAGGAGAAGCGTCGTGCCCTCTTCCAAGACAGTCACATCGGTCTGATGGTTCAATCTGATGAGCTCATCGACAGCGAAGCCTGTATAGCGACGATGACTTAGATAACGTGTCCTGAAACGTGCTTGCCTCGTTTTTTTGCTATGGTGTTGATCGTGTCTCCCTTCCGCGTTGTATAGGGACGCACGAGAAGAGCACGTACTGGCCAATTCAGTCTCTTGACTCGAGCCTACAGATCGCAGACGTTGTTGCTAAGCGTGTGCGATATAAACCATCTTGACGTCTGCAGTTCGTAGAGAGAGCCGCGGTGCCGTGCCTGTGAGGAATGCTTTGCGCGCCATCGACGGCACTCGAATCAACATCTCAGACATGCAATGCCGAAACGACGTGAAAAAGTGATGCTACATTGATGCGACTTAGAAGATACACTCTCGGCGTTGAATTCGATGCAATGCGTTTCTGACGTAAGGAGAGAGATGCAAATCGAAACGCGTTCGATCGATCAGCTGCGAAAACGAATTTTCACGCACGTATGTTGATGGAGATTCCCGGCATTGCCTGAAAACCGAATCTCTCGCAGGACAGTCGGAGAACTTCCTTGCGTCGTTTGGGCGTGGCATTAGAAGACTCTATTTGACGATGACCTAGAAGAAAATACAGTGTGTTGCGTGAATACGTCACGTTTTGGGCGCATTTGCACAGAGCATTGATCGGCGGCCAGCGACTCGCTTTCTGCAATTTTCCCCGCGTTGACGTCGCCAGCAGTGGCACAGCAAACAAAGAAACAAGTCTCGTAACCAAATCGAGCTGGGCGTTTCGGTGACGCCAATAGAAATCGGCTAATCGACGCACGTTGTCGAACAGGCAGCGATTTCCTTACGCAAACGCATCCTTGTTGACACCCTGTAATTCGCTTATCTTCTTGAGAACTCCTATCTTGTAGAGCATCATAGCCGTTTCGGTACAAAGGCGAGTTTCCTATTACCCACAGCTGTCCGTCCAAATTTGTCTGCAAACACTTCTTGATTTCGTGCCGATGTGACGTGATCACGAAATCACTAATGCTGTAATACTTCGAGCGACAGTCTTGCATCTCGACATGAACGGCTGAAAGGCCCTCTTTTGGCAACAACATAAAAACCGCGAGTATCATGATGGAGATTCTCAGCCGAAACGACTCTAGTTATCCATCGTTTGAGCAGATGGTGCTGCTGACCTTACTCTGCCTCTTGGCCTCTGCCATAGACATCACCTAGCTAGAGATTCTTTCTCATCTTCAGTCGTTGCAGATATCTCCCTGTCTCTAAATTTTTCGTCACTGCTCGTACAGCGTTTGCGCTTTGATACCTGGCGTCTGTCATTTGCTTCGCATAGGTTTGGGCTATGTCGTCGGATCAGTACTCTAAAATAGGTGCCGGCTTCTTCACTGTCTCCGACGGCGAAGTGCTCCTGCTGTTGCGTGGAGAAGACTCAGGAAATCCCTTCACGTGGGGAATACCCGGCGGAAACCTCGAAGAAAATGAGGAAGCCATTGAGGGAGCGTTGAGAGAAGCGAGAGAGGAACTCGGACAAGACATGCCCAACTATACCGTCAAAGGCGAAATCCGAACGATCCGTGGAAAAAGACTCGACAAACTCTTTACGGTTTTCGTCGTCGAGATTTCGCCTGAAGACAAGAAAAATTTCGTGCCAATTCTCAACGATGAACATGTGGAGTATCGTTGGTTTAGCCTGGGTAACATCTCGAGCGTTCCCGATTTGCATCCCGTTGTCGATCTCGTCGTCAACAAGCACCATGAAGAATTGATAAACGCTCTCGCCTCTTAAAGAGAGTTTCATTATTAAAGGCAGCAGCTATGGTATGCATTGGCCCATGGAATCAAAGGTTAACTGTGGCGCCTTTGCAGCCAACTGTCGACTTTCCTGTATCAGATGTGTGGGGTCAAGATCATTCGGCGCATATTGCATGTAATCTGCTTCACCATTTGCGTTTTCCAAGCTGCTTTTGGCAGGAATGACGTGGTTCCACCAAAAAGTGGCCATGTAGTGATAGAGGGCGAGAAAATACTGCTTGTCACGCGGCATGAAAAAAATCCTGGAGCCATTCTTGGCTGTCCAAACATAAAGATGTGTCCATTCGAGATCCAGCAGTTCCATCAAACACTGCACCTAGAGAAGACACCACCACCATTGCCGTCGCACTCGATCATCCATCGAAACCTGTGGGACGTAATAGAAAGGCAGACTATCATAGAGCATGGCATTTTGCGGGTCTCCACTTCCATTTTTCGCTGGGCACTTAATCTCCAACAATCCCGTCGACGAACAAGGCGTGAGGATATGCTGCGCCTCTGTGGATGGCATCTGTGTTGTACTGGACGGGTCGTTGAGTTTGATGATCCCGTCAGGTGATCCACCTATCCATGTCTCTGCTGCGTGCGGACCCATCAAAGCAAACCCATGTTTCTCGACATGATGGCCAGATATCGCTCGATACATGTCCAGTGCTGTTCTCTCTTTTGCGTTTCCCCACCTTGTCAAAGCATTCCCTGATGGGCAGTCTGCTGAATGGGGGCGTCGCTGTCACATCAGCTACCTTCAAAAGGCTTCTTCAGTCCGATCTTCTCGAGCCAGGCATCACGGATGCACTGCTTCCTGCTGCCAAACATTCCCAAGATGTTGGAGACGAAACTCGCAGTGAGGCGAGATTTGCGAAGCGCCATCCACGCATCTGATCCCTGTTCCATCTCTGCGAGCTCCTCTTCACTCATCTCTTCATTTTGCACATTACTGGATGCGCTCTCGGCAAAAGATGCGCGTGATATCTCTCGCTTTGACGCTTCCCTGTGCCCAAAACAACACCTTCCTTCTTGGCTTGCGTATAGAATGTCCAGTTCTCACTGTTGTTTCAAAGCTGTCTCCTTATCTGGCACTTCCGACGTCCTCTCCTCTAGGGATACCTGCATTCCAATGCCTGTTTAAACAGCGAACGCACCTTTCTGGAGGGGTACCTACCCATCGAATGTTATCTCTAAACGAGAGAACACCACCTGAGGCGATCGCAGTCAGCATCCCGATGCCTCAAGACGGATTACCTCTTTGAGAAAATGTGGCCTGAGCATGGGGAGATATCTGGTTGACGGATGACCACGATTCCAGCTCCGTCACCAGATCTCTGCCAGAATGGACGGTCGCCATTCGGGTCTTGTGATCCAACGATGCGTAGTGTTCGAGAGCAATCGAAATCTGACGGTGCTGTCGACGGAGCTTCGCCGGAATATCTTCCAACGATTTCACGGAACGCGATGCAAATGTGGAGAACACTTCACGTCTGCCCTGTGTTCAATACACTTCGTCTCATAGCGCTTCGATGGATGACGTGAGAAGCACTTCGGCATTTGTGTAACCTCGCTGCTCCTCAAAAGTAAACGCGGCGAGGAGTCGTTTGAGATCGACGTCATCATCGTTGACCGCACGCAGGCATCGAACAGATCGGTAACCCCGATGTGCACCACACCGATCATGGACTAACTGGCGTCCCTTCACGAGTGAACCGACGGGTGGCGAAGGAAGGAGAGTGGGACAGTGAGGACATCGAAACGGACGTCGAATTTGTAGCAGCATGGAGATGAACGTCAGTCATCATGTCCGCGAAAATATTGGCCTTACATGGCTTCGGCACCAACGCCGCTTTTCTCGATATGCAACTGGAAAAATCGACGTTAAGATCAATCCTGAACGACAGGGTACAGATACAGACACTCGATGGCCCACACACGGTCGAACGACCTGACCGCGTGCCTGATTATTTCAAAGGGCCTTATCACTCCTGGTGGAAGGCAAATAAGGCAGAAGACGGAAAGATGCACTACCGGGGTTGGCAGGCAACGGTTACTCACGTCGAGCAGTTCATGAAAGAAGAAGGGCCTTTCGATGGCATCCTGGGATTCTCCCAAGGCGCATGCTGCGCGGTTCTGCTGGCTGGTATGCGGCAGCAAGGACTACATCTACAGGATTTACCCGCCTTCAAATTTGCCATCATCATTGGCGGCTTTCCAACAAGGTGTGAATGCCGTTGTGCTTTGGTTGTGACATGGATGGATGTATTTTTCAGAGATCCCGATCTCCAAGCGGCATACAGAGATAGCATTTACTGTCCTTCGTTGCATATCATGGGAGAGCAAGATGAGGTCACGCCTTACAGTCGCAAAGTCGTCGATTACTTTGCCAGTCCCATCGTTTTGGAACACTCCGGCTCTCATGTCATTCCAAAGCTCGACGGAGAAAAAAAGAACACACTGGTCAACTTTGTTACACAATCGTTGTCACAGGCTACCAAGCTGTAAAGCACGGCCGCCAAAAAATGATAATACCGAATCTTAAGCGTTTTTTCAGTTTTCGTAACGCTGAATCCAATTCACCAGATTTTCATTTACGATCTCTGGGCATTCGTCTTGGACGCAGTGTCCAGCTTCTAGAGGGATCAGCTCTGCCCGGTCATACGCTGCAACAATGCGCTCTGCTTTCTGAGGGGTCATCCACGGATCTTTCATCCCCCACAACAGGAGCAACGGAATGTCGATGAGATTCAGCAGTTCATCAATGGTCGCTCTTTTCGACAATGTCCCTTGAATCAGTCGATAATACACTTCTAGCGCAACTGGGTCTTCGGCTGGGGCTTCGATCGAACGCACCAAATCATCATCGACATTGTTTTTGTCGTGATACACATTGAGAAGAATCTTACGAATGCGGCTCCTTGTGGCGTAGAATGTATAAATAATAACGAGGCGACGAAACCACGTGCCAATTTGATGTGACCACTTGGCAAAGAGATCGCTCTCGGGAGGTTTTGCATCGGGCATGAGATCGATGTCTTGCGAAAAGGTCCCGGCGATGTTCAGTCCAATCAGACCTTTGATCACTTCGGGATGACGAGCAGCTGTTGCCAGGGCAGCGAAGCCGCCCAGACTGTTGCCTGCCACATAGGCTCCCTCCTCGCCAACGAATTCCTTAATAAAATCGGCGATCTGATCCGACCAGATGTGACCACCCGAGTAATCCATCACACGTTTCTCACTCTTACCAAAGCCGATAAGGTCCATGGCGTAGACGCGATGATTCTGAGCGAGTTTTGGGATGTTGTAGCGCCATTGGTAAGCGGAAGCGCCGAAGCCGTGAATCAAGAGAATCGGTGGTCCGGATGCGCCGTAAGTGATGTAGTTAACGTCGATGCCACGCCAGTTCCACACATGCCATCCCGATTCCTCATACGCCACACGTTCCACACCAGATGCGTCGCGTTCCAGGCGTAATAGCGGCGTCGGTGAAAGAGCCGCACGCAGTGGTCGCCGAGTGCCGCGTGTTCGCGTCGTCGTCAGAGACGGGTGAAGTGTCAGTGTGTTATACATGCACAAAGTCTTCTGCGGCCGAAACAACGTCACCCACCGGTTCGGATGCGACAATTGACACATTCATGCACTGGCCCCCATTCCTGTCTGTCAATTGGAGCATTGGGAGCAGAGTCCTGCCCAGCAAGAGGCAATCCTTGGAAAGAGAACAACCATCTAAAGTTCATCTTTTCATCAAAACTCCATATGTTTGGCCGCATCGTCTCATGTTGTTAATAGTGTTGATAAATTCCTTGGTCATTATGCTTAGTTCCAGCGTCTCAAGCGAGAACGGATTCAATATTCATCAACGGAGGAGCCAATGGTGTGCACAACAGTCGAGCGTCTCCCATCAATCAATTACTTTAATCGATCGACAGAACACACGACCTCAGCTGAAATGAAACAATGGAGTGCTAACACGCAACATGCATGACTACACAGTAACAATCAAACCAAAGTAGCGGTATACATGACCAAAAGAATAAAAAGCTGCTGTGCGACAGAGGCACCATTGTGGCATCTCGCTTGAGTTTATCATCCTGTGAGATTCAACTTTATTTGTCGGATACTATGCGACTTATGGCATGAGTAGTACTTGCGGATTGATCCGAGGAAGTTAGGCTATGATATTCAAAAACACAGAGTGCGAGTATCTGTCCTGTCAAATTCTGAATGCGCATGCCGATGTAATGTTGAGGAGACTGGGAGGGTGTTTCCAGTTTTCGGTCATCCAAAATGCGACCTTGTCCGATTTCTTCAAATCGATGGTCCTTTTTTCTTCTTCTGCCTCCGCCGTCAGGACATCTCTGAGCCATGTGCTTTTGTCCATGTTGCGGACGTTGCTGCAGAGAGGTAGTCTTTTCTGGAAATAGGTCTTTAGGCGATGCAACTCATTGTCTCGTTGCGTGGCCAGAATGTCAAAAGGACTCACGTATATGGCATTGCCATAATTCCTATCGCAGTTGCTCGGTGTATCTTCAACAATTAGTGTATTCCAACGCGTGAAGCCTTTCTGACGCAGACCCTACGACGGCACGCCATACGATCATCGTGACGGCGGTGCTTCGTTGCGGCGATTCGTACTTTATTCCTGAAAATCTTCTTGAGATCTTTCAAGACGTAGTGTTCTCCCATGGGAACCGCCTCTAGACGTCGTTTCCCCTGAACCCGCGTCGCGCGTTCGCTGGTCCATAACAAACTCCATTTCTCTCTTGGATACTGCGGTAAGACATTGTCAAGCACTTCTTCAAGCCACTCTCGCGATGACAACGTCCAAATACCTGAACACACGCCGAGCCGCGTCGACGTTACGTCGACCATCTTGCGACTACTCACCAACGTTATCGAAGTTTTCGAAGCACCAGCTGAGGAAAGTCTCCAAACCCGGTCTCTTAAAGATGCGTAAATGACCGAATTTTGCGTCACAGCAGTGTGCGGGCGCACCACGACCCAGCACGAGAGCCGAACTCGCTCCGCAAGGGGACTGTGCGTCAATGAGCGTCCCGTCGAGGTCGAGAATCAAGTTCCGCCTCTGTTTGTTTTTATATTCCATCGTCTTCATTATTTAGTGCGCTGACAGTCGAATGTCGCGCTCGGAGAACAAAATGAAATGCAAGGTGAAAACACCGCGAATCGGGATAGAAGGAATGTTCTTACAACACGTCATTTCACTGTCACATTCGCCGAAGCTAGAACTTCATTCCGAAAATCCGCTTCGTTGGGACACCTGGCGCCGAGAGGCCATCGTCTTGAAAAGACCCGGAACCGTGGGTATGGCTAGCCAACTTCGACTTCGACTCGTTCCGGCCTTCGTTATGCGACGACCGTCGCCGCATCGCCGTCACGATTTAACGCCCCGTATGTACAGATGCACGAAATCGTGACGCGGCGGAGCACATCGGGGAGGTTAACCAGTCGGCGCCTGAGTATCCGAATGTGAAGGCGGAATTGATTCGCTGGTGCCGATGATGTGCGAATATCACTCTTGGCCCAGAACCAACGTCCTTTCGTCTTCGTCAGAATCAACGATGCAAAGAGGTCGACCGTCTCTTCGCAAGAACGGTTCGATTCCGAAAGTCGACGTCCTTCATATTGCCTCTGTTTCGGACATGTCCGCGTCTTTGTTGATCGTAACGGAGCAGCGGTTGTCGGCAACATGCGTCTCGTCGACTGTGACCCGCAGAAAGCTCTGTGCCGAAGCCATGTGTAAGGTGTGGTGTACAAAGGCCGTCGTCGGTGCGATTAAGTAACGAACGAACGCATCATGTCGTTCAACAAGGTAGTGGGAAGCCCATTTCCAACTGGAATACCGTCAGCGGCGCGAACTTCCAGCGGAGCAGACGGTGATGTGACTGTCGCCTCGTTGGCTGGATGACGGGAATAGTAGACATTACGTAGCTGACGCGGATACAGCGCAGATGGGAGGAGATCGTCCCGAGCTCCAAGGTCCTCCAGAGATCTTTTACAATGCCACAGAGGCACGCAAGTATACAAACAACAATCGTATCATCGAAGTCCAGACACAGCTGACACGTCGCGCCGTCGAATTGCTGCACCTGCCAGAGGATGGCATTCCAAAGCTCCTGCTAGATTTGGGATGCGGCTCCGGACTGAGTGGAGAGATTTTGGAGGAGGAAGGCCATCTCTGGATGGGACTGGACATCAGCGAGGAGATGCTTTCCGTGGCTCTAGAACGCGAAGTTGAGGGGCACCTGTGTCTCTCCGATCTGGGAGAAGGAGTGCCGTTTCGTGCAGGGGTATTTGACGGTGCCATCAGCATTTCTGCTCTTCAATGGCTCTGCAATGCGGACACATCGACTGCCGACCCTCGAAAGCGATTGCATCTCTTTTTTCGCACGCTTTATCGATGTCTCGCTAAAGATGCTCGTGCCGTGCTCCAGTTTTATCCTCGAGACAGTGCACAGTCCGAAATGCTAACGAGAGCAGCGATGGAAGCTGGATTTACTGGAGGATTGGTGGTGGACTATCCAAACAGCACACGTGCGAGGAAGACGTATCTGGTGTTGATGGTCGGCACAGGGCCATTACCAGAAGGCGATGACGAGGATGCAATGTCTGAAAGAGTGACCGTCGATGTGTCACATCGCCGGACGCGGTCACACAACAAGAAAATCGAAAAGCGCCGAGAATGGGTGCTCAGCAAAAAGGCACGGAGACGATCAAAGGGTCATGAAGAGATCCCGGCTGACACAAAATTCACAGCCCGTAAAAGAAAGCCACGATTCTAAGCAGCGTTTCAGCGTGATGTCGGAGATCTTCCTTGTCTCGTCAGCGCCTTGTCGTCCATGATGCCTGTCGTAGGGATACCGAGATGACGAAGCTGAGAACGCGTGTTCTGGATGTAGTCATCGACACGCCGATCATTTTCTTCGATCGATTGCATGATAGCACACATCTCTGTAACGGATTCAGCCATCTCTTGTTCCTTCTTTTTGTTTTTCTGATCCATCTGATGCAATAGGAACGCTTGATGTGCCTTGTTCCTCGATTTCTTGATGGATGCTCTCTCCTCTTCACGTCTACGCGATTCTTCCTCGATGTCCAAGATTCTCTAGAGAGAGACGGGAGCATATGGCATCCCCCAACACGTGTGATGTACTTGCACTTCTCGCTGTTCTTCTCGTTTTTGAAGTTCTCGCTCTTCTTCTCTCATTTGAAGCTGTTGATGCCACGATTGTTTTAAGCTCTGGAGAATCTGTTCTTGGTGGCTTCTCTTGCCTTTAGCTTTGGCATCGACGCTTTCTGCTGATTCAGACATCAGTTTTTCCAACTGAGAATCCTTCTTCTCGCGTTCCTTGATCAGATAGTCTTCCAGTCGTTCGACCATCTTGCTCGCTCGTTGCGCTTTCTCTGTCCTCTTCTCCCTCTCCGTTCGTCTCATCTCTGCTAACTCCGTTTCTTTCTTAAGTGCATACTCTGAGGCAGAAGCTGCACATATCGGACGACATGTGTGTGAGATATACCCTCGACATCTCGTTCCAGTTGTGCTTCCTTTTCCTGCTCTTCTCTTCTTTCTTGCTCGAGCTGCGCCTTCATCTCCTCGAATTCTCGATACTTTTGTTTCTTAGCGGCCTCTTTTGTTAGTGCTTCTGCTTTGACTCTTTCGACCTCTTCTTCCTGAAGACGTTGCAGCTCTGCGGCGTCTTTCTTCTTTTGATCTCTAAACACCAACGACACGCTCAATCGAGAGAGAAACTGATGAAAATGTGTTGCTGGCCTCTCCGACTGCAGTTGGAGTTTCAGTTCCTGAAGCTGTTGCATTTGTTCACTCTTCAGTTTCGCAAAACCTTTTTGCCGATCTCGAAATCTAGACAGCTCCTTCTCGTCCAATTCCTAAAGAATGGCCGATTCTACAGTTCTCGGCCACGAACATCTGCAATAGCGACCTCTGTCTTCTTGAGTCGATCGGCCGCGGCCTGTTTCTCTCTTTCGACTCTCGCACACTGCACTTTATTCTTATGACGGATCTGTGCCTCCCAGTGATGCGCAACATCGCACAGAAGCAGCTTCGATCGAATGGATCGAATATGATCGCTTTCAGCGAACAGTCTTTCTGCCGCAGCGCACACGGTCGCACATCTCTGTTCCTCCCTTTGAGCGGCATCCTTTTCGTCTTCCTGTGCTCCATCTGGCCCTGTGCATGACGGCTTTTTTCACAGGAAGACACCTCTTTGAGTTGCTGCATCTCTCGAAGCTCTGCTGAAATCTTCATTTCTTCTTCTTTTTGTCCGAGGACCTTTGAAACCAACAGCAATTGACGCCATAGTCAGAACATTGAATTCTCCACTTGAGAAGTATTCGTCCATTGAGAAACCCGTGCATCGCACAGACTCTTCAGTTCCCTTCTCCTACTACTTGAGTCCTGGACGCCTGATTCTTCCAACTACGATGATGCACAGACTGCGTGCGACGACAATAATAAGAAAAATGCATTCGACTGGACTCTGCATGCGTTGCAGATCTGAAGACGAAAGTACAGCCATGCGTCCTGCCATCATCGCTGTCAAAGGAATCGTCAAAGGGACGTCACGTCTTTGATATCACTCATGCATTGCATTCTGTTCGCACGATGTCACTTTATGGCGTATGGCAACTCCTGCGTCTCCGCGTCGTTTACTCTAACAAGAGCGGCAGTTCTCGCGGTGCTAGGTACAAACATCATGCATGTCCTCGATTCACTCCTGATCGACTCGCTCAGGGACTTTGTTGGAAACTACCTTCCTCAATTTCGTCAGCAGAATCCACAGTTTGATATCGTCGCAGAAGAGCGTGCCGGACATCCGTGGCTGGAGGCAACCTATCGTGCGTCTCGCCTATCTATCCATCCATCCATGCAGAGACATCGTGAACATGTCCATTTCAGGGAAGAACTTGGTGAAGAAGGTGGAGGTGAAAAATCTTGACGCGCTTAGGATTCTGGAGCGTGTCCAGAGATTGCGAGACTCGTATGGACGACCGTCGAAAAGGGCCATCAAACGTCACAAGACAACCCGATACAGTCTGCAAGGATATTGGAGGCCAGACCTCTTTGGATCTCCTTAAATATCATCCATCATTCTCATTTTGCCTTGTCCTCACTCAAAGTCATGCACTAATCATAAAACGACCACACTTTGTGCTGCGTTGCCACAACTAAGGCAGCTTCCGACTGGCTTCCAGATTGACGTGATTCATGCGAGAAACAAGAATCGACGACAGGTTCATCCTTGCACACCAAATGATAGGCCACACATGTTGGCAATCCTCCACTTGCACGATGATCGTTGGTCATCATCTTCACCTGACGAAAGTTCCACAGAACAGAATAGCTTCCGCAGGTGGCAACGATCCACCGTTCTTGATGACTGGCTTCAGTCACAAATGTGAATCTGCCTTTCCTCAAAGGGGCATGGCCCGTTCGTATAGTGTCCTCTGGTTTCAGTTTGAGAAGCTTCGGCCGAGTGGCGAGCGATGCCAGGGATTTACGATACCCTTCTACTGATTTTCCGTCGGCATCTTTTGCCGTCGTCTTGATAATCTCAATAAAGTGATCGGTTGTTGCAATGACCCATTTGCCATCATACGTCACATCAATATGTGTAATAGGTGTCCCAATTCCTGGGAAGGCCGTCGATGCACGTTTCAGCGTGAGTTTATTGCTGTACAAACGAATCTTGCCATCGGCAGATCCCACCACTACGGATCCATCTCCCGTCGTCGCCATGCTTGTAAAGTTTGTATACTGAGCATAGTCTTTGCCGCCAATAAAATCCAATGCCGGTTCATGCTGTTGCACAATGCCTGTTGGATCACGCATATCCCATCGACACAATCGATTTCGATCGTAACTCAGGAATGTGGATCGATCTTCGGCAGGAGCACTCTTGGTCTCTGCCACGATCTCTGTCATCGGAATGTCGACATCGTCCTTCTTGAATCGACATTCCTGCACCACTTTGCCGGATTCCACATCTGCATAAAGCAGAGAATGCGCATCGCCTTCGTGCAACATGCCCATCTTCCGCTCACAGTCGGCAAGCATCACGACCGATGGCTTCACCACTGTACCGTCTGGTTTGCACAGAGTGAAATCCTGTCCCGTGTCTTCCACACCAGACGATATGTTCTGCAGTACGGAAACGTTCTGCCCGCGGACGCTGTAGCTCTTGTTACCGATGCCCAGCTTGATCAGAGAAATGTCTTTATCACCCACGAGAGGATCTTTTGCGTTTGTATCGTGTCTGGCATCTTCTTGCTTGACGTCATCTTCTGTAACTTCTTCTTGCCAGTCCATGTCTTCCTCCTTCTCATCTTCTGTGAAGAGTTTCGAGGCGAAATCGCGTCCAAGGTGTTCCTCGCGATTGGCTTGAGTGTTCGTTGCGCCGTAGATGTTTTCGAAGAGCTTGTTGTTGTAGTCATTCCAAAAATGCATGTAAGCTTTGGCGTTGGGAAATTTGAGAGCCCATGCGTCGCCGCAGCGAAATGTCACCCTCTGTGCTTGCCTATCTCCAAGCAGTTCTAAACTATGTGCCACCTCCGCGTCGATATCACCGGCCTCAATCTCGAGTCGCCAATTGGTCGTCGGTTTTGAAGGTGAATCCTCGTTAGCGTCGTAGAAACGGGGAAGAGCGTTTGCCGAAACGAACGACCAGTCAAGATTGGTCAGAGATGCGTCGGTGTAGCCAAACTTGAGCAATTGAATTCCAACCCCCGTGGCCATCGTCTCGGATTTGGCCTAAATTAGTGTGGACGGTCAACCCTGCAAGATCTAGTGTCGTATGAAATGGGAGACGCACTTCTTGAAAGTCTCTATCGATTTCGTCTAGCATCTGTTGATTCTGCGCACTCCAATCAACGCCCATCGCAGTGGCACTCGGGGGAGAGATAATACACACGTCGCGTCAACGCTGTTCGAGTACACGTCGCGTCAACGCTGTTCGAGTACACGTCGCGTCAACGCTGTTCGAGTACACGTCGCGTCAACGCTGTTCGAGTACACGTCGCGTCAACGCTGTTCGAGTACACGTCGCTGTCGACAAAACGACAGGAGGCCAGATGGCGTCGTCTTCTCCTGAAAGATAATCACAGAAGAAAACACGGCAGCGCATGATAGACAGAAGTCCACGCATGTGGGCAAAGACCGTAGCGAAAACCTACGGTTGACAGCGACATTTCTGGACATGCGTTGACGGTCGGATGTCGACGCGTGTTCGAATCTCATAGCGAAAGGGAAAAGAGAGATGGGATGTGGTGCCAAAAGGGTGTGTGCAAAAAAACAAGATACAAGGTAGACAATTAGACACTTCTCTCGATTTCGGTCTCGTGCAGTGCGGGAAACAGAACTGTTTTCTTCCCCGTTCGATGCGAAGGAGTGCGCACTGGGCTTTTGATGGGACTGTAAAGGTGATGTTCTTCTTCTCTCCATGGCTTTGGCCTCATCGACAGCTTCTTGTTTAAGCCAAGGCGTTGCTTGCGAGTAACAACGGTGCCACCAAAGGACATTGGCAAATGGTTGATAAAGAAAACCTAAAGATCCGCTTTCAGGCACGTTGCATCGACGTCGTTTGGAGAAGGTGCCGAATAGACTTACCGATAAAACAAAGCCCATGCTGAATGCCACAGTTACGAGCAAAACGACGAGCAGTAGCCAACTGCGATTGCGCCGCTCGTCTCCTTTAATCACTTTTTCAGATGGCGGCGGCATTTCATCAACTAAGCCGATTTTGCGGTTCATGCGTTTGGATTTCTCGAGATTTTCGACAGAGAGGTCACTCGCGCGTTCGATGATAACGTTGGTGATCATTCCTGTATCGTCGATAATCTCTTCGATCACCAGAGGGCCCTTTTCCGGTTCCATATCGTCAATAAGGAGTCCTTCAACAGTGCCGTGTTCGACGACGCTAAGCGGCAGAAAAATCTCTTCGTGTCGATGTCCTGTATTTTCCTGTTCCACTGCGAAAACGCATCGGCTGCAACGCCAATACGATAGACGATACCTATCTCCGTCGACCGCAATGTCCTCGACTGCGCAAAGCCAACGCTGCACATCCATGCGCACCAAAACAAGAAGCGCCACATGTCGCACATTAAGAAATGGAACCCGTCAACGATTTCGAATTCTGTACGTAACAACGAGGCTGGGAAAACGCAGGATAGGCGAAAGAGCAAAATGCAAATTAAGCGAATCTGACACTCTTCTTCACACGCTTGCTGATGCCCGTCGTTTCGCCGCCATAGTGATCAGGCGCTTTCGAAAACGATGGCTGCTGCTGTCCTTTGCGTCTTTTCTCCTTCACTTCGAACTGCAGACGATGGCGTCGTCTCGGGTTTTTGCGATCTCTCGTGCGAAATGGCGTCAGGCCTCGATTCTTTTGTATGACGTCTGAGATGGCGCGGCGACCTGTTGTCTTCTTCACGAGCTTTGGTGGATGAGACGTGCGCTTTTCGGAAATCTTCTTTAGCTTCTTCGACGCCGGCGGCGGCTCCTTCTCGACGTCGGCATCCAGAACGATCGCGTTCGAGACAGCGACGTCTCGCTGTTTTGGATGGCGAAAAGGAAGGTCGCCATCTCCTGAAGGAACCGTCTGCTTCTCGACATCAACACCAAAGCGACTCTCTTTCGATGCGTCCTGAATGGCGTCGATAGTGCTCTGCATATCGGCGGCGAAGTCCTCGAAAGAGACGCCACCAAATGCACTCGGTTTTCCCTGTGCCTACATGCCAGCCGGCGTCATGCCACCACTGTCAGATCGCTTATGAGAAACCGTTCGTTTCTTCGTCTCTCTGCTCTCGTTGCGCCGACTGAGAAAGGCCTCTTCTCCGAGCTCTGCCCAGTCCGCCTCGCGCCTCTCTGTCAATATCGATTTCATTCGGTCTGCCGCTGTTATGCTGGAAGAAATCTCTTCGGGGGCGCCTGTCCACTCGCGGACCACTTCCGAAACCTGAAAAGATCGCCGTCATGATCGTGTAAGGACGGAAGCAGAACCATGGCATCTTCAGCAGCTTCCTTCTTCTGCCGTTTGCTCTTTCGCCTCTTTCTTGTCATCTCGTCGCCCATGGACACCGGATGCAACTTTGGCGGCCGGTACGCTCCGTTCCCATCTCCAATCCTGGGCACAAGCTCTCCGGGGCGTGGAGCGAGACTCTCTTCCTCTTCGTCTGCGTCTGGATGGGGGAGACACACACCGGTCAGATGTTGGCAACGACATCTCGACAGACGACGCACCTTCAGTTGTTCGTGCTGCCACAGAAACTGCTCTGAGTAGCTTGTCGACTTGAGGCTGCAGTCGAGCCTCCAACGGACGAAGCTTCTCCAAGTACGCGCGAATCTCGACGAGTCTGAGCACTGCCGGATGATCTTTCACAGATCCGCCTTCCAGCTTCAGTAGAACGTAGAAGACAAGACACTGACAATAGTGCAGGAGCAACAGGTGCTTCGCCTCAGAGTAGCTCAGTCCTTGCTCTGTGCACAGACCTCCTTTCTTCGCCTGTGCGCCAGAGTGAACGAACGGACAGAAGCGATGGCAAATGGAAACGCACCTCCGCAAGCAATGGACCGATTTTGAATCGCACTTCATCGAGACTCTCTTTAAGACCCTTGCAGAGGGAAGTCAATCCATCGGCGCCATCCGAGACAGCATCTGGCCTTTCCTCATCGATACCTGTCGGCAGATCTTGTGTTGCATCTGCCGTCGGAATGTCGAAATCTGCATCGCGTAGCTGCTCCAGTTCGACTCTCTGAAGCTTGAGCGTCTCTTCTAGGTCTTCTATCATGTCCTCGCCCTAATAATCGAACTCTGCGGTCACGACAACACACAGTTGGAATCCACAGCTGCCTGCTTTTCGTGTTCGTTCGTTCCGTAGAACTGTCGACGATTTCCCCATCGCAGACGACTGTCCTCGGCAACATCTTCGCTCTCATCCTCAGATGCCCGAGTCTGCTCCAGTTCCCTCCTCAAAACCTTCGCCTGCTGGGCCACTAAAGCAATGATCCGTGTAACTGGCTAGAGTGTTCCAATGGAAACGACATAAGCCAATCTCTCCCGGTCTATCCGCTTCGAGATCGAGATCGATCTCAGAATCCGCATCGCGGGATTGGAAGGGTTCCGAATCCATGCTGCTTTCCATCTGGGATGCGTCGGACCCGGCTTCTTCCTGCCATCCACGAAAAGGTCGAAGAAGGAGATCGTCCGAGGACGAAAGTTTCGTCTTTACGGCGTCGGACTCCTCAATGTCCAATTCGAACAGTGGTTCGTCGTCGCCGTCTTCGCTCTCGGGAACGGCATCTTTCCGAACGAACGGCGGCGAGTTCGACGTCATCTGCGTGGGTCGCGCAGGCATGCGAACGTCGCGTCGACGATGGGACTGCGAACTCTGAAGTGACTGTCACATCGGACGAGTCACATACACCCTGTCGGACGCAAGCGGAAGTTCGCTTCGCCGACATAAATGTCCGGCCGTGGTGCAGATTTTGCGCCGCTTGACGATCGACTTCGTTCGTCAACGCGGGGCCAGCGATCGAGGCTTCGGCCGGCGCATCGAGCCCTCTCGCTCTCACGAGCGATCGAGTCTGCGCCGGCATGAGGACTCTCGCTGCGGCGATCGAGGCTTCTGCTTCGGCATCGAGGACTCTCGCCCGCGATCGAGGCTTCGCTGGCGCATCGATCCCTCTCGCTCTCACGAGCGATCGAGTCTGCGCCGGCATGAGGACTCTCGCACCCCCGCATCTGCGGCGCCAAAATTACCTCCGGATACGTATCCAATTTTTGAAGGCGTTTTGCGCCACCCCTAAACCCTGTCGGATCCAAGCGGAAGTTTCGGAGTCGAACCGTCGAGTCCATGCGATCGCGTCGCGTCGTCGACGAGCATCGTTCTGCGACGATTTTGTCTGTTCTGCGACTCTCGCTCGATTTGCTGTGCGCATGGTCGCTTCCATCGTGCATTCCATTGCACTGCTCGACGTATCTCGACAGCGGAGGTAAGGACGCGTCCTTCCGGAGCCATGCATGGAAGACGCCCTGAGGCGAGCACTCGAGCGGAAAGATATCCATCTCTCCAGGACCGTTGCTCGGTCACAATGCATCTACCCTTTTGCTCTGTTGCAGTTGCGAGATCACCCTCTTGTTTGTTTGTGCTCTCTCAGATTTGCAGTGGTCGTCGCAGGAAGACATTAACAACGCAGTGTCTGGTCGTTGTGCTATGTCCGTGGGCGAAACTGAACGAGGTGGAGGCATCACACATAGGGATCCTCGCAGAAATGGAGATTGAACCGGGACAGGAAGCAAATGCGGATGAATTCACGAACGCATTGTGGTCACGGAGCTCCCTGGAGATCCACGAACAAACCTAGAATGTCAGAAACTGCTCTGCCAACTTGCGATGTAAAGAGACTTCTTTAAAACATTCCGGCCGTACATAAGAAGTCGAATAACAAAGCCGCATCGATCAGGGTGGTTGATCGCTTCGGAAGCGACCTTGGAGGAGGCAGGATTGTAGATTCTTTCAAGTCTGCTATCGAACTCCATCACAGTTCCTTACGTACAGCAAGAAAGTTTTCAGATAACACAGGTGCAATACACTATGCAGCCCGAGTAATTGAAGATTTTGCGACGGCCGTCGGATGAAGAGAAATGGATCGAGAGCATTGATACCTCGGGATTTTCGACAGTGATCTGCTACACGAGAGATCACTCGGCGCCATCAGAAAGATGGATTTTCTCGTGCGAACGGCCTATAAATTAGGAAGAAAGCAAACGAGGTGATACTTACTTCACTGCGTAATATCGACGGCCGCCACCTACCAGTAACCAAAGCAGATTTAGAATTCTGCCGCAAAACCCCAATCATGGAAGATTCTTCCAAAAGCTTAAATACGAGCCAAACACACCAGCATAAAACTCGACTTTACATTGAGTAAATGTATGTGTGAACCACATCAGGTACGCTGCCATAGGCCCTCCCGCCCCCGAGGGACCAATTTTGATCATAATCAATCTTGGCTTGTATGGATTTTTGAAAAGCTGAAGGATAAAAGCGACAGAACAACAACGTGGTGCTTCTTCATAAGCTTCTCATTTCCTATCGCACCGCCTGATTTTTTGATCGACGAATTTATTATTTGTCAATTACCATAACGCGTCTTCTGAGCGATTTGCCTCAACGTGGCAGTGAGTGTCCTTCATGGACTTTCATTTTTGCGATACACGACGTATGTGTCAAACCGAGAATGCGTCGGCGCGTTGCAATCTTGTGCAAGGTAGCTTAAATGATAGAAACTGGAAATCCAAAGAGCAGTAGGTCCGCAGAGAGCTCTATTTATGAGCATTTGAGCAAACACATTGTTCTTGCGTCCTCAAGTGTTTGACTTGCTGACCTGCTCCGCCAGTTCCCAGATCGCGAGCTTCTTGTCTCCCTGTTGTCGCAGGCGTTCCACTTGACTGACGGCTTCATCAGTAGTCATGTGTCATTCGAACTCTTCCACCTTGTTAGCAACAATCTGAATTCTTCTCACGTATGATCTCTGGTCCTTCGTGAGCATCCTTTCTTTAACCGGTCTCGTAGCATCTGACTCCCTGACTGCGTGTAGTCCTCCTTCAAAGTGAACGCCTTCAATCGTCACCTCACTTCTCCACAAGTGTACGACATCCTTCACTTCCATTTCTAGAAAGAACGCAAACTCGTAGATAAGTGACTGCAGAATGAAACCGTGACCATTGAGCGGGCGAAGTCCTCTCTTCTTGGAGCACCGAGGTGATATCGTTCTGTTGTTCAGAGGGCACTGTCCAGTTGGATTGGGGGCCACTGCCGGCTCCGACATTTGCTTTGTCACATGACTCAATAACTGATTTGTTGTCGAGAGCGCTTCGCGGATTTGTCCCATCTCGTTCGAATGTATAAACGACAAGGTAGCATCATCGCCCAGCGCTCCAACTGTAGGATTTGTTTCTTGAGAGAAGGACTTCACGTATTCAATCCACTTGTTCAGGACTTCTTCGTTTCGACGAAATAGCTCCGTGGAGAAGATGCGCATGGAAGGATAGTGTTGTTTGTAATAACCAATATCCTGCCAGAATGTCTCTTTGAGCACACGAAGAGTTCGCAAGACTGAAATTGGGGTTCGCTCTTGTCGATGTCTCAGTTCCAGAGCTTTTTTCTCCACCTCTGGGTCATCTACAGAGCTCAAGAATGCGTCAAATAACGCCTCGCTTCCAGGATTTGTGGCAACGCAACGAAGTCACGGACACGTGGAGAGGGTCAGACGCCGCGGGTTCGTGCGACATGACGTGAAGAATGCCTTATCTTGAGATCTCACTGTACGAGTCTGTCTGTGGGTTCTCCGGTAATTTGGCATCCCTTTTGTGCTGTGCTTTGTAAACAGCCTCGCAAACTCAGTTCCCCCTGAGGTGAAATGCTGTCTATTCGCTGATGACTGTCTGCTATACTGCCAGATTGGCCCACGGGGCGAAGGCCAAGCACATCTCGAGTCCTCCTTGAAGAAGGCCGTCCAGTGGGCAACACTCAACGGAATGCAGTTTAATGCCAGCAAAAGCCATCTATTACGCTTCTCAAGACTCCGAAAGGCCACATCGATCCAAGTGAATCTGGACGGCTCCCTATTGCAAGAAGAACCACAATTCACTTACCTCGGGCTGAAAATGGACAGCAAGCTAAACTTCAGCGCTCACGTCTCGGGAGTCTGCATGAAAGCACAGCGACGACTGGAGTCCATCAAACGGATCAGCAACAGTTTACGGGGTGCCACTCCTGGCGTCCTGCGTACACCGTTCCAGGCATGCGTTGCACCAGTCCTCTACTACGGAGCCCTGATCTGGTCATCCGGTAGTAGAGCCCTAACGCAGAAGAGGAAGTCCTTGATGTCGGTCATTCGGTCTGGTGCCCTCCTCATCACTGGGGATCTTCGCACCACATCAACAGCAGCAGTATTAGCCCTAGCGGGCCTAAGGCTCCCCGATGATGAAATCACTCGACACTCTCTTCTTGCTAAGGTCAAACTGGAAGATTTGTCCTTCTACGATCTTCATCCTGCATTGGCTGGAACTTATGACTCACCGCTGTTCCCCATCAGGAACCGTTACGAAGAGTTCCTGCCGCAAGAAAAACTGGATAGATGGGAAAAGATCACTCTAGAATCCATGAATGGCGGCGATCAAGCTGGTTTCGAGTTACTGCGTTTTGAAGCCTCATCATTTGCAGACTCGAAGGGGAAGATCGCTTGGGAATCGACGGATCGTGCAAGCTCTCTGAAAGCCACGTGCTTTGACAAGGTTAAGATGACTCGGTTGAAATGGTGGAAAGCACACAGCAGAAGACAGTTCACAGCCCTCTGCAGATTCCTAACAGGCCACCTGGCAACCCGTGTTTATCTCAACAGGTTTAATTTGCTCAATACCGCCGATGGAGACTCAATTCTTTGCCGCTTTTGCGGTCGCGTGCCAGAGACAAGAGATCATCTCCTGAAATGCTCAGCATGCCGACACATCCTGCCTACAGACTGGAAGTTCTCAGTTCGCGATTGGCCGTCTGTTTGGTCGTCGAAGAAATTATGAGTTCAAATGGCAGAATTCGCGATTTCTCTGCAATCTCGTCTAGCATAAGCAATTCGCTCAAACGTGCGCCTATCATTTTGTGAATCTCTCAATGAACGCTTCTTTGTTTCGTTTTTGTATGTTTTTTCTGTCTGCTCATGGCACATGTGAAAGCAAACGCCATGTAAATAAGGAATTATATATATCCCCTTTGTGCCTTCGCTGATCTCTGACGAGCATCTCAATCAAGTGCTTTGCAGATTGGGCAGTTTTGTCTCTCTGTATTGCACGACCAGTAAGTTCAGTGTCATGTCTTTCCCGTCCTTCCCAAATGCCCGACTCTTGAACACGACCTCCATATCCCATTTCTCGGCTTCTTTATTGAGAATGGCTCGTTTGGCGTCGTCCGAGAAATCGATGATCCAGTACTCTTTCTTCAAACGACGTGCGCAGAGCTTTTTACCCCATTCCAGTGTCACACGATCTTTGTTGACGCATCCATCTCGTAGAATCTTCAGGAGTCCTTCATGATGATCCTCTTGAACTGTCGGGCGTCTGAGTCGTGTTTCGGACAGAGGGGCTATCAGAATCTTGGGTCCAATCCCCTCTACACCCCCCTCTTTGCATTCGAAGTACACAATGACGTCCACTGGAAGCAGATAAACGGCACCACAATGGGTCAGTTCTGAGACCACTTTGCGAAAAAGAAGTGGGAGCGGCGGTGTGTTGGCTTCGATGGGGTCCATTATCGGCTCCTCTTTCGAAATACCCAACTCTAACAGAGATGGCAATTTATAGAAGGTCAAATCTTTCTGGAGCTCTTCTGCCCACATATCAGGAACCTGTGATTTGTATCGACCATTCCTGAAAAGACAGATTCAACCACCAAGGCGTATCGAGATGCCTAACCCGCACCTATAGATCTCAATGATCCAAGGAAACGACGTGGGGTCCCTGTCTACAAAAAGGTACTCACGGTTGGCCACACCATCTTCATGCGTCTTTGCCAGTGCACAGAGCAACGAGTCAGGATAGGCATTCAGCATTTCACGACTCATGACAAACGGCGTATGTCCCACATTGAATTTCACGAGCTCCAATCGTGGTATCGGTGCCGGCTGTGCATCGTTGGACATTGTTGATGTGACGTCTGCGTCGCAGATGAACCACAAATCAGATGAAGAGTGACTAAATCGATCTGCTTCGCTCATCATCATCATGTCCGTCGTCGCCGTACCGTTTTCGCCGCAGTTATTTTCCAGAAAACGCCGAATGTCGAAGTCGAGGCGTCCTACGTGGAGATGTTTAACACTCACCCGTCTCACTCTCTCACTTTTCTGCTGTTTCCTCTACCTGATGATTTGTTTTACCGTGACCGCCAACTGGCAGATTCCGATGACCGTGATTCACGACGAACGCGGACAGCACCAACGAATGGACGTTGTCGGTAACGAGCACCCACCGTTTGCGATTTGATGACTGATCTCAGTCATCTCTCTTGTATAGGTTTTGCGGTAAAACCAACCTGTGTGACAAAGAAAGCCATTCTAGCCCTGAATACCTTCTTTGCCCCACAGCGCATCATCGTCGTCACTTCACAGGACGGCTACTGTCACAAATTCCGGAGCTTCGCCTCGAATGTCCAATGTCATTCTGAAGCAAATTTGCTTCCCGGAGTGACAAAAGAAGGGATTCGTGAATACTTGAAGACGACGTACGGCGGCGCCTTTGATCAGAATTTCTTTAAAGGGAGAGATAATGCAGGGTGGTACTTCCAACAATTCCTCAAGATGGGAGCATTGGAGTATCTTCCAGATTTAAGTGAGTATTATCTCATCTGGGATCTGGACATGATACTCTTGAGAGATCTCAACATTTTCTACCATTCTGAAAAGCATGGGAGACAAACCGTCATGAACATTGGAGGTTTGCCCTTTGCTCATCTCACACGTGTGAGATGTGACATGTGGAGTAGGGCATAACCATGCAGGCTACGATGCTTCCTACAAGAATTTAACGGGATCGATGCTAAAACGTGCTCCGGATGGAAGCTCCTTCGTGACGCACTGGATGGTCGTATACAAGCCGTTTATGCATGAGTTTCTATCGTTCCTCTCTTCTTTACCTCGAGGCAGCACGGCAGTGGGAAAACCGCCATGGGTAGAGGCCATTCTACGCGCCTTGCCTCCAGACGACATCCCCATGGGATTCTCAGAGTACGCCAGTTACGCCAGCTGGTTGTTAGAAGAGCATCCCGATGCCGTTTATGTCATGCCAAAGAAAACATGGAGGCGTTATCCCATTGGCGGTATCCGCACGCTCTCAGCAATCCGTTATCTGTCGAAGGAAGGACTGTGCTGCCCGCCGGAGACACTTCTCGCGATCATGCAAGCCATGAAATACCAGTATAGTGGATTTGAAGCAGGACATAATGAACAGTGCCGTTACAACGATCCGAAATACGCGGATGGCTACGGAGTCTGAATAAGGTCCCCTGCCATCCTTGGCATACAGTAGCATCTGAGGATACATTTCATGTGTGTCACGGATAAAGGACGTATGAATAAGACTGACGTGGCCATCTGGACGTGACATCTACTGTGGACACGTTGGATCCGAGCGGTTGTTACCTAATGGCCTTTCCCAATGCCTCGTCGATGTTCGCGATCACGCGCTCCTCGCTACAGGGAAGAGCGCTATGGACGACAACCGAAAACGTCCCTGTACGACAACGACCGTCGCGGATCACGACACGCTGCTCGGCAGATACATCTTCCTCTGCAGAAAACGTCTTTTCCTTCTCAAAACGACGCCATTCCAGCGCCTTGTCCTTTAGCAAGCAGACGATCCGTTAACCGAAGCGCTTAAGAAAGCCGATGCATTGATGGATGAAGTGCGATCGCAGGCGCAAAGAATGCCTGTCGAGAAAGGACAGCTGATCAGCGGCGGTACAAAACAGATGGCAGCAAGTCGAAAAGTTGGTAGGGAGCACAACGAGATGCACGGACAAAGGAGAGGCATTCTGTCGCAGAGACAGCGAAGGTGCGATTACAGTGCGATGTCAACGGTTGTTCGATCGTCCCTGTCACGACATCGAATACATCTTCCGGTACTTCCGGTTGGCTACCCTTCCGCAGAAAGCTTGTTACGTGTGCGTCGTGTTGTGATAGAAACGATGTTGGAAAGCTTGGAGGAGAACTCTGAAGAGATGGACGACGCCTGCGTCTTCCAAGGGGAGGGATGGAAATTGGGAGTGAATTCGCGTCCGGCGGACCAAAGCCGATCGACCTCCGACTATGCTGCGTTTGTGTCTGGCTCCGACTGGTCCATCTCGTTGTCTCACGATGAGTACCGTGACTTCGTTCATCTACTCAAGAGCCTAAGGTCCCATCACTTGTCATATCGCATCCATATGGTGCTGCAGACGAGGGGTTGCAACACTGGAAGTGTGTGGAGATTGGGGCGACGAGGGATCTGAGGCACAGTTAGAAATGAGCACGCCTCGCCTGTGGATGCAGGGACAAGCATCGCAAAGGCGCCTCTCATTGCTAAGTCGACTATGGAGTCGTAAAAAGATGGACGACGATGAGCTGCCAACCGTCGCCTTTGCATTGCGCTTTGTCGTTAGATCCGACGGAACGCGCGAAGCCGAAGGCAGTTGGGGACCCGATGTGGTCATGCAAGTTTTGAAAGCTTTGGACGAAGAAGAGTCTATTCCGTCCAAAACGATGACGACGACTCTCCCGAGTTGAAGGCATTACCATTGTTCATTTTGAACAAGACAACAACCATTTATTCACGCGTGCGTTTTGCGCTGCTTCATCAGATCTCGGTTAAACTGTTACATCGTCGGTCTTGGTGAGTTTGTTTGTGCGCGCCATAAAGAAACGAGCGTTTTGCGAGATGGCATCCTTCGGCGTCCGAACGCATTTTGCCACGCGAGCCCATGTCCTTCGCTCCCCAATGCCAAAACGGATCCCTGCGGTAACAGACGCTCGCGAAACGACAACGACGTCAGGGCAATGTTGATTGACAGTATACCTCTGTATTGCGGAGACGAGCAGTCGTGATGATGGCGGCGAAGATTGACAAGGCGGAGGTCTTCGAGCGTACCAAGACCATCATCATGAACCAACTAGATGTCGAAAAGGTATCCTGGCGCCGATTTCTTCGCACTCGACCTTACAGGGTCATGCATTAGGTGGAATACGGCACCATGTTCACCGATATGACAAAGGATTCACTCGATATTGTAAAAACGATGGATATTGGCATCGATCGAGGTCTTGACCTTGTGGGTTGCTTTGATGTGACAGGTGGAAGTGATGATGGCACTGGAAGAGGAGTTCGAGATTCAGCTCAACGATGAAGGTTAGGTGTTTACGGTCGAAATGGTCATTGTGTGATCGGTGAGTGAGAATTCTCAGAATCTGCCAAGATTACGAATGTGGAGGAAGCGGTGGAGCTGATTCGAGCGACCGTCGAAGGAAAAGGAAATCCCGGCAGCACATAGCGCTACAGCACGGGCATGATATTTTGCCGTCGTTATGGTTAGGGCTTCTGTCTGATGCCATGCGTCTTGGGTGGTGTCTAATTGCACCATTGCTGTGAACCTGTGATTTTGTGAGTCTATCGAGCGTGGATGCCTCAGAAACCGCTTCGGGCGCGCTGTCTCGTATGCCTGTCTGACGTCGATGGAACGGTTTGTCGGTCGTCGGTATTTGCCGCGTGTCTGTCGTGGCAGAGCGCAATACGATTTGAAGATATTATTGAGTCGAGAACCGAAGGGATTCGTCACCGCGCAACCTGACGTCTTCTGATTGATGAAGAGGCCGGTTAAGGTGTCCGTCCACGTCTGCTTTGCCTGGCCAGTCTTTAAGCCGTCTGTTCCCAAAATATACGTGCCTCGAATCCGACCTGTATCATCATTCCAAGAAAGGCAGTCGATAATTCGAAACCTGCCATAACGTCTGAGAAACCAAGACCCGTGCTTTTTCACCTCGTTTTTCAGATTCCCAGCGCATTTTATCCGCCTCTTGTCTCGCTGTAGTCGAGAGATAAAAATGCACACGATGAATGATTGTAAGTCTTGCTCGGCGACGCGTCAATACATCGATTCGCGTTTTGTTCCTGCGAAGACGTCGAACACGAGAAACGTACGCTATGCGAAGTTCACTTGACTTGACGGTTTCTTTTCATGCCGGCTAGCTTCTAAACCCATCTCGTTACGCCTGCACGACACGTTTGCCTGGGAGGTGTAAAGACGCGTGTATGGTGCGTGTAGGCCAGATGATGTCAAGGTCGAATATGAGCCCGAGGGATTTCTTCGTCGTGGAAAAGACAAAGACGAAGAAGAAGATTCCTAGAGAAGGTCTCGCTGCGGAACATTTGACACGTCGCACGTCTTCCGTCAAACCCGTCAACGTGGCAGGATGTCGAGACCGGAGCAGCTCCTCGACACGTCGGTTGAAGAGGGTAACGCCACGAGAGAACGAGAACACGTTTCCGGAGAGGTCAGCCCCGACGCCAGACGTTAGTGGGAAAATCCCACACACTGCTGCCCGGTCTGAAATCGCTAGCTCCTACAACGCGTTGAATGTGGTGACGCCCGTTTCAGTTGCGACACGTATCCGAAGAAAACTCAAAGAGATCAAACGCGTGCCATTCTTCAATTGTGTCTCATCGAATCTGAATCGACCCGAAGGAAAAGGATGCATCATCATAAACTGCAAGTCTGAAAAGTCTGCCGCTGCTGAACCAAACCGACCGAGACAACGAAAAAGAAGCTCATTGTCAAACACGAACACGAACGCACAGAATGAGAGTTTTGATACACATCCATCCATCCGAATCAGAGCGCTCTTTCCTGAAGCGGCCGAATCTAGAAAGAAAATTCTTTTGGCGGATTCGCTTTCGAAACTGCGAAGGAGTGTCCTGTTCAGATCGCGATCTCCAACACCGTCCAAAACCCCAAGAACCGTAGCCGACATTCCAGAGCGCTGTGGTGAGTGACATACATGATCCTAAGAGTGAGTGAGATCTCATACATACATGCATACTTGTTGTACAGAACCTCGAACGATGTCTCCAATTCATGCAAGCGGAGCAGGACGATGTCGTCGCAGAGAGAATCTGGTAAAGATGATGGAGAAAAAGCTTGAAGAACTCGAAGATGACAAAGAGAACAGACAAGAGGCTTTCATGACCCCCAGGCAGCGAGAGCATCGGGATCAAAATCAGGTGACAGATGCACCTCGCGACGCAAAGAGAGAGCGTCAACAGAGCCGAAACCGCAAAATAAAGAACCTACGTCCTAAAACCCGAAAAGCTACGCACAGAAGAACGGCAACATGCTGACTTTTTTGGACATTTATGTACTGTTTGTTCAGTTTATTTTCTAAGGAGTATGACATTTGGCTTTTCTCACTGTTTAGAAGCGGGTTGACGGTGGGATTCTCCATCAAAACCGCAAATCCGCTGTTCAAGAAAAGCAACAAGATTACTTGGGTTATTCACTGATTGATGCCTGAAAACAGACTTTGCTTGACAGAGAGAGTAGGGTACGAGTGTAGAAGCATATCATGTCGGTTGGATAACTATGAACGAAGAGCATTAGCAAATCGAAATCTTGACTAGGTGTGTGTGATGTATGCGGAATGCATGGACTGATGCCGTTACACAAATAAAGCTTTTAATTTTGCCATCTTCTCGCGGCTAGCTTTCCCAATTGTTTACGTTGACTGCTTGCTCGTCATGAATTCTAACTTGCTGCTGTGATACTCAGCTATTGTGTGTGGGCTTTTTTCTTTTTCGGAAAATTACGCAGCCCTTCTGATTCTTTTGCTTAACTGCCACTCCCAAAGCGAATTGATCTATTCAATTCGTCATCCCGACAGCCTGGTTGCTGTATAGTGCATAATCCACGTCACGGTCTTTCATGAAAGGCATCAATGTCGGTGACGGATCTGCTGTAGAGTGATTGAAACCAAATCCTCTTATCCTGTTCATCTCTCCAACGAAGTGTGGATAGACGATGATGTATGTATGCATCTCCACATCCATCCATGGTCGTCTCGGAGAAGGACACGTACCTACCTACCCTTTTTTATTCTCTTAGCAATAAAGTAGTTATTCCCCACACCTCACACGTAGGAATGATGCAGTTGGACAAGAATACGCGCTCTCTCGATGTCGTTTCTTGCAATGGCTCAGGGCATGGTCAACAATAAAGATGTGGATGCACCGGGATGCACGGCATTCGAAGGGATGCATGCATGACACCTTGTGCATTTAATTTCGTCTCTTAGTTTAGTAGGCTTCGTCCAACCAACCTGTTCGGTCGGTCCATCGTCTTCCTTGCGCTTTGTACCGGACACGTCATGTCTTAACTTTTAAAGCATCAGATCATTTGACCGTCTGCAATCCAAAGAAAGATTTTACGCATCCACACTACAGCAACAACGACATCGTTTTTGTTTTGCTCTTTTGTTCGTCTCCCTGATCATCACGATGCAATCAAGTCATGATTTCTGCGACTGTTGTTTCTATGCTATGTGTTTGTTATGTACGTCTGCTGCTTGCTGTCTCGCTGATCTCGCTTCCGAGGGAGGATTCTTTTCGCATTTTTTCACTTTCTCTGTGTGTGCGTATTGCTGATGTCATTTGATCTGTGTCTTTCCCAACAACCAAGAAGACAACATTCCGCCACTGTTGCATGTCAGTCATGTGTTTAAGCACTGCTTGGCGGCCAATCCACCCTTTGCTCAATTGCTAAAAAAGACACAAGATGAGACGAGATGTCCCATCTTCACTGTTGAATTTCTTCCGGACACTTAGGAATACATAGCGGTCGGTTCTGTTGCAGGCATGATTCTCTTTGTCCAAAGCATGCATACGTACGTGCATGTACTTTCAATTTCCATTCAGCGCAGCACCCATAGAACGGGTCATGACGCGTCCTGACTTCTTATAAAGGCGCTCTCTTCTGCCAGGAGAAACATTCTCCTTGTCCTGCTGATTCTTAAGGACTAAATAGTGCGCAACGGACTTGTACCCCTCCGAAATCGCTTTTCTATACATCGGCCCAGTAGGAGGCCAGCCCTGTCATGCAAAAGCATCTTTCCAGCATGTCCAGCACTCTCTTGGCATACATACCTTTGCGATACGACAGAAGCTACAGTTACAGATATCGCGACAGGTTGGGCAGATCCATTCCTTCTTCGCCATCACTTCATCGATATTCTCACCATAGCGCATAAACAGACAATCTCCGCAGAAACATCCCTACGGTGCAACCCGAGCGCCGTCAGAAGCAGACCTCTGTGCATCGATCGGTGCACCTTCAGGGTTTGACACTTGGAGCAGCTGGTGTGTTTCCCAATCGTCTTCTGGCGACACTGATGGCACGTTTTGCCCTTAACTGGATCATGAATGCGCATCCCATCCTTATCATAGCCATTCACAAACAGCTCCCTAGAACACGCGGATCACCTCATTCCACCATCACTGGATTCCTTGCCATTTCTTGACATACGATCCAAGGACACGGATGTGTTCTTCGCTATAGAACTCAGGCTTGGTCACATCTGCCCGACAGAAACCGTCCTTCCGGTCACAGAGCAGCAACCGTACCAACACGAACGCTTTTCTTCTGGCGCGGCTTGCCGTGCGAATGTGTCGCTTCTTTGGAAAGAATGCGTTCATTGTAGACGGGTGTCTTTCCTTCTAGTCTTCTCGATCGACGAACCGTCTTTGCTACACCTGCTGTCTTCGCGGAAGACACCTTGGCTCGTCGCGTCTTTTTTGGAGGACACGCCGCCTCGACTTTCTTAACGCAATGCTCTTCGAGTGCGTTTACGGCCTAACAGCCAAAGTGGCATTTGTCGGCCGGACGACCTCGTCTAACGTACTTACTGTGTTGATCTGCAGCTCCGCCAAAAGTCGTTTGTTCTGAGCAATGCGCTCCAGACGTTCCTTTTCGAACGTCGATAACGAATCGCTCTCTTTCATGGTATCCTCCTCCCGATGAGAGATCGATCGATCGTGCGAGCTCTTCGAGACGGCTCGGGAATCTAGCAGGTATTGATGGTCCATCATCATTCATCGACGCGTATTGTCGCGTCGATTATCGCCAGTGCGCCAAATTGGCGACAAGTCATATTCTCTCGCCGAACAAGAACTGCCGATTTCATGTCACTCCTCAACGACCGTCGCGATGTCACCCTCCTCGGCACTCTCTTAGCCGGTCGGCGACACTCTATAGCCCGACAGCCATAGGAAATGGGTGATGTGACAGGAGTGACCTTCTTTGTACTGCATTGGATGTTGCATCGGCCTTCGATATGGAAAACGATATCCAAACCGTTCTTGAGCCTCGGACACGGCGTGAAGAAAGAAGAGGAGGTGGCTGTGCACAGAGGACTGCGATTTCGTGTTTTATGTGCCATACACAACATCCCACAGGTCACGTCCGGCATCGGATGATGGGAATTGAAGTGGACGTGCTGTACAGATGATCTTGACGTTCGTATCTTTGGCGGATCGTTCATTGTGGGAAGATTCGCTGTTTGGCAAAACGGCGCTTTCCCAATTGACCATCATCATCACTTGCGGGTTCTTCATCTGGGATATCACCGAGGCACTGAGGCATGTTCGGATCGACGGTGGTATGCCCATTCTCCACGGAGTCCTCTGTTTCACTTTCTTGCTTTACATTCTCATGACCGACCGGTTTTACTTCTACGGTAAATGTGTGAGAATAAGTGAGATATAAGGGTGGTCGGATTGCAGGATGCGCTTCGATTCTGTGGGAAGTGAGTACGTCGTTTGTCCATGCCAGATGGATCCTCTTCAAGATTGGCTTGGAGAAGACGTCTCTCTATTTCTATAACGGCGTTGCCGCTTTGATCTCCTTCGCCGTGTTTAGGATTTGCGTCGGAACACGTACGCCATCTTCCGTTTCGTGGATGTCTGTCCACAACAGGCTATGTGTTTGGCGCAGTTTCGGCCATCAGGGTCTATCTATGGGATTGGGAGAGGCTGCCCGAAGAGATAGGAGCGCTGGAAAAGGGACTGCTCTTAAGCTTCTGTTTTTCAGGAAATCTCCTAAACTACTACTGGTTCTATAAAATGGTCGACGCTTCAAGGCGAACAATTTTCTCGAAAAGCAAACCCCCGTCCAAAGAGACAAGTAAAAAAATCCACTGAGATCACTCTTTCGTCCGAAGGACAAGCACATGCGTCTTGGTTTTGTCGGAGAGCACATGCATTCTCTTCAGTTCACTCAACAAGCTGGATTTGATTTTTTGTCCAAGAGACATTGTTGTACTCGGATCGCAACACATATACTGCCTTTGCGTTATATGGTATCCATGGAGCGTTTCGAGAGATAGGAGGGATATCGTCATCATATTGGGTTTCTGTTCTCTAGCCTCTTTTCATTTTGGGACTGCGGATTGAAGATGTGGCTGGGAACCATCTGCGTAATGATGAACGATTTCGAAACAGTTTTGCCAAATGGCAATCTTCTATTCTGCTTGTCGCTTAGCTCGGGTGGTTCAAGTGCTCAATGGACAATCACTGATGGCGGATGACGTGTTTGGAATCTGTTGCTTGATTTGACATGTAGCATGATATAATAGATGACAACTTTTCTGCTATAATGCCATGTGAGTGTCAGTTTCTCTGAGAGTGTCCTGGCTTCACTGAGTGATGCTCTTGTTGGAAGATGTAGGACAGTTCCAGTTGTGCATCTTCTTCAAGATCGGTGCAATGCATGGCATTGCGTGTCTTATCCACACCGAATTGAGCGCGTAGAGAGTCGGGATGGATATGTCGGCCGAGTTCTGGATCCATCGGACCACACAATTCTCGCAGCGCCTCGACAGAGTCCTCTGTCACATCTTTGCTCGACACGTGCATCGCAATAAAACGCCCAGATGATAACTGTGTCATCATCTCTGTCCATTCGCCTGCAAAGCAAGGCTGAGTGCCGAAAGACGGCGGCGCTGGTGATCTGCCTGGACATAGAACATCTCTGTAGACTTCGTAGAAGGCGTTCGCTTCGGAATGACTCAGAGAGACGGTGCAGATGTTATGAATGCAAAACGCGTTTGACAGCGCTTCGAGAATGAGCCCTTCGGTACCGTCCCTAAAACCAGCGTCGATGTAGAGATCCGTGTCCTTCAGTGCGTGGTGAATGGATGGTACAGGAGGGCATGGGGCTTGATCGCCGCCAAAGAACTGCCAGGAATCTTGTCGAGATCGACTGACGGCATCTCTGCAAGAATGGGCAAGAGCTTTTGTGCCATCGCTTTATTGCGCGGCACGTAGGTCGTGTTCGGACAGACGTGCGCAGGATCTGTCGCGTTACGGGTATCGATACGAGACCCTTCGATGGTGGACATATGCTCGACGGCACCAACGCCAATGATCTCCGCGAAAACGAACCGTCCGTTCAGTGCCTCGCCATTGTTGCCGAGCGCTGGATCCAATGCGACCAAGCGCTGTACACCCTCCTCGTCTAGCTGAACCGTTTTTGCTGCACTAGAAGAGAGCGCACGACATCGATGCAGTGCTTTCGATAAAGCGAGATGGACTTGAGATAAAGATCTCGAACAGCGAGGCATTGCAGCAGATAGGCCAAGAACACAATGTCTGCGAGTGGGATGAGTGCAAAGGTCCTGTGAGGAAGCGACCCGCCTTAGTGCTTCCCACAGAGTGCTGCCTCTTGCGATACTTCTCATGCAGACGGGCCAAGGCATTTCGCGTGACGGCATCTCCATAGTCTACAATCGTGAGCTGCCTTGACAGGATGTTCAGTCGATTGCCAACAGAGAGAAATTGAGGGATGACGGCATCCAGTGTACGGCGCTTGAGAAAAACGCGCCGGCTCTTGATATCATGCTACACAGCAGACAGCGCAGCCAATACACCCATTCCTTTATACACAGCCCCTTACCATCTCGATTTCCTTCGTTTCTGGATCGTAGAGGAGTTGATATTGCCATGTGGTATCCGTGTGGACATCATGCCACTCGACACAAAAGGCATAGCGATTGCGTTCGAGGACCTATACCGAAGCCTCATGCGGCAAAAGATGCGCGTTGCGTGATGAGAGCTCGACCATGAGCGCCAATCAAGGGTTTGACGAAAACGGCTCTGGTGTCAACGGGATGCTTGCATGCATGACAGCCACCATGCGTCAAGATGGGTGGAATGGGCGATGATGACGACCAACCGGAATCCATTCGACATGTCGCGCCGGATTCGATACTTTGAACCAGATGGCACTGCGATTCCGGGTGAAGACGATGAACTGTGGCGCAGGTTTGCGCGTTGACTCGTCTTGGCGTGCTCTCACGTCACATCTCACAGATTGGCGGCATCTTCATTGGAAGGCGACTCGGGTGCCGTGCAGCATCGTCGAGAAGAGCACCAGCAAAAGAATGAAGTGTGAACGAAGCGTTCTCCTCCATACCTCGATCGTTCGACTGTGGTCAGACCGCCGAAGAACAGCAGCGTTTGACTGAGACCTTCGATGCCTTGACATCTGCAAAAGTACGGTTGCCGAGCTCTTGGCCACACGGGATACCATTTGGGGGTCTGTCTGTCTGTCTGTGACAGTCGGAATTGATGATGCTTCACGGATTGATTCGGCAGTTGGAATCGCAAACGACGTTGGGTGTGACGTACGTCCCAGACATGCGCTCCGCCGATGATTTTCACTTCCAGAGAAACAAACAGAAACTTGTCAAGGCCGAAGAGAAACGAAATCAGATGGAAGAGGCGGCATGCGTTCTGCAGGACGTCCATGATTCCCTCGAATCGCAGATCCAGAAAGAACGCACGTTCTATCGAGAACTCATCGGCCTCTCCTACTTTCACAGTGTCCTGCTTATCATATATCGTGCTGCGAGAAAACGAACAGGGATCTGTCTACGGTTAGGTGCGCGTCCAGCCAACGGCACTGAGTCCGTTTTCCGTTGATCTGAGTTTGAAGACCGGATGGAATGTTCCGTTGCCGGAGGAGCCCCTCGTTGTGGATCTCCATGCAGATCCTGAAGGACATGTGTCGATTGATAAAAAGTATCCGCAGTGTTCGATTGAGCAGGTGGAGAAGATCATCGACGATGTGGATCAGCACCGAGATCAGGTGCACAAGGATCTGGAAGGCATCAAAGTCATGTCAACGCACATTTTGGAAAGACACATGGAGTCTGTGAAATCTGGCGAGGCTCAGAAAAGAAACATCGATGTCTCGGCGCCAAGAAAACGGAACTCAGCATTTGCCGAAGCATCGAGCAAAAGAACACGATTCCCAGACCCTCCTTCAGTCGTGGCCGAACGCAGAGCGTCATCAGGAAAAGAGATCGACGAAGAGGAGCATCTTGAGAAAGAAGCCTTTATGAAGAAAGTCATGAGTCTTGGCGTGGATGCTGAAGAGGCAGAACTGCTGGTCTCTTCAGAAGGAGAAAGCGACAGCAGTGCTTCCGAAGGTGTGTTTGAGATTTCTCCTCATGTACGAACCCACTTGCTCTTTTCAGATCTGGTATCTGCTGTCTCTGTCACTGCCCCACTAAGAGAGGAATGGTTCAGCAGAGAGGAGCTCATCCGAATGACACGGGTACGTTGCTCGCACGAAAAACGTCGACGTGTCTGCTATGGGGGGCACAGGTGCACATGGCGCTGTGCAAGATGCAAGAGCAGAATGTCTGGAAGCTCTGCAAGAAGACCCTTGTCTCGCAGGCGAACAAAGTGAACATGGGCCCATCGGATCACCTCATTTTCGATCATGTCGTCCCGCTATGTGTGACATGGAGTGATGTGACTGGATGTAGGTAGGCTTTGCAAAATCTGGAATCGTCACATCCAGCAGCGCACACCCTGAAGACCACATTGCTCAAAAACTTTATCAACTGTGCCTATCAACTGCCTCCTTTTCTGCATCAGATCGACATCCGCGAACTCAGTATTAATTTCAGAGAGAAGATCATGTTGCTCACTGAGGCACCCGTTGCACCAAAGGAAGACACGGAAGCTGGAGAGAAGGAGATGCTGTCCATGCACGAAGAGGATGAAGAGTGGTTGACCCATCTACGACCCGCGCAGTTCTTTAAGTATCATTACAAAGGGACATCCCCACATCTCGACACCCTCCTCACATCTTTCCTGCACTCCATCCATCTCCAGACGGCGAAAGAGGACATCAGCAAAGCATTGGACGCCATTCCGACAATGCTGACGCGATTTTGCACGACACCGGGTCCGGCATCATGGCGCATCGATGTTCAGCTTCCTGGCAGCTTCGCTGGCGAGATCTTTGCAGATCCGAGTGGTATCTTTGTCCAAGGTGTCTTCTTAAGAGACGATGAACGGCGATGTCTCTCCTGGATCAAAGTGGAAGGAGGGTTTAGAGATTTTCTATTCAGTTTAATCGAGTAGATGACGCGATTGGGATGAGCGGCATTTGACGATGCTCTCGGCATCACGATCGGCTTCGAGTTTTGTCATTCGTCGATTTTTCAAAGCCGCCCCATTACGAAACGCACGTTCAGCGCGACGGCCGTTTTTTAGCTTCTTGCCAAACGTCCCATCATCTAAGATCGCTGGAAGGATGTCTGTCTTGGCAGGAGGTGCCGAAACCCCGACGACTGGGACCTACTCCATCGTCAGTGGCACGAACTGGACGGTGGAACTGATGCCGAGTACATTTCCCGAAGCAATTGTAACGGACGGGGAAATCGGCGACGCTGCTACGGATCTCTTGGCGATTGGGGTTTTTGAAGAGGCCTTCGAAGTGACAAAGAAAGATGACGAAGTGGAAAGCGTGAAATGCATATCGGAGACGCTCATGGACAAGGACGAGGTTTTGGGCGGCGCGGTGTCGTATGTTGTCGCAAAGGGCGACTTTAAAGGTGAACTCGGCAAAAGCGCCGTCGTTCGTGGCGGAGGCAAAACGCGAAACGTCGGTTTTTTTGGTCTGGGAAAGAAAGCGGATGCAATATTGCCAGCTAAGTGGGGACGCAGTGCTTACTACAAGTTCGGCAGTCAATTGGCAATGTCAGCTAAAGGGCAAAAGTGTGAGAGTGTGACCATTATGTTTGATGCAACACCTGAAGCTGATCTCTCGGAAGTCGTCAGTCATGTCATCCGAGCTTTGTTGTTGGAAGCTTACGAGTCGACCCGCTACAAACAGAAACCGAAAAAGAATCCGCTCAAAACGATCACGCTTATGAATATGGATGCTTCGGTGGTGGAAGCTGGGGTGAAGAAGGCCTATGCCTTTGCGAAGGGGACGTTATTAACATTCTATCTTATCGAGAGTCCAGCCAATGTCTGCTATCCAGGACACTTAGCCGATGCCGCCGCCATGATCCAACAGAAATTTCCAGAGACTTTTGAATTGAAGGCAGCGATGTGACAGGAGAATGAAAACGATGTGACAGGTGCTGTTGTAGGTGTTGGAAAAGGAGGACTGCGAGAAGTTGGGTATGGGATTATACCTGGGAGTGGCAAACGGCTCCCTCTCTCCTCCAAAGTTCATTCATTTGACATACACCAAAGGAACGCCCAAAGAGACATTGGCCTTTGTTGGCAAAGGCATCACGTTCGATACGGGTGGCTACAATCTGAAAGTGAACAGCAGAATCGAAGACATGAAATTTGATATGGGTGGTGCTGGTGCCACATTGGGTGCTGCCCATATCCTTGGCGATTTGGGCGTGGACAACATCACGGTGCATTTCATTATCGCTGCGTGCGAGAACATGGTCGGCGGAAACGCCTATCGTCCATCGGACATCATCACCGCCTCTAACGGAAAGAGCGTCGAAGTCATCAATACAGACGCTGAGGGACGATTGACACTGGCCGATGCCTTGCTCTACGCTCAGAACGAGTGCAAAGCGACGTCGATTATTAACATGGCGACCCTGACAGGTGGCATCATCGTCGCGCTGGGCACCAAAATCGCTGGCGTCTTTACGCCCAGCGATGCAATGGCTGCGTCTATCGTCGCAGCATCGCAGAGAACAGGAGATCGCGTGTGGCGAATGCCATTGGAAGAGGATTACTTGGAGCCGTTAACGAAGGGCATTGCCGATTTGCGGAATGTTGGAGGCAGATATGCTTCATCCATCACAGCCGGCCTCTTCTTGAAAGAGTTTGTGAAGACAGACGAAGTCGAGTGGGCGCACATCGATATCGCAGGAGCAGGTTGGAATACTGAGAGCGCGACGCCAACGGGCTACGGAGCATCGCTCTTTGCCGAATGGGTGTTGGGAAGGATCCAATCCTGAACGCGAGATGCCGTTTTGTTGACGTCCTGATCTCAAAAGAACATAATTGCCGATTATAGACAGCTGAGCATTTTTTTCGACAAGATTTCGCCAATGGCCCAAGAAATGCGACGCGTGTGGCAATCGAGTCATGATCTCGAAGTCTAAAGTGTGGAAGATGATCTCGATGGTGCATCGGCGTCAAGTGCGAAAGACTGGACCTTGTCTGTCGCATCGGGATTCACTCCTGCGTCAGCTCATACGCAATCCGCTGAATCTTTCGGGCCTTTCGTATGCGATCCTTGATCGCCATTTTTGCGTTAAACAGTTCTTGACGCAGCTCCAAAATCTCGTTCAGTGCCTTTAACACATAGAGGTGAGTGCACAAAGACGTCACATCACGGCTTTTGACCTCGACAGCGATGTCCTGCACGTCGTGAATATTTGAACTTGCAAGAATCTCTGCCCTGCGGGTTGAGTAATCCGAATTGTCCAAAGTGTATTCGTCTGCACAGCGACACAGGTCACATCATTCAAGCGTCTGTTCAACTCACTTTCTTCCTCGTCTGCTTCACTATCGATCGGTAATCCGGATCCTGGATTGTCGGATTCACTCGTCATCGGTCGCGAAACTACAAACGTCACATCATACACTCTTGCATCACCCTCTCGTATGTATGACGCTTACATGACGGCAACACTGGTTCGCCAGAGTAGGCCGTATATGCGGACTGCGTTGCCATCATCGCCGTTGCTGTCGGCTGCACAGCCATACCACCATTCGCCAAAACGGGCTGCATGGGGATCGCTCCCGTCAGCAGACCCGGCTGCATATAGACTTCGCTGGCCTGTCCCGGCTGCTGAATTGAACCCGGAGCGACAGTATACATCTGAGAAGTCTCAGGCATCGCCGACGGCACAGGCGACGAATTGTTTTGCATCATCTATCTCACACACATTATACTTCGAACATGCGTTCATACGTTCATATAAAGTCCGTACTTTCAGATTTCCTATGAGACGTTTCGATCGATAGAGCTCCAGAGCTTGCACACAAGCGGACTGTTCAGCGAGTTTCTTGGATCGGCCGTTTCCTTCGAAGGCCGTTTCGGGGACGACGCGTTCGGATCCGTAGGGATTTGACACGGCCGGGCAGACGAGGACACACCTATGGGCACCTCTGTTTTGCTTCTGCTGCGTTTTCGTTTCTCTACTTGAAACTTGGATTGGCCGGCGGCTTCGATAGCGGCGTCGTGGTAAAATGCGGCGTTTCTTGTTTCTTTTGAAAGAACTCCAATAGTTGCGACTTGGGATTCTTCTCCGAAGCGGAGCCAGTCGGAAAACTGGAGGTGTCGATAGTAGAAGACGCTGCTGTTCCGGGCAGCCGCCCCAGAACGAGCTGATAACCATTCGGCGTTATCGACATAGCGTGCTATAACACAGACAACGAATAAAGAGATTATCTCGGATAATGAAGGTCGGAAAACGTCCGATGATAAATCATAATGTTCGTGCTCGACACGGTCATTGCGAAAACTGCTGGATCTCCGATCGATAACGCATCCCCTTCGGTTAAACATCATCTGTCTTTGCTCTAACGCCCTATTCTCGGGTTTGACGCGGAGGAATCGAATGCAGGTGGTTCTGCGGTAAGAACACGTGGTGTGTCTGTCTACTGCCTGTGTCGAAATGTTGTCTTACCTTGGGAGTTTGCTGAAATGTTAATCACGAGGATCTCCCGATGGAACACTGGATGAAGGCAATGTCTCCTTTCAGTGTCTTCGTGCGGATGTCGTGGTCTTCGGAAGCCTTTCGATTTCTGAGAAGCGAGCAGAGCATCGTGTGATGGATGATCGTGTCAGAACTCCAGGGTTTGAAAGGTGGCCCCCTTTTGTGCTTTTACGCTTATATGTAAAGCTATGCGACGTCTTTTTCGGTCGTGCCCTGTTCGAACATTCACGTCGTCTCCGTTGCCTGAACGACGTTCCGGCTTCGCTCGTCATGTCCTTCAACAAAGAGATGGAGTGTTCAGGTCGGTCACGTGAATCGGTGACGCTACGGAGCGACCGAACGCTGTAAACGCGATGCGCTTTCTTCGAATTCGATCTCCATACGAACAACGCATTGTTAACGCGACGAAACCTTTCGGGACATGACCCTAGACGACAAGCATAATTTAAAGGGTGCCGTTTTGGATGCGACGACAATTCTCGCACTTGGCGATCAACCAATCAGCGACGGCTCATAATGTGCCGGCGCCTCAAGACCTAAGAGATTGATAAAGGTCGCCGTGATGTTGGCGAGTCCAGCTTTCGGTAGATCCTGACGGAACTTCACATCATCTGGAAGTCCAGATCCGCCGATAGCCACAACAACGGGTGACAACGTATGAGATGTCAACTTCAGCGGAACATCACCATCATACAACACAGCTCCGCTCTTCTTGCGTTGCACCATGTCATCTGCATTGCCATGATCGGCAGTCACTAACCAACGACCGTTCAGCTAAACCACACCACGTTATGTGCGAAGAGTCAGGGTCGAGCAAGGCAGACGCACTTCATTGCAGACATCCAGCAATTGTTTGACACATTGATCGACGAGGGTGCAGGCATGGATGGTGGCATCCAGGTCGCCGGTGTGTCCCACCATGTCTGGGTTGGCAAAGTTGATACGGATCATTTTGTACTTGCCAGAATACATCGCCTCTTTCCCGGCTTCACAGATTTCTCGTGCTTTCATATCGGGTTTCTCATTAAATGGCACCTGATCCGAAGGGATCTCGACATAGGTCTCCAGCTTCTCATCGAAGTAACCAGATCGATTGCCGTTCCAGAAGAAAGTAACGTGCCCGAATTTCTGCGTCTCTGAACAGGCAAATGTCGTAACGCCATTCTTGACGAGATATTTTCCGGATGTGTGTTCGATCAAGGGCGGCGGGACAAGATAATTGGCTGGAAGCTTCAGGTCGCCATCGTACTGCATCATTCCCACAAACTTCATGTCTTTTGGAAAACGTTCGCGATCAAAGATGCTGAATTCCTCGTACTCGAATGCCTTAGAGATCTCGACCATACGATCGGCACGGAAATTGAATAGCACCACGGCATCGCCGTCTTGAACGGTGCCAACTGGATTGCCGTCTTCATCGACAATCACAAACGAGTCCAGGAATTGATCGGAGACTGGTTTCGGCCCCGTTTCATCTCGGAGCGTCTTGATCGCATCGACGGCGTTGGTAAAGGTATGTTCGCCTTTTCCCAACACGTGAGCATCCCATCCACGTTTCACAATATTCCAATCCGCCTGAAAAGCAGACATGACACTCCATCACACGCGGATGGCAGCAGCATACTTCGTAGCGATCCATGGTGACCTTCATCCGTCCGCCGCCCGATGCAATCTTGGCATCGCAACCGGCTGCAGCGAGCTTGGCGAGATCTTGTTCCAGATCCTGTGTGAATTGTATCGAGCTGCCGTCGGGCACATCTCGTCCATCTGTTAAGATATGCACTCGGATGCTCTTGGCACCGCGTTCCACGGCTCCTTGTATCGTCCTGACCAATTGATTGTATCTCGAATGCACGCCGCCGTCACTGAGGAGACCGATGAAATGAACGGTGTGTTCGGCAAAGGCTTCGGAGATGAGCTTCCATCCATCGCCTGTGTACATGGAGCCCGTATCAAGGGCAATGTCTACGAGGCGTGCTCCTTGGTCAACGACTTGCCCAGAACCGAGGGCGTTGTGTCCGACTTCGGAGTTGCCCATATCTGCGTCCGACGGTAGACCGACCGCCGTTCCGTGTGCTTGAACGAGGCGCCAACGATCAGGTGATTTCTCAGCCAGGGCGTCCATGCATGGCGTCTCCGCCACGTGGACCGCGTTAAAACTGTCTTTGAACGTATTTTCCCCCCAGCCGTCAAGGATACAGACGAGCACTGGACCATCCCCTGCAGGAATCGTATCATGAGCCTTGAGCGTGTAGTCCATAGGAGTCGAGGATTCTGCCATGGTTTGCTAAGGATGGCGGAGGCGGGTGTCGGCGGATGACGTCGCCGTCGCCGTCGCAATAGATGACGGCCTTAATGCAGCGAGATTGGCCTAAGAGAGGAGGATCGAGCAAATAGCAATGCAACTGTTCATCGCCACGATTTCGGCACCGTCCTGTGCCTGTCGCGTTTTCTGTCGGTGAGCAGAGAGCACGCCAAATAGCAGTACCGACTGTGACGGCAACAGGATGAACGATCTCGATGTGGAGGAGGTCCAACTGCGACTCGGGACAGAAATGATGCAGCAGGAGCCTTACACAAAACTGATTCCACTGCACAAGGTTCCTTTTCTTCTGCATGACAACTTCGGTCTGCCAGAATCGTGCGGTAGGCTACTTACCCATCCTCCATCGCGAATCCGTCTTGCGCGCGGTGTTCTGCCTTTAGCAATTTTGAGCTACTTGGCGAATGTATTCAGAAACACGATAGCGGATCATTGGTATCCATCAGATATGAAACAGCAGACAGTCGTCGATGCACTCATGCACTGGCATCACACGACAGTTTGCCGAATCTAATGTCGATGGCCGTGTGATGTCTTGTGTTAGCTTCGCACAGGAGAGCAGCTGATCGAGCGCGAGATCTTTGTCGAGATGCAGCAGAAAGGCCGTATTCGACAGGACATCGTGGAAGAAGGCGGGAAGAAAATGCAAGATGCGTTTGCTGTTCTCGAAGAAGAATTCCTGAGGGATACGGAATTCTGTTCCATTCCATCGACGCATGTCTCCATCGGTATGCATATCCAGCGTCGGGGTATCTACTGTTCCGAACTCAAGGACGCTCTGCAGGAATGCTGCCCAGTGTTGCGGACCTTCTCATCGTTTGTGAATTGGAGAGTCTACGCGTTTTGCGGTATTTTCCTCATGTGGACAAGGAACTAAGAAACGTCCACGATTTCAAAGGATTTCCAAGAATTATCCGTTATCTTAATGCGATGCATCGGTTTTGCGCTCCGCATTTGGGTGACGTGCTGAAGATTTATGATAAGATCGCTAAAAACCAACAGAGAAGATCCAAGATGTAGCGATCCGGGATTAGGTCATCGCAATCCCTCGGATATTCAAAATGCTTTGAAAGTTTATAGCAGGGGCAAATGTGCCCGTTATAGATCGATGCTCCGTTCTGCCTTCTTAGGCCTCCAAGGCTGAAGAATGGATGCTCCAATCGTTGAGAAGCATCCTGACAATGGACTTGAATTGACATTCTGTTTGCTATCCCCCACATGCTACTGGCGCACGGGGCTGTAAGACCTGATTCATACATATCCTGTTTGCTACATGCACTTCTCTGAGGCCACCCGCATTACACGAAAGGCGTTGAAAGATGATATCTTCTGTCCGCAGCTTGTGGTCGACCTTCTCTGCAAGTTTCGTAGAAACGCGCGAGACAGTGGTCCGTCTGCCTTTAAGGTTCAGAATGTCTTGCTCACCATACCAGTGCAGTAAAAGGCGACTGTGTGTGTCGCAACACGATGCAAAGCTTCGGAACAAACCTCTTTGCTTTCCGTGAAACACCGACTCCCCTCTATAGAGTTTGAAAATGTGCCGCCTCGATACAGAAATCTCCTTTTCGATGTACACCTGGTCTTGTTCATGACATGAACTCGACGACCACTTCTCAAAGCAAGAGAAAGGCAGAGGGCATAGATCATTCAGAAGGTCTCCATCCGACTTCTTGCATAGATCGCTTCTCTCCATTGTTATCCGCGCTCTAAGAATCCCTTCCATCTTCGCACCCAAGAAAATCGCCATGCTGAAAAACTCGCCCTAATGGTCTCTTGGTATGGTCAAGGAGGAAAAGTATGCAGGGATGGATGAATACCGTGGAGAACACGCTGCAAAGCGTCCAACGAGTTCATCTTCATACAGGGACAATTGGCGCAAACTCCTTCCGCTGAGCATCCTTCTCCGGGTGTCTGTCCAGGAACGATGTGAAGGGAATCTGTCGTCACTCGACATTCTAATGCTTTCACGAAAGGCGAGGGCATACCAGGTAAGGAGACGGGACGATCAGAGTTCAGTCGCTCTGTCGTGATCGCTCCGGAGAAAACAGGAAAACGATCTCGACTTCCAAATCTCCTAGAGAAACGAGATTTTGCAAGATGGGACTGGACGGTTAGATTCTGAAACTTCCGCTTCAATCTAACAAGGAAATCCAAAGGCGCTTTGCGCCTTTGGAGGTCGGAATACAAGCTGCGTCAACGACGAGCCGTATTCCTGCGGTGTGAGGGGCCGTGACGATGTCGATCGTCGAGCGGCGCGAAACCTGCTCCACGGCCGGACATTTATGTCGGCGAAGCGAACTTCCGCTTGCGTCCGACATGGTGTATGTGACTCGTCCGATGTGACAGTCACTTCAGAGTTCGCAGTCCCATCGTCGACGCGACGTTCGCATGCCTGCGCGACCCACGCAGATGACGAACTCGCCGCCGTTCGTTCGGAAAGATGCCGTTCACGAGAGCGAAGACAGCGACGACGAACCACTTTTGGAATTGGACATTGAGGAGTCCGACGCCGTAACTGGCCATGCTGTCTCGTGGAGAAGATATACATTTCTTTCTGAGTGGTCAACACCCTCAGCCGAAGGCGATACACGGATACCTAGCTCAGTTTTTGTCTTTAGCGACCATCTGCTCACGCGCAACACAGCTGATGGTAAACGGATAACATCCGGAAACCCATATGAAGAATCTTCTGTTTATTAGGAGCTGTTCGCTGTCTCTTTGTGACGTCTGTTTTGGGAGCTGCACACAAAAGTGTTTCGAAGTTATCACGCGTGGTGCGAACACGCGAAGCTTCCGTCGCGTCCACGGTCTCAAAGCGAATGGTTCGACACGGCAGATCCTTTCAGCGACGTGGCATGCAATCTGATTGTGTCTGAACTGGCGCTGTCCTATCTTATTTGGACAGAAGCGCACAATCTCAGGCATCTGCCTGAGCTGTTGAACTTCCTTTTTTGGGTCATGCGATTCAGCCCTGTTTTCGAAGACGCTGCCAATCTTCCTTCATCTGCTCTTGGCGACATCCTCAGTGTTCCATGCAGTCCCGAAGCGTAAGTGATAGCACAAAACTCTGTATTCTTCACTTGGATGTTTGCAGCCGGTTGAAGATCTGAGACGCGCTCGACGGGAACTCCGTCAATTGTTCTCGGCTCAAATTGCGGATTTGCGGGATGTATGGGTCAGAGAAGATGTCGAACCCACATTGCAGCGCATTTGTCAATCGACGCGAGTGGAGGCGGACGAAGCTCGGATACTGGAAGAGTTGGTTCTGAATGGAGATGGTGGGTAGTTCCTCGATCTCGTCGTACAACCTATCTTCGATTTCTTGACCACCGAAGTCATCCTTGACCACCCTTATTCTTCAGACAGGAAACAGTCCGTCACTTTTGTCAGACGAAAAGGGCAAGAAGCGATCGATTGAGCCAGTTCATCGTGTGAACTACGATGACGTTAACGAGTCCATGGCAAACAAGAAGCTCGTGCATCGAACGCTGAAGAAGCTTGGCATTAAAAGAAGCAAAAGGACAGACATCAACGACGCTTACTGTGCGATCAAAGAGCTCCCATTGGACGAGGTGTGTCCTAAGATCGTCATTCTTCATCCGCGCCTGACACGCATATGAATGTGATTTAAAACGTTAGCCGCTTGTTCTGTGGTCAGCTCGAGGCGCCTGAATTCGCTAAACCCTCCTTATCCATTTAAAGAGAGACGTGGCCATGCGGCGTGGTCTATTTGAAGTTCTTTCCTTCGACGGCGACCCGACAAAAGAGAAGAACATAACGAATGGCGAAGATCTCAAAGACGAAGGCGAGATCCGTCGGCTCACAGTAGAATGGACCTTTAGATCCGTCCACCACATGAAAACGCTATCGCAGATTGACGAAGACATTCTCGAGCGTGACAAAGTGCTGATGTTTCTAAAAGGAGGACATCCCGCGCAGCAGCTATGGGTGATCGACAAGTCGGAGTCACGACTCGGCTGCGCGTCGCCAGACGTTTTCGTACATGGTAGGTTGCCACACTTAGTCGTAACGTTGAAGAAGTGCGAATACGAACCGATACTGCGGTCCTTGCATGACCAGTACAAAGACTTCGACGTCGAACTCAAGGTCGTGCACGCTAAGGAACTGTTCTCTGTGGGAACGGGAGTAGCAGACCATACTCGCTGATGTATTGCTGGAGATCGTGAGGGAGGATGCAATGACGGCCGCCGAAGTGGCGGTCTGGGTGACGCCGATGGTGCTCGACGTGCTGTCCAACACTCAACGACCAGAGGCACTTCGTTCAGCAACGACCGCTGTCATACGGTCGGATTATGTCGCTGTTAGGATCTGGATGTTTGGTGTGAATGCTTGCGCGAAATCTGGCCGCTTCAGAAAAACGACGTGTTGGAAACTGTCTTGTCCATTGCGATGCAGAAAGGAGACGTCGAGGAGTCTATTGAATCGCGCGTCATCAGCGCCAAGTTGCTGAGCTGCTTCATGGACGTCCCTGTATACCCATGCACATAATCGTACAACGATTCACGCGGCTGCAGGTACAAGGCTCTGAACACAAGGCCATTCAGCACCTGGCGGCGGCTCTGTGTCAAGATACCGACTATCAAGTTCGACGAAAGACGGCGACGACGACATATTGGATCCTTGTTTTGTAGATCCGTTCTTGTCTCTGCGAGGCGTTACCTGGACTGATCAAAGCTCTTAACGATGTCTCGGCCCAAGAGCACTTTCTCTCGGAGCTCTTCGAGCTGCTGGCGGATGAGAAAATCACCGTTCGGGTGAAAGCCGTGAAAGCGCTGACAGCCGCGTTGCCATCTCTGAATATCGATACCCTCAAACGAATCGTCATGCCAGTTATACTTAAATACATGCAACCTCGGGAGCTAGACGCAAACATGCAGCACTGTTTGGGCAGTCTACTGGGAAGGATTGTCGTCGAGGTGAGTGCCTCTGTAGAAGCGCGTCCTTTCTGAAGGCGTTCAGTTATCGCGGTGCTTTCGGACGGACGTCGACGGCCATCCGTTTTTCTCTTGTTATCGATTTCTCGCATCCAGAAAACAGCACGGACTGCGACTCGACTGTGCGAGACAGTTTCCAGCTATGCTGTACGTCGCAGGGCATCTCAAGTATCCGGCCTATTTCCATGACACCTTCGTCCAGCTTGCAACGGACACACGCGAAGACGTTCGCGCCGTCGTTGCCGCGCAGATCGCCGAAGTGCTTTCCGTTTTGGCGGACGTCTGCGCACAGGAAAGGCTGTGGGGTGGAATGGTTCTAGGTGACGAAGATACTCAGCGGTGACGTCGCTGCTCGGTACCTCGTCCGCGTCGTTTCGGATCTTGTCGGCGACAAAGCTCACGCCGTCAAGCAACGCATTCTGCCGAATCTGCGCAAGATCTTCGAACACATGGAATTCCTCGACCGAAATTCCCGCGCCGAGTCTCTCCTACCGATGATCGACAGTAACGGCCGAGAATTGACGAGATGGGCGACCATCGAGCCGCGTCGCAGGTCTCTGCGCGACACCGAAGGCCTCGGGTCTGAACTGGAGACTGCACAAAGAGGCGCTCCACTCGATGACACAGTACGGTTCTTGCTTCTCGGACGCATCCCTTTTCTCTGTGGACAGGCTGATGTCTTTGGTGGAAGGCGATGTCGTCTTCGCCAAGATGTTGCCGGTTTTCTTTGAGTCCCTGACGAATGGAACCGTCGCCGTCTGTCGAGCAGCTGCCAAGGCCGTATCTGCAACAATGCGAGCAAATCTAAGAGAAAAGCAAAGGACACATATCTATGTCCGACTCATCCGCGATTTCTGGAACAGCACATCCTGTCGACACCGTATGCGATTCGTCGACGTCGCCACATGTATCTTGGAAGACTTCAGCTCGCTATTCTTCAAAGTAAGATGCAGCCCGTGCATCAGCTCAGAGGAAAGCGTCGTGTCTGCAGACGTTCTTTATGGAGTTCTTTCTTGAGGTTTTCTACGATCCTGTGCCGAATGTCCGATTACACGCCTTGGCATTACTGCCGCGTCTCAAACAGACAATTGAACTTCCACAAGATGTTCAACAACTCGTAACAGGCAGTTTCGGATTTTTCATCGCGTATAGCGTTTGTGTCGTAGGAGCGTTTGAACAATGCGATGAGCAATCTCGTGATGGATCGAGATGTCGATGTCAGCCAACAGGCAAGGAGTGTACATTCGGATTTCAGGCAGCTGCCAATAAGAATGGCAGGCGGAGCAGGTGCGACGAAATCGCGTCTAGGGAGAAAAACTCAGAATTCCATTGGCGGGGTGGCAGGGATGTTGGATATGAATGGCGCCGCAGGCGGTCTCTCGAAATTCGAAGCTCGAGATTCGCAGAAGTTGAGAGAAGAGGCAGACATAACGATCAACGCAGATGAGGCAGAAACGTCTGGCGATGCCATCTTCTGTGTGGCTGTTTCCTGCAGATATATTGATCGCGTAGGTTGCGAATCGAATGCGATGGCAACAACGTGCAGCTGCGTCTACGCAACACTCGCATTTCTGACTCGGCGACAAATTTTGCACTTCCGGATCCAACCTCGTCAAGGATGACAAGAACCGCCGACCGACGTTCGCTGATCTCATTAAAGAAAACGGCTTCGGGAGAAGGAAAGGTGAGAAGACGGCAGGCACCATCGTCGATAGACCTTTACGCTTCAGGCGCTACAGATGCGTAGAAGGAACACCATAAGTCCGTCATCGAGAGCAGGTTTTCCACTAAAGACTTGAACAGTCAATGTCGTTTGTTCTTTTGTAGCGACGACGCCGATGACGACGAGAGGGCGCAAGAGCCATGATGGAACGCTTGGAGCGCTTTCCTCGGTAAAGCCCAGGCAGTCTGTGACGCCACACGGCAAGAACGCATCGTCCTCATCAACACATTCAGCTCTCGCCGCGTACTTATCGAAAAACAGACGAAGCTAGACCGTCTACCAGTCTCGCAGATTTGCGCCCGAGGGGGAATTCTATCTAGATGGTGACATAGCGAAACGTTCGTTAACGAATCCAGCTAAGTCGGTTCTGCGTTGCTCCGAGTCCCGAGCCTCAAAAGGCCGAAATCCAAATCATGGAGACACACCAGGTAGACCGTTCCCAGCGGACGAAGGAGATGCATGCGACGTTACGTCGCCTCCGTAAGGGCGACTGATACAAAGGCCGTCCTCTCACTTGCCCCATCGATACATGCGTCGCCATGTTATCTCTTCGCCGTTGGCTTGTTGTGCTCTTCCTTCTGAATTGGCACGTTTCCGACGCTTCTCTCGACGCGAGCTCCGTCCTTCGCCAAATCTCAACCCGTCATGCCAGAGCAACCAGGTCTAGGGAGGCAAAGAATACAAATGGCGCAGGTAACGTCGTCTTATCGCGGTGTGCTGCTCAGAAGTGTTAACTGCAGTGAAGAACGCGGCAAACGTTGGCGGACCGTGCCGTTGGAATGCGGCGGCAGCGACCTGTGTCGTCGGTTACGGCCCCATCGCAGACACCTTCGGCGCATCGAGCAACGCCTATGCTCAGCTCGTCGCACAATTCGCCGTAGACACATGGCCACTATGAATTACCCTTGACCACGTCTGTTCAGAAATGCTTGGCGATCACAGACGCAGAAACCTGCACTTCCGCATCAAACTGCTCTTGGAACACGTTTTCTCTCCACCTCTCTCGGCACTTTGCTCGAGGGATCTCTCTGTAGGGATTCTTTGACGTGCCATTTCGTAGATTTCTACTCTGGACATGAGGACTCTCCCTGTGCCACCGGGGCCTCCAGCTTCTTCAAATCGCTTGTGGCGCAGGAAACGTGCACGCTGCACAAGACCCAGCTTTCCTGCTACAGAGATCCTCTTTGCGGATGGTACGCTCATTTTTGGGAAGACCGTCTTGGAGGTGCGGATTTCAAGGAACAAAGATCTCAGAGTGTGTGACTTTGACATTCTTGTCTCTTACATCGGTATCTCGATCGAACAACTGACCACAGTATTCCAAACGGTTACTCCAACTAACCGAAAGCCTTCGGATATCCTTCCTCCCTACGTAGGTGGTTCCCTCCAAAGTGGAAGAACTGAAGACGCTGTTCCCTTCGTACTACAACACAACAGCCAAGGATTTTAGATGGGAAGATATTCTGGACTGGGAAGTGCCAGCCACTGGCTGTCCTGAATGGTCCGACCCATTGGTAGACATACTATGTGCGAAGTGGATCCGTGATTTTGCTGGTTATAGATATGTACGTACGCAGATGGTGTGCTGTCTTTGGTTGCACAGAGCTTCTATTGTGGAGCTCGGTACAGCAGTCCTGGTGACCGACTGCATTGTACATTGGATCCTCTGTGTCACATCGAACTGCAATCCGGACGCTGTGAGCAACCGGATGCCACATTTCTTCCGGGAGTCTACAAGGGCATCAAGGTTCGACACGACTTCATCCAGTCTCCCCACCTCTATCACTTGTGTTTCAGGATGTTGTTTCAACATATGTGGAAGGCGCGCTCGACAAGAAGATCTTGCTTCAGCTCCTCGAATGCTCAGAGATACAAACGGAAGATTTCTGCAAGAGTGAGGGAATAGGACGCTGGGCTCTTCATCTACACTTATAGGAATTCTGAAGGTCCCTGTGCATGGAACTACGCTGAAGAGGCCGGCATTGAGAGCGAAGAATGCGACGTGCGTGGAACGTGGATTTCCCATACCATCGCTGACAGTGGCGATGACTCGGATCCTATTTGCAGAATGGCCAGTGCATTAGCGAAAACGAATTGCGTTGACATCACAGATCCACAAGTGTGTGATGCAGAACCCGACTGCACCTCCTTGTTACCCGGAAGTAAGGCTTGAACTTTGTACGCTCTCTCCAAAGGAAATGTATGTTTAGTCGACTGCTGGGTATCTGTGGACTACCAGGCAAAGGATGCAGCAGAGACGGACAGTCATTTGAAAGCTGTCTACGATGAATTGGAGGCGACGTGTTCCTCTTACGAAACGGAAGAGGCGTGTCAAGCGGCCGCCTAGAACCATCCTGTGATTGGACTCCAGATGGAATTGCTCTCTGCGACAAGTGACGGCCGGCACAGATGGTGTGTCCATTGCGAATCTACTAGAATTAAACACCACGCTTAACCAACAGTCCACGCGGTATCATTGCGAATTCGATGGCGATGTTTGCTTTGCCTCTGCGTCTGGTTCTCGCTCTGGGGTGCGTCGTCTGCGTGTCGTCTGCCTCCGTGACGGAGAGAACAGCGAACTACGACGTCAGCGCCGTGCTGCAGGAGATGCCACCCATTCCTTACCGCATCGCGGCAATGACAAGAAGCATCAAGAGCGTGAGCAACTTCCGCCGCCCGCTGCCGACATTCTCAGAATGCATACAGTTTCGGCAAGCGACAAAGCGAGTCGTAAACAGCAGGGGAAGCTGTCGTTGGGACACGGCGAAGGACGCTTGTGTCGTCGGTTACGGTGCCGCCGCCGACGTCTTCGGCAAATCAGGCAACGCTCAAGCACAATTTGTGGCCAACTATGAGGTGAACAACGTCACTGCCAGCATCCTCCTGGCCGCATCTGGATTCTGTAGCGATGTCTCGCAGCTGTTGATGCAGAGGAGTGCGCAGCAATCTCCAATTGTGCATGGGACACGTTGATTCGTGCCCCTCCCTTACACCTGGCTCGATCGACGTTGTTATAGGGACTCACTGACATGTCACTTTCTGGATTTCTACACGGGTCATGAGAAATCGCCATGCGTTGTGGGAGCGGAAGGTTTCGTTCGGCAACAAATTGCGAAAGAAACGTGTCGCCTGCACAAGTCCCAGCTCCCATGCATAACAGATCGCTCCTGTGAATGGTGTGTCTATCGCTGTCTCGGAGAAGGTTTCGAGATGTCGCCCGTTACAGGAGTCAAGAAGAGCTGTCGTGTGAGGCCTCTTTGTTTACGTTTTTTATCGGCGTTCCTATCAGCAAAGTGGTCGATGCTGCTCACGCGGTCTGCCGTATCTCCTAATCGACGCCTGTTTAGATTGCTTTCTTCAGGTGATCGGTCACAAGTCGACCGAACTGTTGTTTCGTTTCTACACTTCCTTTGACCTCTTCGGCGAGAGCTTCGAACCTGCAGACATCTTGGACTGGGAAATACCGGAAACGAGCTGCCCCGACTGGTCAGATCAGCTGGTAGAATAGACGGAGAGGGCAGGCACAGTGCATCACTTGGGATTTGCAGGTCTGCGACTATGCAGATGGCGTACTGTCGACGATGGCACAGTCCTATTACTGTGGCGCTAAGCACCAGGGTTTTCAGGGATTGCTGGAATGTGCCACAGATCCGCTGTGCGAACTGGATCCGTCTTCCTTTACCTGCAGACAGACAGACGAATCCTTTCGTTCGGGAGTCTTCAAAGGAATTAAGGTCCATTTGTTTGCGATCTCGAGATTAGGCAACGTGATAGATGGGTGTCTGTAACAGACCGTTGTCTCCAAATACGTTCAGCTGCCTGTCGACAAGAAACTCTTGCTTCGATCCTTTGAGTGTGTAGAGATCGAAGAGAAGGAGAAGTGCACAAGTGCGACCCAGAAATCAACGGGGATATGCATTCTTAGGCTTTGTGCAGGTCCATGTGTGTGGGTGGCGGACAAGACAGCGCCGAATGAAACTGGAATCTGCGGGATTCCGAACACATGGAGCTACAATGTGGTTGCCGAGGCTGGAGATGACTCGGATCCTATCTGCAGAATGGCCAGTGCATTAGCGAAAACGAATTGCGTTGATATCACAGATCCAGAAGCGTGTGATGCAGAACCCGACTGCACCTCCTTGTTACCCGGAAGTAAGGCTTGAACTTTCCATGCTCTCTCCAAAGGGAGTGTATGTTTTGTAGATTGCTGGGTATCTGTGGACTACCAGGCAAAAGATGTGGCAGAGACGGACAGCGATGTGAAAGCTACCTACGATGAATTGGAGGCGGTGTGTTCCTCTTGCGAAACGGAAGAGGCGTTTCATGGAAAGATGTAAGATCGAAGGTAGATTCGGCTAAGTCGACCTTCGCTGCTGTTCTTGATATCTTTGCGCTTCTGCTTGCGTTGAAGTTGGATTTGCTCTCGTCTGGACTGCCAAACGAGACCAAGAACGATGCCGCACGGTCAAAGGACGATTCGACAGACGACGACGGAGGAGCTCAACCCACGCGAACAACTCACCACGCGCTTGCAATCGCTTGTGGAGTCATTGGCTTACAGAAAGGACAACAGGTAAAGCCACTGTAGTTGTCGTTTTTGGCAGATGCATCTATTCGGACGCGCTGCTCAAAAGCTGAGTCAACTTTGCTCGCGAAGTGCAAGGGTACCACGGTACCACGCATGCTCGCGCCCGACGATAGTCTGACTGATCTTCAAAACAATTAGACGCGCTTAATAAACATTATTTCCCTCTTTGCGGACGATGTATTAGTATATTTGAGCATGGATAAGCAATGTAGTGATATCCCTGTCTTTCAAAAAGTCTTTGTCAAGCTTGAATTATGGGCGACAACGCACCAACTAACATTCTCCCCTCGAAAGTCGAGATCGGTCTGTTTTCACGTTTGCATCATCCTCCAACTCCTTCCTTCACATTTTGCGATCAGGTTGTAGAATCCCAATCCTCTTATAAATATCTTGGAATCTTTTTTGATCAGAGACTTACTTTTCGTAAACCTTCAAGAATTTTTAAATGGGTGTCTTGTATTTTAAATTTAAAAAGTAAAGTACAAATTTGTACCATGTGGGTAACAAGATCAAACGTTATTATCCTTGCCATCTTTTTAACATCTCGATCACCACAAAACTGGCCCATTAAAACAACGATTCTGCTAATCTTGCTGTCGCACGCACCATTGTCAACTGGCAAATCCTTATTTATTAATGACAATTTCAAACCATTCTTTACAGATTACCATGTATTCGCGCTCTTTGTCGAGACAGCAAAATCTCGACAAAACGAAAAAATAAGTGTTTTTGAGTTCGGAAGTAAGTCTATACATTCAAGCAACATACGAGAACGGGTGTAAAGAGAAAACCACACGTCTACAAATTCAAGTATGTCCTCGATAAGACCTCTAAGCCGCTTCTTGTCTACAGGTTAATATCCGACTTGTTCCATGAACAAAACCCTCTCGGTTTCTGCTTCTTCAGTTCGTTGGCGAGTCCTTCCTCGCTCCGATTAAACAAATGTCAATTATTTTCGATACAAAATCGAACGTAGCAACACTTGCCATATTCTGCACATTAATATTATTGCAAACGTTAAGCATTAAAAAACGATTTCAGTTATGTCGGCGACGGGCGCCGCGTCATTGATAATAAATAAGTTGTTAATTAATGATTGGACAAGGCAATTCTTGATCTCTTGCCAAGTGCTTAACGGCAACACGAAAACAGATTAAGTACTTTATTGTTTGGTTATTGTTTGGTATAGCATCCATGTCTACAAATTCAAGCATGTCCTCGATAAGAACTCTAAGCCGCTTCTTGTCTACAGGTTAATATCCGACTTGTTCCATAATATTGAACGTCACGATTCGCGCCATCTTTTTGGTACCATGATTTAGGCAAAACTCTAACATCACAATAACAATTTGGCGGATCTCTGTGTTGAAAGTATCACTATCACCTATCAATCCATTACTTATCAATGCAGATTTGAAATCAGTCCTAACTTGTCCCCACGTGGCCGCATTCTTAGCTGATGTAGCAAACGATCGACAGATCATGAAAAATTGAAATGTTCTGTCGATTGGCAGGAGGGCCAAGGAATCAGGTAATTGGCGCGAATGCGCTTCGAAAACTTGATCGAGCGCACATATCCGCAAAACCAACCCTCGTAAAAAGCTAGAATGTCCTTTGCAACAATTTCCAGTCTCTGCCTGTGGACATGCAGATGTCGTGTATTTTCCATTTTTAGGCACTCGGTCCACTCGGCCGGCGGAGACGGCACACCCGGTCGGCCCTGGCTTAGTCGGTAGAGATGGATGGCCCCGCACTGGGCTCGGCGGAGATGGTTAGCGTTTTCGCCGTGAACTTCTTACTTTTAATCAATTCAGAGGATTGGCGAATGATGTCATGTCACATCAGAACCTCTAACACTATACACGGGGGATAGATAATTGCGTTGTTTACGTCATTCTGTTTTAAAGTCTTCCGATGATGCGTGTGTTTGTTCACCGACAACGCGACAAACAAATGTTATTGATGTGACAAATCCTATTCTCGTTTTGTAAAACGGAAATCGCAAGAGATTTTTATCTTCCAGCCGCTTAAAGCTTTCTGTCCATACATGTGTGCATCGTTGTCAGGAAGAACACTATCCGTTCTCGTAACTCAGGACATTTTCTTCTGGCTGTCGACCTTTACTATTAAAATTGTTCTTTTCTTCTTGAACAATCAAACAGGAAGAGACCGCATAGATAGGACATGGCCCTGCCAAGCATTGTCGGATTTCCTAAGGCGACGCTAGCAGCGCTAACAATAGCAGCTTTTCCCAAAATGATAACCCCTCCTGAACTGTCTCTGATCCACTGAGGCGCCTCAAAGTACTTTTTTCGGAATCTTTGGACCAACCTCTGGAGAGCGAGACTATTCTCTAGTACAAACATTTGACACATGAGGATAGACTTCAAATCCACATCTTCTTCAGAAGTGTCTTCCAGTCCAACGACGATGTGAATCCTCAGACCAACGTATCTCTCAATCAATTCGCCAAATTGAGGAGTGGGTTCGAAAAGCTTGGCTGAATTCAACAGATCTGGAGCAAAAAGTGCAACAACCGTGTGCACGCCCTCATTCGAGGTGATCTGCTTCATCTCCAGCTCGGCAGCTTGCTCCGGCTTCTCGTCCATTCCCCGAATCTTGATCTTTTTGATGATGTAGTCATGTGTGCTGATGTGTCTGTGCCAGAGACGAATGCGAAGGCGATAGTCTCGGCCAATATTCAATAGAAAGATAGGAGACTCCAAACTGTCATCTGTCGCCGTCAAAGCATCGTCTACTGCTCTCTGATCGAATGGCACCAAGATGTCTTTCTCGCTGCAAAATTCCTGGAACACGACATCCACCCCTAGATTGGCCGCCATTTGTTCGTTGTGCGATTTCCGGAGGATGTCTTTGATCTCACTCAGCTGCTTCTCCATCTAGAAGATGACACACATTCGAGCAATCCTGCTTCTGCACGAACTGGACATACATCTTGTTGGCGTTTCTCCAAGAAATAGGGCAACCCTGAGTTTCCCAGGAACTTCAGACAGTCCTCAGCAGAACCTCTGGATGCAGGATCCATTTCGAGCAATCGTTCGACGTATCGCCTGTCTGTTTTCGCATCCAGGCCAACGCATCCTGGTAGTTGTTGTCTGCCAGCAAGGCAGTCCTTGATATTCGCATCCGTCGGATCCTCTCCATAGAAATTCTTGCCTGGAAAACCAAACATACGTCCAAGCCGTCTCACAGGACTACCACCACCTGTAAGGATTTCGAAGGCCACGATGCCAAAAGACCACATATCGACACCAGGCGTCACAGCGAAGTCTGCATCTCCATTTTCCGTCGCCTGGTACCACTCCGGGGCCAGTAGCTGAAGAGGGGGCTGTCTCGTTCCATATCCTCCACTATCGATGGCCCTGTCCACATTCACCAGCTTCCAGCAATGTGCTGCCTCAAACCACTCGATATTGTTCGACTGGATGTCACAATGAACAGCACTCTTCTTGTGCAAATCCTCGAGACATTTGAGGATCTGTGACAAGGACTGAAGAAGGGAATGGTAGTTGCTGTTGTCGGACCTGGTGCACAACGTTCCGTCTTGCATCGATATCGCACACGCGTCTTTCTCTCCATTCGTTCAGTGTCATGTCTCCTCGCTCAAAGACCATGCATGGCAAAAATCCATCGATCTCGATGACTTCCAATTGTCTGCGAGACACAAATGATGGCAAACTTCGATGGTACGTCATTACCTGGCGAAGTATTTGGATGCCAGATGGTGATACCGTACCTTGCTTTCCTGGAAATGGTACGTCGACTTGTAGAACTTGAGGACGACCCTTCGGCCCGCACGAGAACTGCTCTGCATTTCCCATGCGTAGTTGAAGCTCTTGGCGTGGCATTCGAAACTGTTGTCCAGCTCTCGCATGTGATCTTCGATGATGTATCTACGCGAACAGCATCATCCCTCTGTTTTAGACTTGCTCGCTCAAACACACTTCTCAGCGAAGATAGAACCGGCACGAAGGTTCTCTTGCTTCTCTGGGATATTCTGGTAGCCGCTTGAAGAAGAGGACGATGCGAAATGCGTTTGATTATGAGAGAGGGACTGTGTGAGTTTCGGAATTATTTTGGGAGCATTCGCCGATTCTTCCACGGATGCCCCACTCTCTGTCCCAGCCTTCTCCAGTCCGACGAGATCCTCACTCTTCGCCCTGTCCTCAGCTTGTAGACACGAATTTTGATCCTTCATCCGTTCCGCAATGGGAGACAGATCACGTTCATCATGACTATCTACGAGCGGGCAACTCCGAAAAACGACCAGTTGCTGAGGGGCTTGATGTGCAGCTCTCTTCAGGAGATTATCATCTTCGCCAGTATTCTTTTCTGGTTGGACAGGAGAACTGGACGGAAGATCTCCCTTGTGAAGCAGCAGCACCTCACACATTCCTTTCTGCTCTTCTATCCCAATTGCACATGGAAGATGCGGATCTCGTCCATCGATGGTGAGTACATTCTGATCGTGCGTAAAGGAGACGATGGATTCCATTGCCACAGATACCAGATGTCGATAAGGACGAGCAGCAAATACGTGCAATCCTTTACTATTCACACCCAGGATCGCGTGCTCCTCCAAAGAGCGATCGAGATTCGGTAGCTGTATGGAATGTGGTGAAAAGAAGATACAGAGTCCGTAGTCCAATGATTCTATGATTTGTAGAAATTCTTGTCGAATTTCCTGCATAGACATTCGTTTTGCTGACTGGAAATCTGACAGGACTTCTGAATCCTCTCCAGTCGCGTTCCATTTCTCCGCAAACTGTTCAATGATTTATTCTTTGGCATACTGCACGATTCGAGCAGGCATACTTGTTTTGGCATAAAGTTGGGAAGGTTCTCTTTGAGTTGTGTTTCGTCGCCAAAGCTAGACTGTGACAGAGAATAGCGAGCCAACAGAATGGCCAATTGAACGACCGTTTCATCAGGTGCAGGATACCATCCAGCCAGATACTCGGCGCGGGCCTGCAGGAAAGACCAGAACACGAGCTTCGTGCTTCCAACCATCGCATCGCTCGCAAAGAATCTCTTTGCCTGCAGCCTTCCCTGTGCAGAATCGTCAGAATAGTCGTCGGCTTGCAAGATATCTAAGAGCAGAGTTTGGGAAGCGAGCACATGCGGCGTCTCTCCTTTCATGAGAATGAGCTTCGAAGACGCTTTGCTTCCCAATTCGCATCTCTCTGTAATCTGCTCCAGAACGTCCGAGACAGACGTGGAGGAATGATAGAGCGTCTCTTGATGGTGTCCATCTGGCAAGAGCACGCAGCAACTGTCAAACTCTTCTGTACAGAACCACTGCATTCTTCCTCGATCAAGCCCAGAGATATACATGATATCATCTCTGATGCGTGTCACAATGTCAAAGAGCGGATCTGGAATGCCTGCTTTCCATGTTGCGTCTATGTACTCCAGCACGTTCACCTGGAGGTCCTACGAACAAGAAGGAATACACACCTGTGCCTGTCACATCGCTACATACATTGGGACATGGGATGATGTAGATCACCAAAGCGATGACGCTCCATAAAGCCATGAGCAGGGCAACATCTGTCTTATCATTCTTCTGTTGAATGAGACATGGATAGAAGAATTCCCTCGTCCACTTTGGCCGTTGGTTTGCCTCTCGCACCAGAGTCTGTGCAGTTTTCACGAGTTTGAGATCGCGTTTATGTGCCACGATGTTGAGATCCATATTTTTCAACAGCGCCTGGACGACATGCAAAATCTCGAAACGCTCTTCTTCAAGCGGTCTTCGCTGATGTCCAGCAGATATCGAAGGACACTGCACAAAGCTTTAAGCGAATGCTCGGTCGATGAAAAAACGCTGGTACAGGCACCTGCGTCTCACTCTGCAGCGGACCGCTCTCACTCATCCAAAACATCTCTGCCGGTTTGACATCCATTCGACAGTCATCCAATCTCACACTCTCTTGACATGGGTAAGGAATACTCGTGGAATGACGCATCCGTTGTTGACGAGTAGCTGCTGTTGCTTGGCCGTTTACCAAAGACATTCCAGCATCCATTATGGGCCATACCTTCTAACAACGTCGACCAGTCAAACTTTAATGGGACCCAATCCGCACTTCACCCGTTCAAATGCCTCGGTGTGCTTCGCCAGCCGTCGCGTCAGGTCGGTGGACCATCGCCTTCGGCATTGGAGTTCGTTCTCGTCGACTTCCATCGTCAACCGCTATCGATGCAACCCGTACCTACACAATGTGTCATTTTCCTCCACGCCCTGCTGACGTGTTCTTCCTCGCAGCACTTCTCCGCGCAGGGCATTTCGCGACAGAGATAAGGGCGTCAATATGGTTTTGGTTCATTCGTTCAATGGGCGTCGACGCACACAGGACGTATTGTCCGCTGCGTCCTCTTCTTTTGCCAAACTGCATTTGTCTGACACGTTACGGCGAGCCTTGTTGCTGGCAGGGTACCGTTCACCGTCTCCCGTTCAAGAAACCGCGATTCCTTTAGCACGTCTTGGAACGGACCTCATCGTCAAAGCCAAGTCTGGGACTGGCAAGACGCTCGTTTTTGTATTGGCATGTGTGGATCGCGTCGATGCTTCTTTGTCATTTCCTCAGGCAGTTCTTCTTGCACCGACGCGCGAAATTGCACAGCAGATAGCGTCGGAGATCCGAAAAATAGCAAACAACTTGCCATATCCTAATCTTTCATGTGGTGTATTTACTGGAGGCGTGGCGGTTAGTGAAGATCGCAAACGCCTTCGACGTCCCTGTCATGTTATTGTGGCCACACCGGGACGGCTCTGCTATCTCGTGCAGAAGAGTGAAATTCATCTGGATCACGTGCGTCTTCTCGTGCTGGATGAAGCCGATCAATTGTATTCCGAAAGTCTTAAAGAATCTGTTCAATTTTTGGTCTCCTCTCTCCCTTCTGCACGTCAATCTCTCGCATTTTCTGCCACCTATTCCACAGAAATCTTGTCAGAGGTTGAGAGGGAAATGGATTATCCCCAAAGGGTTTTCGTTGAAGAGAGTGAGAAACCGCTGCTGGGGGTCAAGCAATGTTACAAGATGGTCAAGCAGCAGCAGCAGCAGTTGTCTCCGGAAGCAGACGCTGTGATCTTTGAGGCAAAGATCAACTCACTGTTCGAGATTTTCAGTTGCGTTTCATTTTATCAAGCCGTCGTTTTTTGCAATGCTCGTGACAAAGCCGAAGTCCTGTCTGAGCGTCTCAATGCCTCCGGATTTCCTTCTGCCTTTACATCTGGTCACAAATCCCAACAGCACAGAGCATCCACGATGTCTGCCATGCGTCAGTTTGAACTGCGAGTGATCGTGTCGACAGATTTGATTGCGAGAGGCATCGATCTGGAACGTGTCAATCTCGTATGCAATTTGGATTTACCCTATGATCAAGAGACCTATCAGCATCGCATTGGAAGAACAGGACGCTTTGGCACACATGGCATCTCTGTGACGCTGGTGACACCTTCTGAGAAAACACAACTTGAACGGTACATGGCAGAGGGAACAGAATTGGTCGAACTTCCGCAACAGATTCCAACAGAGTGGTACAGAGATCCACTTGTCAACAGAGCAGATCAAATGGCTTATCAGAAACTGGTGGAGACTCCGGCAGTGACATCAGATGTCATGCGGTCCATTCCTCCAAGATCGACCGATTGGATAGGGAATGTCTCTCCATCTGAGTTTCTGAGCTGGAAGGAACGGTTGGAGAAGAGGCATCCTTTCTGGAATCACTGGGACCCGTATGTGTCATCGGCATCTGTCATGAGTCGGTCGTCGTCTCGAGAAGGGATGGCACGGTGCACAGCCGTTTCCGAGATCAGCTGCGAAACGGGATCCACCTCTCACCAAAGACGTATGAACTGTATTCGACTCCCCAGTCGTCTGAGTCACACAACTTCTGCCTCGAGTATTGTCTATTCAGAAGAGGGAGACTGTGAATGTTTAGATGCGGATGTCGATGATCGGCTCTCCTGGTTCGATGCCCAGAGCGAACACAGCGATGCTGGGTCACATCATGGTGCAGAACTGACGTCACTTTCCACTGCCGAAATGAGACCCCTCCAGCCGCCAGCTATGCCGCCGAGCATTCAGACACTTGACGAGTTTAATGCCGTCCGGGAGGAGTACGAGGCGTGGAGAAAGAAATATAAAGAATGGCACAGGCAGTATTCAGAGTGGTATAGTACTGTACAGTCCTTTCCTCCTCCCCCTCCACAACTGAGTTAGACATTGGGTTGTGGATCGAATGGTCGGAATGCATAGATTCTTGAGGCAGGTTCAATAATAGGCAAGCATTTCTGTGACAACTCACTCTCTTCTGTCTGCCCTGTTACCAATATCTTCCAAGGACGCCTTTCAAAAGACCATCCTTCGCAGGATGTCTATTTCATTTTTGTAAGGCCATCCGTATATCGTACAAAAACAATGCTCTTGCAGAGAAGAGGAGCTCACAGTTCAACAATAAGGTGAACCTGCATGACGTGCGAGAGTATGAAACATAAGGCACTGATCTCCGTGAAGGCCATCCTCTTGTTGGTTTGGTTGGGTTTGTTTTGATGGTTGTGGTATGTTTCATTGCTGTCCATTTTTTCTTGAATTTTTTGTTCATGTATGGTTCCAGTCGATCTAACTACTACGTAAGATCTAACACAGTATCAGTGAATGAAAGTGACGTCTCTCTGCTTTGGGTCTGTTCGATTTTGGATTCTTCTTGTTAGAACACAAAGGTCAAGTGCATGGATGCATGCACATGTGCTTAAATACGTATATGCAACTAAGGGAAGATGGCTTTGTTTTTGAGAAAGTACCATAACTTTGCCATAGACATGACACGACAAGACACTATTATTGCTACTGCTATCAATTCGCTTGTTCGTCTGCCAAAATTCTGACACAATAAAGTAAAAAGAGCTGTATCTCTGCCAGGGGCTTCTCCCTCCTCCATCACAGTTTTGGTCACGTCACTGAGAATCTCGTTAACTAGATATTCTTGAGCTTCGATAGACGGAGCAATCAGAAAAGTCGTTTTCTGTAAACTAGGCCTATGGAAGGACTCATAGCAGGGCCCCACTTTTGTGGTGGGGTTGCTCCATTTTGTTCTCATTGGACTAGGGAAGGTGACCAGGGGGGATTTGTGGGCCGATCGGTCTGTGATAGGCGTAACAATCGTTCATTGCATTGATGCTGTGACGGCTATACAAAATTTAGGCCTCTTATAATCAACACACACATCATTACTAAGTCTGTGTCCACTCTGAGACATTTCACACAAAAACAAGAAGTTTAACAATGACACCTGTCCACATATGCAGGACTCATGATGACAACGCAGCTATGGAGAATGCTCCATCGCTTCAAAATCGCCAGATCCATTCACTTCTGTTATTTTTCTCGGGGGGTCTACCTGTTGTAGAGGCGTGTGATGATGGGTCTCCTGTGCACATGTAATCTTCCAAAAGTGTGATAAGTGTGAGAAGAGCTACTGGTGCATTGGCCTCCTTGTCTGAACCCTCGATGGTATCCAGTTCTGCATCGGCACCTTCCAGTGTCTCAAATGCCTCGTTCAAACTCTCCAGCTCTATCTCTGGAATCGTCAACCATTGTTCCTTGTCTAAGAACAGGAAACACATCTGGAGAAGCGAAAGAGAGATGCCTGTCAGAACCGGAAATATTCTCTTCCCAGCGCTCTGCCATGTCCACTGCCTGTTCCACGTACTCTGCCTCCTCCTCATCGACACACCATGTGCCGGCATCTGTATAGACCCCTCTTGCCTAACGGATATCGATTCTGCTCTATCTTAACGATGCTCATGTGACCTACTTCTTTCCGTGCCTTTAGTGTTTTTTCGTAGGCTCCACCCCGTACCAAGAATTCCGAGAATACTCCAAACTGGCGATAGCGCATGTACCTGCAAGGGGAACTTCCTTCAGCAGTCAAGATTCTCGTCATGACCAGGCCTGTCGCGTGTGATGTCCTCGTCTGTCATCTTGATGTAGTGGTGCAGCCATCTCGCCACCGATTCTTTCACTGCTGGAAAGGAACGGACAGGATCGGAGTGTGAGCCACCCAACGGTTCAGGAATCACTTCATCCACAATGCCCATTTCCATCAAATCATCTGCCGTAATCTTCAAAGCCTCTGCCGCTTGCTCTGCCTTATCACGACTCTTCCACAAAATGGCTGCACAGGCTTCGGGACTGGCAACGTAGTAAACAGCATTCTCCATAATGAGCACTTTGTTGGCACAGTTAATCGCCAATGCCCCTCCAGAACCGCCCTCTCCGATCACAACGCTGATCACAGGCACACGAAGCGAAAACATCTCGCGCAGATTTCTTGCAATTGCTTCTCCCTGAGATCAACAGAGAAGCTTCTCTTCTTCGAAGACGGACGACAGGCTCCACACCTGGCCGAGTTCCTCTGCTTTGACACCAGCATAGGCACCAGGGGTATCCACAAACGTCACAATGGGAAACCCGAATTTGTCCGCGTGCTGCATGAACCTCAAGGCCTTGCGGAAACCCGACGGTTGAGCCATGCCAAAATTCCGTTCGATGTTTTCCTGCAGCATCGCATGGCATCGACATCAGCTCTCTCTTTTCTGCCTCCTTGCTTTGGTGTTTCGTCCCTTTTGTTGTCCGATGAACATACAAGACATTCCATCGATTCTGCCAATTCCAGCCACGACTGCCTTGTCATCATTCCCGGCCCGATCGCCATGCAGTTCGATAAACTTTTCTGTGATATTCATCACAACGTCCAAGCAGGTCGGCCGATTGGGATGCCGTGCCACCTGCAATCGCTGATTCGGTGTCAGCTTACTATATGTCTCCCTCCGAAGCTAAACATCCAATGAAAAGAGCGTCAGTATCACACATCCGTATGACATCGAAGCTGAACTTGTTTGGAACGTTCCTCGAGGGTGTGGATCTGCTCAGAGACATCGACTCCATTCTCTTCTGCCACTCTGCGTACCTGAAGTCCCATTGTCATGACAACAGAGTTCTGGACCATTACGTGCCTCCTTGATTCTGTTGTCGAGGTTGATCAGCGGTTTTTCGAAATCCAGAATGAGAGACGTCTTGGAACGACCGAAGGACGGTGTGAATTTGGATAGGAGACGCTGAAACCATTCGTGTCCGCGCTTCCCTCCACGCTCCATTGGCACATCTGGCTGCGGTGGCGACGCTCTCAGCGGTTTGGGAGCTGATGGCTTCGAATGCGTCTTCCTTCCGAGGTGGTGTTTCGATGGAAATGCCGATTGGCGAAGAGACGAGTGTGAAAGCATCGAAAAGAAGGACGCGTTCTTCGAATCCGTTCACGAAAGCGAGATCGAAACGTCACATCAATGCCGCCTCCAGCATGACGCAACGTGATGGGAAGGTATGCACCTCGATGGCAGAAACAGATCCAAGCACGAATGACAAGGCCGTGGTTGCTCTGGAGACGCAAGCGAGTCAAGGAGATGCGAAGAGTACCATAGGAGGAAGCTCCACCCGCAGTAATGTCTTAGGGCGTAGTCTAACCGAAGTGCGTTTCTATGGCGAGGGCGAAGAAAATTCACTCAAGAATGTCAATGCCCCGACGGGCATGCTCTTCAACGTCGCCCACATCAATACGCGATACCTATGGTTTGACATGGCATCTTTTGTTTTTTAGTGCAACTATTTATTAATAAGTCTTTTACTTTAGTTGACCATGTTGTAATCAAGTTGATCAAGTAGAAGGAGTACATTGTCATGGTCCGAAATATTCGTACCCACAGTAAATTCTCATACCAGATATATTTCTCTATGAAGGTATCATCACATTATTATCAATTATTTTACCTACTACCTACTACCTACTACCTACTACCTACTACCTACTACCCACTACTGATAAACCTACTTAGGTTCAAGACTCATTACATAATCGTAGCTTTCATCTAAGTATTTTGCCACATTGTCCAGATCATTCAGCATAGTTTCAGGAATCAGGACATAGCCATGCATTATTGAATTATAAGATTTAAAAATGGTGGTATTAAATTCTTCAAGGTATTTTTTCTGAACTTCTTTTGAAAATCTGATTCCTATTTCTCCGGCCTTGTTAAGTAACGAAAACATGTAGCCATTTGCAGCAGTATTAGGTACCGTCTTGCCTTTTCTCTCAAACCTTGGACATTTAGCAACCAGCTCATCATAAATCTTTAACTTTTCTTCCCACATAGTTTTACTGTTTTTCTACAAAATCTCTAAATTGTTTCATCCATTTCTCACCTTGTTTCCTGTACATTCCGGGAAAAAGAATAGCCATCAATTTAGGCATTACCCAATTGATTCGGGTATAATGAAATTCATATTCATAACGCGTTTTCTGTGGGTCCAACTCAACAAATGTACACTTCATAGTATTGTCCATATGTTTATGATGATAGCTCGATTCAAATGTGTCCGGTAGCCGGTTGGCAGTAATCGTTTCAGTCAATTCCATATCACGATTACCATATTTATATAGCATTTTTGATACCGCACCATCCTGACCGGCTTCACCTTCAAGAAGTTCTTTCAGGACAAATCCATCCTGATATTCACCAAGGTATTGCGGGTCTGCAAAGTACTTTACCACTTCTTCTCTTGGTTTGGCTATTTCTACTGCACCTTTGAATTTCATACTGTTTTGGTTTCGTTAAATAATCCGACTTTAGTCTTTACTAAAATAATGATTTAATCTTTATACCAGTATGTTTTACCAGGTTCAGGGGGATTGATTATTAAAAGTGTAAAATTATCAGTTTGATAATCACTGGTTTTGTTTGGTTTAAAAACAAGATAACATCCCAACCGGAAGGTCAGGATGTTTACACTTGTACAATGTTTATTCTATAATATTATTGAAAGGTAGTCGGTGCGGCCTCAAGTATTGTTGGCCTGAAAATAATTGCTTTTTCTTCAATTTTTGCGAAAGGGGTTTCTTTCCCGTCTTCCAGCTTAAATAATTCTACTGTTTCCAGCAAAATACCTTTTTCATACTGATAATCCTGTGTGATTCTCATGGTATTGTATGGCGCAAAAGAACTAATATCATCTACTGAAAATTGAATTGTTTGTTTTCTGAATTCAGTATCAGAAATTCCCGTTCCATTACCCAGGGATGAGTTAATGGTTGACTGGATTTTTTCCCCTTTACCACTAAATTCAATCCCAAAAAACATGGTTTGTTCTCTCTCGCCAGCCCTTCCGTCATAGTCAGGGTGAATTCTGTGCATGTTTTTGACAGATTGCCATGAGTTACCGTAGCGTCTTTGAATAACTTCAAAAGAATAATCATTGCTGACACTTCTCTTATAATCTCCATTAACAAAGACATAGGATTCTCCTTTTCCTACCCAAACTATGGTGTAGTTATCCTCTATGGAAGGTAAAGTGTCACTGGTTGGAATAACGATTTTATTTGGGGTGCCGCAAGAGACTAAAATACCCGAAATAATTGCTGCTAAATAAATAAATGGTTTTCTCATTTTGATATAATTTATTAGTGTTTTGATTAATTAACACCGCAAAATTATGGTCATGAGTTTACTTAAAAATTGATGTATGTTACAATCGTACCCTATTGTGAAATTTCCTTTCTGATTCTGCTTAAACTTTCTCTTTCTATACCAAGGTAGGAGGCCAGGTGGTAAAGCGGGATACGTTGAATGAATCTGGGATAGTTTTTCAACATTTGCAGATAACGTTCCTTGGCAGAGAGGAACAAAAATGACTCAAACCGGTTGGTGGCAGTGGCATAAACGCTTTCAGCAATAATTCTCCCAAAACGTTCCCAGTTTTTTGATTCATCATAGGCACTTTGCAACGTTTTAGAGTTAAAAGCGAATAGTTCACAATCTTCCAGAGCCTGAATATAGTATCGACTTGGCGTATTTTTAAGGAAGTCGAGATAAGAAACCGCATAATCATTTTCAAGAAAAAAGTGATTATTAATTTCTTTTCCATCTGAGAGGTAGTAAAGTCGGAGTACACCTTTTTCAACAAATGATATTTCGTCAATCTTTTGCCCTTCCCTTAAAAGAAAGTTTCCTTTCTTGAGCGTTTTCTTTTTTAAATTAGGAATAAAGAGTGCACATTCATCTTCCGAAAAGTCGGTAATCGACCTGATTTGTATTTTAAAGTTATCTAAATTCACATCTACATTTTTTCACCCTTTACCATTAGTATCGATTTTACCGACTCGTCTTTTAGATGTATAAATTCTAAGCGACTGTCATCTTGCATAAAGTGATTCAGGTCCTGTTCTGACTGAAATGATATCAAGTGTATTTCGTATGGTAATTCTTTGGTTTCGTCAATAAAATTATCCTTTCCCGGACGTATTCTGTAAATAATTTTACCATTATACTTTTCCATTAGCGGAATAGCGTGGTCTTCGAATTCCAGGAATTTTTGCTCTTCGTCTTCTTTTACAAATATCAATTGGGTAATGTAAATCACAGTCAGTTTTGATTTATAATCACTTATTTTTTCGTTTGTCAACTTCTATCGAAATAAATTGAGGCAAATAGTTGGGAGTACAACCTTTTGATACTACCTCATCCTTGAAAAGTCCTATTTTTTCACCCAGATCAATACACCTGTTTCGATATGTGTCATCAAAAGTACCAATCCAACCGGTTGTGAAATTCATGGCCCATTGCACTTCAGGGGCTTCATTGGCCATTTCATTTTCAACACGAACCAGCAGATCATCTGTATTATCATGGTCTGTTTTTCCCATCCATCTTAAACGTGCTTGGTAGTACCAAAATATTCGTCTCTGAATCGGGGAAGGACTATGTGCCCAGGTTTCAATTAATGCAATTGTTTTTTTATCTTTTGTGAGCTGGTTTGACATTAACCAATCCGCCAGTTGTGTTTTCTCACTATACTCATGGTTCTGAATATCTTTATCAAGCTTGTCAATCAGCTCCTGTGAGATGAGCTTTTTATCCATAATCAATATAGCCAGTTGCCTGGCATAGAAATTACCTGTTGACCAAAGTTCTAACGCGAGATCATGATTTTTTTTTATTGTTTTGGCTATCTTCCTCAAATCTCCCAGTTTTGTGTCCTGACCACCAATTTGAGTGTAAATTTCCTGAGCCTGTGCTGATAAATTCATACTAATAGTTTTTTATTTAAAGGGACTCATGTTATAAAAAGGCCTGTGCTTTTTGGGTGAAGTATACCACTAAAGTACTTCCTCTATTTATGGAAACAATATACAAAAAACGGTTCGGGTTTTCACCCAAACCGTTACTGGTTTTATTTGTTGGTGGCAATAAAATGTCTTTTAAAACTAAAAATTGAACTTACCATTATTGTTTTTATGTTCTGAGGCCAGAAGGATTGGTTCAATTACATCCCAATGTTCAGCAATTTTGCCATTCTCAACCCTAAATAAATCATAGAATGAGGAATGTTTTCCTGCAAATTGTCCTTCACTAACAGCCAGTACAAAGTTCCCTTCTCCCAATACAATATGATTCTTTTCGTAAACCATAGTAATACCATTTTTGGCCATTTCTTCCAGCGCTTTGGTTAAACCTGAAAGACCGTCTCCAACCATTGAATTGTGTTGTATATAGTTGTCTCCGTCAAAGTAATTCCCCATTTTTCCAAATTCTCCCTTAACTAATATTGTACTGATAAAATCTTTTATCAAAGCTTTATTATCTTCAGTCTTGTCCAAATCTTTCAGGTCAGTACTGCCGTCAACCTGAGAATGGTTACTTGGGTTTGCTGGTGTTATTTCAGCTAAATTGTCCCAGTGTTCCACAATTTTTCCATCTTCAAATCTGAAAATGTCAAAACCTATTTTTGGCCCAAAAAAATCGTATACGGTATGCGTAAAGGCATAGTTTCCGTCTTGAAATGAGCGCACTACATTGGCTTTGAAACCTCCTTCAGGTGCATGGTGTAATACCTCTCCAAACCCTTCTAATCCATCAGCAACCATCAGGTTATGTTGTATGTACTTTGTGGGATTAATATATCCAATTGTTGATTGGTCTCCGGTTTCCAGACTTCTGATTAAAGCTGAAGCTTTTTCTTTGTTTAATAATGTTGTTTTTGTTTCCATTTTTTCATTGTTTTTAGTATCTGATACTTTTTTTGATGTGCCGCAAGATGCTATCAATAATGCAATTGCAACTGTTGTCACTAATTGTTTCATTTGTTTTAATTTTAATGTGATACAAAGGTGAACCAAATTTAAATCTCGTAAAAGATGAAAAATGGACTAAAAATGGTTAAAATCGAACCTTTAGAGTTCTAAAATGGATTTTTTGAATGAATTAGGGGTTAAACCTGTTTTTTTCTTAAAGTACTTTGTGAAATTAGTAGGATCCTCAAATCCTAATTTATAAGCTAATTCATTACTTTTTAAGGAGGAGTTAATTAAATTTCGTTTTGCCTCGAGAATCACAAAGTCATCTATGATATTTTTGGCTGTTTTATTTTGGAGCTCCTTACAAATTGTATTAAGGTGCTTATAAGTAATGGCTAACTTGTCTGCATAAAAATCAGCACTTCTGCTTTTTGCCAGGTTCTGCTCGATTAAGGCAGTAAATTTTTGGAAAACCAAAATTTTTGAAGAGCCTTTAATATGATAGGTCTGATTTTGCTTAATATTCTCTGCCTTTGAAACAAGAATAATGAACAATGATTCGATAATTGTTTTTTGATTAAAAGTATCTGTTTGATGGAATTCCTTTTGGAGTAAATCAAAATAGTGCACAAAATCGGATGTAGTCGGAATTTGTAATATAGGTGAAAACAACTGCGGGTTAAATAACCGGAATACAAAATCTTCTGACAAATTAGAGAAGCATTTCACAAAATAGGCTTCGGTGAAAATAAGGCAGTACCCTTTGAGGCTCTCTGAAAACTCAAAAGCATTGACTTGTCCTTTTGTTAAATAAACCAGGCTGTTTTGCTGAACCGGATACCATTCAAAATCTATAAAATGTCTGCCTTTACCTTCTGTAAAAAATATCAGATTATAGAATTTTAACTGATGCGGGTGTTCGGGGTTGTGTTGATACTGTTCTTTATTTTGTGCAATCTTTTCAATTGGAACAATTTCAAAACCAAAATGTTGGCTAATGGAAGCCTTGAAATCAATTTGTGGGATATCCTTTTTCATTTTGGTTGCAAAGTCATTTATGATTAGCAGTTACAGAACACTTGAGGTGAAGGTACTAAAATGCCCGGAATTTCCAAATCAGAAAAACAGACTTACCCGGAGAGTAAGTCTCCCCGGGCAGTAGTTATTGATTGATACCGACTAGTTTTTTGCTGACATCCCATAGTTTTTGAGCAGTTATATCATCAGTAGCCCATGGTTTGGGTAGCTTTTCCTTACAGTCTCTGAAATTTTTCCCGGAAATACTCTCAATCTCTTTACTGGTACACAGGTAAATTGAGGTTTCTGCACCTCTTTCAGGGGTGCGCAGAAATAGTTTCATGATAGCAGACAGAACTTTCCCAAACAGTCCGTTTTGGGTGCCCAAACCGGTCCCCACCTCACCAGGGTAAGCGGAATTGACTGTTACTTTAGTATCCTGTAAGCGCTTTGCGAGCTCATGTGTAAAAAGTACATTGGCCAGTTTGGAATGACTGTATACCTTTAGGGAACGGAAGTTATTATCAAAGTTTAGGTCGTCAAAGTTAATCCCTTTAACAAGCATATGTGCGCCTGAGGCTACGTTTACAATTCTGGCCGGTGCACTGGCTTTAATGCAATTCAATAATAGATTGGTTAATAGAAAATGTGCAAGATGATTGACTGCAAACATCTCCTCATACCCATTTTTGGTTAATTTCCTTTGTGTATTAAATACACCGGCATTATTCAGTAAAATATGGAGTGGTTTATTGTATTGAAGAAATGTGTGGGCAACAGATCTGACTTCCTGAAGCGAGGCTAAATCTCCTGTTATCAGATGCAGTTTGTCGTTACCGGTTTCATTTTGTATCATGTTAATGACCTGTTCACCTTTCTCCTGATTTCTGCAAACCAGAAACAATTCCATTCCCAGTTGTGCCAATTGACGTGCTGCGGCTAAACCTATGCCACTGGTAGCACCTGTAATCATACAAACCTTTCGACTTAAATTATTTTCTTCCATAATACTGTTAAGTTATGATGCTATAGAAGGTTCATTATTTTGTTTCCATGTCCAGGCCTGCCACAGAATAATGACTAAAGTGATCAAAATAATAGTCATGAAAAAAACATCATCCATGTCATTTGCACCGTTTTGAATTGTCATCAGACTGGTTAATACAGCTACAATTATATTGATCCAGCGATTGACATTATGGTTTAGTACTCTGGATAAAATAACCATCAGAATAGGAATTTCGGCCATTATACCACCAATGAGTAGTAGAGAATCAGTTATTTCGTTACCATTCATGATACCGGTTTGCATTTCGGACAGTGCACCTGGTCGGAATAGTTCGTGAACGTCTCTGAATAATTGATTAAACAGGATAAAAATCCATAAGGTTGAGAGTTTTGCTTTCATGTTAAATTGTTTTTTATGCAAAACTATTTCACCTTTTAGTGAGTTTCATTCACCCAGGTTAATTTCGTTCAGGAAGAGGGGCTTTTTGCAATTCTTTTCCGAATTCTACTTAATGATTGTGGTTTAATGCCCAGATAATTTGCAATCATATACTGGGGAACGTCATTGACCAAATCAGGTCGGTCTTCCACAAATTTATTATACCCGAACTTCGGGAGATAGCATTTTATACTCATCAAATGACACTTGCTGTTTGGCGATCAAATCATTGCTGATTTGCAAACAAATTTGTGCCAGTCGGGGGAAACGTTGCAAAAATGCTGAGGTCCGTTCTATTGTACCGGTTGAAATGATAGAATCATCCAGACATGATAAAAAATAGCCGGACTGCTTTTGTTGGGCATATCCGGCCGGTATGATTAAATTTTTTTGGACAAAAAAATCTGTGATATATTCTTCTCCATCTTCAAGGTAAAAACTTTTAACACAGCCTTTCAAAATCAAAAAAGTGTTTTTCGCAATTTGTCCTTCTCTCAATAGTATATCTCCCTTTTTGTATTCTTTGACCATACTATTTGACTCAATATAGTCGATTTCTTCCTGTGTCAGATTTACAAATTGGGACAAATATTCTACCAGATGATTATTCATGTAATGCCTTTGGTTAATGATCTATGTTAAAGGTACAGCTTTTCTTTGATTCATTTATTCAAAAGGATCCTATTTCCTAAGATGGTTTGACTTAAATTGAAAGCCCTTAGTCAGCAGAAAAACACTCAAAACAATTTCCTGAATAACCAATGGAACAGTCATCACAATAAATGCTGTTGAGATGACATCAAACCATTCGAAAAGAATAAAAAAGCTGGTTAGCATTGCCAGTACATTACCAATTAGTCCCCAAAGTGACAACCAGGAGGGGATCAGTTTTGTTTTTAAGAACACAAAGTATAATAGCAAATTACCCAGCCCGGTGGCTAGCATTACGCCAAGATGGTTGGCTAAATCACGGGCTGATTTTAATAGTTCACCAGATATTTCCAGCGAAGAAGTATTCGAAGTTTGGCTTTGGAGATATGCTTCACTAATTAATATAAAAAGGGGCAGAAGTATAACTCCGACAATTTGAAATACCGAAGCGATTACTCTAAAACTGACAAACCCCAATGCCAGACTGGTATTGTAATTTTTTAGTATAGGATAGAGTAGCAGAGCAAATCCAATATAGATGGGAACCAGGAGGAACTGAAATACTGATGCCATTAGAATTTGATTTTTACTTTCGAAAGCTTTTGAAAGGTAATCTATGCCTTCTACTGAGGGAGCGACACTAAAAATGCCGGCAACAATTCCTAAAATGATCAATGATCCGGCAACAATTGAAGTTTTTCTGTATGATTTCATTGCATTATACTTAATGATTATTTGCAATGCAAAACTAGAATTGTGATAGTTCAATAAATTGTAAAAAATAGACATTTACAGTTCTAACGTTCGCTCAACTGCCAGAATGCTTTGGGGTTAAAACCCGTAAATGCTTTAACTTCATGAATAAAATGAGCCTGGTCAAAATACCCATTTGCATATGCGGTATCAGTTAGGTTACCGGTAGTTGGATACTGGTTTATCATTGATTCGAAGCGCGTAATTCGGGAGTACATTTTAGGGTTAAACCCCGAAAAAGATTTAAAGCGGCGGGTAAATTGTTTTTGAGAAAGATGAAAGGACTCCGCTAGTTTTTCAACTTTTATGATACCCTGATGCTTTTTTATTTCATTAATGGCACCAATAATCAATGTATCTCCTTGTTTACTTTTATTTAAGGCTGAGATAAAATGATCAGAAAGGATTTTAATGCGTTGATTGGTTGTATTAGCCAATGCTATTTTTTCGCTGAGGAGGTTACCTTCTAACCCCAGGAAAGTATCAAGTGATATAAATTCCCGACTCAGTTCAGTTGGGGAAATACCAAAAAGAAAGGGAATGGCATAAGAATGAAATGAAACACCAATAAGATGATTATAATTGGCTACTTTAATTGTATTGGGAAGATGTGTATGCCCCTGAACAGATGAGAACAGTAGATCAGAATAATGACTCGTTTCGTTAAATGCGAAAACAATTTCAGTCATGCTGCTGGCAATAATATAATAATCATTCACCGGTTGATGCCCTGGTTCCCAGGTGCCAACCCAAAAATGACTGATAAAGTCCCTGAGGGTATCACATGGTGGTACAATGGCGTATTTCATTCAAACAATTTTCTGCTCACTTAACAGTAAATATAAGCATTATTGAATTTGATCAGATAATATTACCTTCATCATCAAAGCGCATATGTTCCTCTCCCCAGGCATACATTGAGTCGATAATAGGAAGGATTGAAGTCCCTTTTTTGCTCATAAAGTACTCTACCCTTGGTGGTATTTCAGCATAAATTTTACGTGTAATTAAGCCATCTGCCTCCAGTTCACGAAGCTGTCGGGTTAGCATTTGTTTACTAATATCGGGGATACCTCTTTTCAGTAAACCAAAACGATTAATTCCACTTGAAATCAAATAAAGTACAATAGGTTTCCACTTTCCACCAATGGTGCGCATGGTGTAATCAACAGGAGAGGCAGAACGAATCTGAATTTTTTTTAAATTTTCTTCTTTCATAAGTATCTAAAAATCAATTATGGTCTATAAAATGTGACTAGGTAATTTTTATATAACTACTTTCAAATTTAGAACAATTTACTGACCTTTGTATCATAAAAACACAATAATTATGGCACTTGAAATAACAGACAACAATTTTGAAACAATTTTAAATGATAATACCAAACCTGCAGTAATTGATTTTTGGGCACAATGGTGCGGTCCTTGTAAAACAGTTAGTGAATCGATTGAGATTTTAGCAGATCAGTATAGTGACCAGGTTACAATAGGTAAGGTAGATGTGGATATCAATCCTAAGCTTTCGTTTAAGTTTGGCGTTCGTAATATGCCAACTGTATTATATATCAAAAATGGTGAGGTAGTTGACAAGCATGTTGGTTCAACTTCTAAAGCTGTTTTAGAAGAAAAATTAAAGGCGATTTTATAATTGATTTATACGAAAAGGGGTATCGGTATTAAGCTGATACCTCTTTTAATGTTTTATTGATTTTACCAATTAAAATCCAGTGAATTATCCATAAAACAATTCCGGTAAATCCCGCAATTTGTCCTGCAATATTTGGTATAAAGGAAAAGATTTGCGCAATTGACCAGCCTATACCCAGTGTCAGGCCAAAATCTCCAAAATTGGCCAACTTTTTATTGGATTGCATTTCTCTTTTTAATGAATTTGAAATGTCTATAATGATAAAAAAATCTTCAACAAAATTGAATGGAATCAGATACATGTACCATACACTTTTGGGTTTTCTGGTCCTGTTTTCTGCTTTCACTAATTCTAATGTTTTTTGCAACGATCTGCAATAAAATGCAATAGCTGTAAAAAATACAACCACTAATGCAATGGCCGGAACTAATCCCAGACTTTGAAGTTCACTTAATCCGCCTGGCGTACCATTGCCATTTAAATATGGATTTGCTGCAATTAAAAGTAGTAAAGCGGTTATTATGATTTTTACAGTAGTATTCATGATTGATATTTATTAGTAAGATATTGTTGTATGGTTTCAAGGCTATCATTGTTAGGGTTTGTAGCGTATTCCATGGTAATACCGTCAATGGTGGCCAGAAGGATTTCAGCTTCCTTTTTTGCATTCTCTTTAAACCGATCCTGCAATAAGTTTGAAAATAAATCCAGAAGCTCATCTTTTTGTTTGTCAAGTACTGAAATAACTTTTGAAGGTGTTTGTGGATGTATAACCAAAAGGAGACAAAGCCTGATCACTTTTGTGTTTTTTTTCAGACTGCTAAAAAAGAAGTTAAAAAACGATTCAAAATTGATGTCCTGAACTGCCATCATTTCTGCTGTCATTTTTGTAATGGTTTGTTCAATGGTTACCCGCAGTAAATCTTCCTTATTTTTAAAATGGGTATAGGTTAGTCCTTTCGATACGCCTGCTTTCTTTGCTATTTTATCAACGGAGGTTTCTGTATAGCCGTTAATAGAAAACAGTTCCAAAGCGGTATGTATTATTTTTTCTTTATTATTCATATGACTGACTGGTCAGTCACAAATGTAGAACTTTTTTATTAATTAAAAAATACAGGACTAATTTTTTAGCATGATTACTTTAAATTCTTTTCGTAAAGATTGTAAGTCGACAGGGCCAGTTGTTTAGTGTCAACTTTGGTAAACCCTTGTTTTTCGTAGTATTGACAAAGTCTGGGATTTGCAGCATCAGCATCAAGTCGTAGATAGTCACATTCATCCTTTTTTGCCAGTTTTTCAATTTCCTGAAGTATTAACTGACCAATGCCTTGTCCACTAAATTCTTCCTTAACCACTAATGAATGAACATATTTAGCCTTTGTATTTTGCTGACCCCAATACAATAAATCTTCGTCTAATATCCTAACCATACCTGCAGTTTCACCGTTGGCCTGTTTAATAAAAAAGAATTCATTATTCTGAATACCGTCTTTCACCCAATGAATTTTTTCGGAAGGTGGGTTTTTCCAATATTGCCAATGATCAATTTCCATTTTGGCAATTTTTTCTGCCGCTTCTTTAAACAGGTCCAAAACTTTGGACATATCAGGATGCTTTATCAGTTCAAATATTAATTGCATTGCAAACTACAGGTTGAAATAATACCCCGCTAAAGATACAGGTTTGTTTGACTTTTTAAAATAAGAAAGAGCAACTGATTCAAAAAGGAACCAGTTGCACTGACATTATTAATTGACAGGTGCAGTTTGTGGCTGCCAGATGCCTTTATCGGCGGTTTCTTTTACATAATCTGAAAAGTGGATTGGTGGTCTCCCCAATACTTTTTCAATATCATTTGTTACCTTATCATTTCCTGCTGAGGCAAATACTTCAGTAAACAAATAGTTTATCAGCCAGATGTAATCAGCAGGGACCTGGAAATCTTCCATCATTTTAACATATTCCGGGAGGGAAACCGGAGTGAATTTAATGGTTCGTCCGGTACTTTGTGCAATTTGATCAACAATTTCAGTAAAGGTCAGTGCTTCAGGGCCGGTTAACTCATAAATTTTACCATTATGCTCATCATTCAGTAATGACTCCACCACTACATCTGCAATATCATTTGTATCAACATAAGGTACTCTGGCTTCTGACAGTGGCAATGCTACATGTCCTGCTAAAATAGGATCAAGTAAAAAACTTTCACTAAAGTTTTGATTGAACCAGGTTGCTCTCACAATTGTAAAATCCAGTCCCGAATGAATTAAAACCTGTTCGCAAAGTTCTGCTTCGCGTTCTCCTTTACCGGATAAAAGCACCATTTTTTTTACACCCTTTTCCTTTGCCAATTGAGTGATTTTGGTAATGGCGTCACGGGCACCTGGCACAGCAAGATCGGGTTGATAAGTGACATACATTTTGTCGATACCTTCAAGGACAGCAGGCCAATTATCTGCATTGTTCCAGTCAAAGGCCGGGCTGGCATTTCGGGATCCTATTCTTACACTGTAGTTCAATTTTTCTAATCTTTCTACTACTTTGCGGCCGGTTTTACCTGTACCGCCAATTACTAAGATGTTATTTTTCATGTTGTTTTATTTTAAGATTTTATAAATTCAAAAGTTTTGAATGTGAAAAGATGGCCAGCAGTGAAAGCAGAAAAGAAATAACTGCAAATACTGTTCTCACTATGTGGTATCGATTCCATTTTAATTCATATTGTTGTCTGAACAATTCGATTCGATCAGTACTTAAATTCTGTAAGTTGAGCGCTTCCAGTTCATTGTTGAGTGGAACATTGCCAAAAGCAGTTACACCAAACGTTCCCACCAGGTAAATGACTGTTGAGGCCACAATTAACCAAAATACAGGACCATTTTGATAATGTAAGACTGAGCTGGTGGTGAGTAGAATCAGGCTTCCAAAAAATATGATAAAGAAGGCCGGATTTAATACCGCTCGGTTAATAGATTGCATTGTTTCCATATAACTATTGTCAGTTATTTTTAATGTGCCTGGAATAACAGAAACTGACCATGCGTAGAAGAAACCAGCGGAGAGTCCTGTTAGAAATGTTGCTGCAAAGAGCATGATTACTTTTATTGAAGTTTCCATTATGAGTAAATATTTAGTGAGTTAAGCCACCTTTTAAGGGTATCATATTCCTTATCTGTTAGTTGAATTTTATTTCCCTTAGGCATTCTTTTTTTGACAAAAACCTGTTTATAGATTTTCAGTGCCGATTCCTCCATATTACCTGAGGTGAAAATTCTCCGGGGATTTCTTGTTTTATGACAGACATTGCATTTATTCTGTAAAATAAGCAGTGCCTTATCTTTCAGATTGACTTCAATTTGTAGAGATTGTGATGTGGTGGTTATACCAGGTTCATGTACAAGGGCAAGAGCCGGAAAGCTTAAAGCCACGGTAAGAATTACGAAAATACGAATAGTAATTAGTTTAATTTGTTTCATTGCATTGTAATTAATGATTGATGAAACAAACTTAGGCCTCAATTAAAGGGCAAGCATGTCAGAAAAGGAGTAAGATTTGTTCGAAAAGGATTAGCCTTTTACTTCACTTGGTCGAAAGCCATATTTTTTATCGAAGGCGTTTGAAAATGAGCTGATGCTATCGTAT